>NZ_JAZHRU010000001.1:3866109-4169219 GCF_036924525.1 Bradyrhizobium sp. AZCC 1719 | reverse complement strand
AGGCGCTCATGCCGGTTTCGCGGGTCGGCACCGCGTTGAGATCGAGTTCGACGCCGAGATCGCCCTTGGCGCCCATCTCGACCGCCGAGCATGTCAGGCCCGCCGCGCCCATGTCCTGGATCGCGATGACGCAACCCTTTTCCATGATCTCGAGGCAGGCTTCCAGCAATAGCTTCTCGGCGAAGGGATCGCCGACCTGCACCGTCGGCCGCTTCTCGGCGGAGTCATCGTCGAATTCGGCCGACGCCATCGAGGCGCCGTGAATGCCGTCGCGGCCGGTCTTGGAGCCGAGATAGACGATCGGCATGTTCACGCCGGAGGCTGCCGCATAGAAAATCTTGTCGGTCTCGGCGAGGCCGACCGCCATCGCGTTGACCAGGATGTTGCCGTCGTAACGGGTGTGGAAGCGCACCTGCCCGCCAACCGTCGGCACGCCGAAGGAATTGCCGTAGCCGCCGACGCCGGCCACCACGCCCGACACCAGATGGCGCGTCTTCGGATGCTCCGGCGCGCCGAAGGAAAGCGCATTGAGGCAGGCAATAGGCCGCGCACCCATCGTGAACACATCGCGCAAAATGCCGCCGACGCCGGTGGTCGCGCCTTGATACGGCTCGATGTAGCTCGGGTGGTTGTGGCTCTCCATCTTGAAGACGACCGCCTGCCCGTCCCCGATGTCGATCACGCCCGCGTTCTCGCCCGGGCCCTGGATCACCCAGGGCGCCTTGGTCGGCAAGCCGCGCAAATGGATGCGCGAGGATTTGTACGAGCAGTGCTCGTTCCACATCGCCGAGAAAATCCCGAGCTCGGTGAACGTCGGCACCCGCCCGATCAGCTTGAGGATGCGCTCATACTCGTCGGGCTTCAGACCGTGACTGGCGACGAGTTCGGGGGTGATCTGGGGCTCGTTCATGGGTGCCTTAATAGGAAGATCGAGGGGGTGCGAAAAGGCCTTTTATGGCGCATTTCCGTCCTGTCCAGAGCTTTGCGAAGGGAGCTTTGCAGGATCGGCGTTTGCACATCGTTCCCGGATCGGATTTAAGGGCTGAAACATCGAATTGAAGGTCATTTTTTGTGAACGAACTCCCCCAAAATGCATTTCACCGCCGCCCCGATCTGCATGTCGAAACCGAGGGCGAATTTGCCGGCTGGCGGACCTGGACCCGCGACAGTTTCGAGACCCATAACGGCCCTTTCTGGCACCGCATGGACGAAAACGGGAAGGTCCGCTGCGCGTTCCGGGTCGAGAAGAAGCACCTCAACGGCATGCGCAACGTCCATGGCGGCTGCTTCATGTCGTTCGCCGATTACTGCCTGTTTGCGATCGCCTCTTCCGTACTTGAAGGGCCGGGCGTGACGGTATCGTTTGCCTGTGAGTTTCTCGATGCCGCGCGCGAGGGCGAACTGGTCGAATGCGAGGGCGAAATCACGCGCGCCGGCGGCTCGCTGATCTTCCTGCGCGGCGTGCTGAAATCCGGCGAGCGGTCGCTGTTCACCTTCTCGGGCACGATCAAGCGGGTGAAGTGGAAGAAGCCGACTGGCACCGGCGCCGTTGCCACCTGACGCGCCACAGGCCCGTCGCGGCTGGCGCGACTATGCATTGCTGCTCGCGCTGGCGTGCTGCTGGAGCTCGACCTATCCGCTGACCAAGATCGGTCTCGGCTCGATCCCGCCGGTCACCGTTCATCTCGGCGCGCTCGCTGATCGCGGCGGGCTTTCTGCTGGTGATCCTGCGTGCCCGCGGCTTGCGGCTGCCGACGGACGGCAAGGCCTGGAGGCTGTTTGCGTTCCAGCAGACTATCAACTCGACGATTCCTTTCCTGATGATCACCTGGGCGCAGCAATATGTGGCGGCGGCGCCGACCGTGGTGCTGGCCTCGACCACACCGATCTTCGCTTTCCTCATCACCTGGGCCGTCACGCGGCACGAGCCCGCGACGCTGCTCAAGCTGATCGGCGCCATTCTGGGCCTGGCCGGTACGGCCGTGACCATCGGCCTCGATACGCTCGGCGGGCTCTCCAGCAACCTCTTTGCCGAAATGGTCATCCTGATCGCCACCATCTCGTTCGCCTGCGCCACGATCTTCGGGCTCAAGCTGACCGATTACGACCCGATGGTGGTGGCGGCGGGCTCGCTGTTGTTCGGCGGCACGGTGCTGTTGCCGCTCGCGTTGATCGTCGATCATCCCTGGACCCTGCGGCCGACGACTGAAGCGCTGGTTGCGACCGCCGCGATGGGCATCTTCTCGAGCGCCTTCGGGCTGATGCTGTTCTACATGTGCCTGACGCGGCTCGGCACACTGACCACCAATGCGCAGGGATACTTGCGAATTCCGATCGGCGTCGGCCTGTCAGTTCTGCTGCTCGGCGAACCCGTGCCGCCGAATCTGGCGCTCGGCCTCGTGTTGGTGATGGCGGGCGTCGCCGCGATGACTATCCCGCGCGGTCAATATCGCAAGTGGATCGAGCGCCTGCGCGGGAAGCCGAGAGGCGGATGAAAGCCGCCAGCGTTCAAGTCGACAATTGTTTCTCGGCGAGCGAAAGCCACTCCGCCTGGGCTTCGCGCGAATATTTCGGCGCGCGTCGCATTTCGCCTGCGGGAACGGTGGTGGAACAGCAATCAACGATGATTGACACACTGGAACGCACGCAAGCGCATCGTGTTGCGCCGTTACGCAGCAAGAAAAGGAGCAATCATGAAACTCGCAACAATCGGATTGGCCATGGCGCTGGCATTCACGAATACCTTTGCCCTTGCGCAAGCCGGCGGCAGCGGAAGTTCGGGCACGGGTGGCGCGGCGGCAGGTGGTGCGGCAGGATCCTCCACCAGCGGAACGACCGCCGGAAGTGGAACGGGCGGTAATTCCACCACCGGTATGAGCAACGATGCCGGCAGTACAGCAGCCGGCCGAAACAGTCCAGCGAACCCGTCAGGGAACACCCACATCAACCCATCACCGAGCGGTTCGACCCTGTCGCCGACGGGGCCGGGTTCGGCCACCGGCCGATAACAAAAAGCCCCGCTCACCGGGGCTTTTTTATCACATGGTCGCCGCTGCTATTTCTTCTCTTCCAGCAGCTTCCTGTATTTCTCGACGTCCCGCGTCACCAACTGGCCGAGCACTTCGCTCGCATGCTCGTTGGCGTCGGGCGCAACGGTGGAGAGATCGTGAAAACGCTTCTTCACCGCCTCGCTCTCGACGGCGGTCCTGGCGGCGGCGTTCAGTTTCGCGATGATCGCAGGCGGCGTGCCTTTTGGAGCGAACAGGCCGTTCCAGCCCTGCGCCTCGAATTCGGGAAGACCGGCCTCGGAGGAAGTCGGCAGGCCGGGCAAGGTTGCAAGCCGCACCGTTGAGCCGACGACGAGGCCCCTTACCAGCTTGTCATCGATCGCCTGCGACACCGACGCGGCCGCGTCGCAGACGCCGTCGATCTGGCCGCCGATCGCATCCGTCAGCGCCGGCGCCGCGCCGCGATAGCCGACCAGCGTCACGTCGATGCCGGCGGCCTGCACAAAGCTCTTGCAGATCAGGAAATTCGAGGAGCCGACGCCGGCATGGCCGAGGTTGACTTTGCCGGGATTTTTCTTCGCATAGGCGATGAAATCCTGCAGGTTCTTGGCGGGGAAATCCTTGCGCAACGCGACGATGCCGAAGGTTTTCGCTACCACCGCAATCGGCACGAAGGATTCCGGCGTGAACGGCAGTTTCGGATAGATCGTATAGGTCGCGGCGCTGGTGCCGGCATTGCCGATCGCGATGGTGTAGCCGTCCGCTTCCGCCCGCGCGGCACGCGTCAGCGCGGTCGAGCCGCCGGCGCCCGCGACATTCTCGATCACGATCGGCTGCCCGAGCGACTTGGTCATCTCCTCGGCGACCACACGCGCGATCACGTCGGAGGTGCCGCCGGCCGCGAACGGCACGATCATGGTGATGGGACGCTTGGGATAATCCTGCGCGTGGGCTGCCACGGCGCATAGTAGCGCCACAACGACAATCGTCAGGCGCGACACCAGGAACCTCACGCGGCTTTTTGCAGATGCGCGGCAAGGCCCGCGAACAGGCCGCGGCCGTCGGTGCAGCCCATGATGTCTTCGACGTGGTTTTCCGGGTGCGGCATCATGCCGAGCACGTTGCCGCGCTCGTTGACGATGCCGGCGATCGACTGCGCGGCGCCGTTGATGTTGGACTCCTCGTCGACGATGCCCTCAGGGGTGCAGTAGCGGTAGAGCACCCGCCCCTCGCCCTCCAGCCGCTTCACGGTTTCTTCATCGGCCTCATAATTGCCCTCGCCATGCGCGACCGGCACGCGGATGACCTGGCCGGCATTGTAGCCGCGCGTGAACGGCGAATCCGAGCGCTCGACTCGCAGATGCACGTCCCTGCAGACGAATTTCAGCCGCGCATTGCGCATCAAGACGCCGGGCAGCAAGCCTGCTTCGCACAAGATCTGAAAACCGTTGCAGACGCCAAGCACGAGGCCGCCATCGGCCGCATACTTACGCACCGCATCCATGACTGGCGCGCGCGCGGCAATGGCGCCGCAGCGCAGGTAATCGCCATAGGAAAACCCGCCGGGCACGACCACCAAATCGGTGCCCTTGGGCAGCGCGGTGTCGGCGTGCCAGACCATCGCCGCCTCCTCACCGGAGACGAGCTTGAGCGCGCGCGCCATGTCGCGCTCGCGGTTGATTCCGGGAAAGACGAGAACGGCTGATTTCATGTGTGCGGCACTTCGCTCAGCTCAAGACGCTTCTCGATGCGATCAAGTCGACCTTCATGGCGAACTAGAGTTGCATGTACGCCCGAAATCTCCTGAAAGACGCTCGTGATCTCCTGACGAATGCCGATCTGCGATGTTCGCAGCGCCTGAGTTGCTTGCGTGAGTTCATCAATTTTGCCATCGACCTGGGCAAGCCGGGCCTGGACCGATTTCAACACCTCAAACATCGGCTCCATCGTCACGTCGGCCATTGTCTCAGCCCCTAAGCCTTCATCTCGATAGCGTAATTCTCGATCACCGTATTCGCCAACAGCTTGTCGGCGGCATCCTTCAATGCCGCCTCTGCCTTGGCCTTGTCCGAGCCGGATAGTTCGATGTCGAACACCTTGCCCTGGCGGACGCTGGCGACGCCATCGACGCCGAGCGATTTCAGCGCGCCTTCGATGGCCTTGCCCTGCGGATCGAGGATGCCGGACTTCAACGTAACGGTAACGCGTGCCTTCACGAGATTTGCCCCAGTTGTTCTTTAGCTCTTCACCAGCACCGGACCCGAACCGGCCGGGCGCTCGTTCTCCATCAGAATGCCCAGACGTTTCGCCACCTCGGTATAGGCTTCAAGCAAGCCGCCGAGATCACGGCGGAAACGGTCCTTGTCGAGCTTCTCGTTCGACTTGATATCCCACAGCCGGCATGAGTCGGGCGAGATTTCGTCGGCGACGATGATCCGCATCATCTCGTTCTCGAACAGACGGCCGCATTCCATCTTGAAATCGACCAGGCGGATCCCGATCCCCAGGAACAGTCCGGTGAGGAAGTCGTTGACGCGGATGGCGAGCGCCATGATGTCGTCGATTTCCTGCGGCGTCGCCCAGCCGAACGCGGTGATGTGCTCTTCCGACACCATGGGGTCGTTGAGCTGGTCGTTCTTGTAATAGAATTCGATGATCGAGCGCGGCAGTTGGGTGCCCTCCTCGATACCGAGGCGCTGCGACAGCGAACCGGCGGCGACGTTCCGCACCACCACCTCCAGCGGCACGATCTCGACCTCGCGAATCAACTGCTCGCGCATGTTGAGGCGGCGGATGAAATGGGTCGGCACCCCGATGTCGTTGAGGTGCTGAAACAGGTACTCCGAAATCCGGTTGTTGAGGACGCCCTTGCCCTCGATCACCTGGTGTTTCTTCGCATTGAACGCGGTCGCATCATCCTTGAAGTGCTGGATCAGGGTTCCCGGCTCCGGACCTTCATACAGGACCTTGGCCTTGCCTTCATAAATACGGCGTCGACGGCTCATTGGGATGTACCGTGTTTTGTTGAAATCCATGAAATTGGTGTGCTCCGGATGACAAGGGTTTGCGACCACGACGGAGCTGCCGTGAAGGCCAGGTCTTGAACCTAACGGCGTCCTGAACTAAGCGACCGGAAACAGAACAAGAACCTAGCCTGATGGCAACCTATCCGATTGGCCCATCCAGCACAATCGACCCGGCCCGATTGGGCCCAACTTATCCCGATTGCCTGCGGCTTAACGGACCGTTGTTTTACCGATTCGCCCCCTCTATCTAGGTAGTCCATCGGGCCGCGACAACGCGGCCTTATTTACCGTTTGCGGGGATTGGAACCGAAGAATGACCACTTTCGACAAGCGCGAGGAAGGTTTTGAGAAGAAATTCGCCCTCGATGAGGAGCAGAAGTTCAAGGCTGAGGTACGCCGCAACAAGCTGCTCGGTCTTTGGGCAGCGGAAAAGCTCGGGCTGTCGGGCGATGCCGCCACCGCCTATTCCAAGGAAGTGGTCGCGGCCGACTTCGAGCAAGCCGGCGACAAGGACGTCCAGGACAAGGTGGTGAAGGATCTTACCGCCAAGGGCGTCGCCGTCACCGCGCAGGAAGTTCGCGTCAAGATGGACGAACTGATTGCGGTTGCCGCCGCCCAGGTGAAGGCGGGGAACTGACACCTCACCGTCATTCCGGACGACGCGAAGCGGCGATCTCAGATGCGCAATTGCGCATCGGGGAATTTCGAGATTCCGGGTCTGGTCCTTCGGACCATCCCGGAATGACGGTGCTAACATCCGAACGCCTTCGTGCCGCGATATTCCCTGCGCACGATCTCCAGCAAGCGCTGCGCCGCCGCGCTCAGGAAGCCGCCGCGGCGCGTTACTGTGACGACGTCATGGCTTGCCTTGAGATCGCGCACGGCGATTGTCGAAATCGTCTTGTGTCGCAGTTCCTCTGCAGCGTTGCTCTCCGATAACAGCGCAATGCCAAGGCCGGCTTCGACCAGGCGCTTCTGCGCAGTCAAGCTGTCGACTGGCGTCCAGTCGATTTCGCCGAGGCCGTGGATCTGGAACAGCGCAAAGACGTGCGCGGCCGTGATCTCGCGCCGTCCCGGTACGACCGGAAACGCGATCCAGCGCTCGCCGCGCAGTTCGGCGAGCTTTGCGATCCGGCGGCCGGCACGCGGATGATCCAGCGCGCATACGACCTGCAGCCGTTCGGAGAGCAGCAATTCGCAGTCGAGGTCGCGTGAACGGTCGCGATCATAGCGCAGGCCGATGGTCACTTCGCCGCGCCGAACCATGTCGCTGACCTCCGCACTGGTCGCGGTACGCAGGCTCAATTCGACCTCGGGATGCTCGGCCGCGAAGCGCCTGAGAACCGCCGACAGCCGCCCGCCGGCAAGCGTGCCGACGACGGCGAGCGCGACCGGTCCCAAATTCGGCCGCGCCAGTGCGCGCACCGCATTCTCCGCATCCTGGGCCGCAGCCACCGCGCGCTCCGCATGAGGCACCAGCACTTTTCCGGCGTCACTCAGCGTCGTGCGCCCCGCGATCCGCTCGAACAACGGCACGCCGAGCTCCTGCTCCAGCAGCGCAATACGTCGCGAAATCGCCGGCTGCGAGCGGTGCAGCGCTTTCGCGGCATTCGAAATGCCGCCGCGGCGATGAATGGTCAGGAAGGTGAGAAGCGCATCGCTGTCCATGTTTCGTCCATGCAAAAAGCTGATGATGCCTAGAGAAATAACAAATTTGGCTGATGGCAGATAGCCCGCTAGTTTCGTCGCCAACCAGAGCCGACCAACAAACGAAGCGGAGATTGCCGATGCGAAGTCAGACGGAAAAAGCCGATGCGTTTCGCGCGCTGCATGCGCGGCCCGGCGCGTTCATCATCCCCAATCCCTGGGACGCCGGCACCGCAAAGCTGCTCGCAGCGATAGGCTTCGAGGCGCTCGCGACCACGAGCCTGGGGCTTGCCAATACGCTTGGCAGCGCGACCGTGAGCTTGGACGCCATCATTGAGAACTGCCGGGTGATTGCTGAAGCCACCGACCTGCCCGTCAACGCCGACCTGGAGAATTGCGGCGCTGACGATCCGAAGACCGCGGCGAAGACGATCGCACGCGCGGCCGAAGCAGGCTGCGTCGGCGGCTCGATCGAGGACTTTTCCGGCGATCCGAAGAAGCCGATCTACGACTTTTCGCTCGCGGTCGAGCGGGTGCAGGCGGCGGTCGAGGTGGCGCGTGCACTGCCCTTCCCGTTCACGCTGACCGCGCGGGCGGAGAATTTCCTGCACGGTCGCAAGGATCTCGACGACACCATCAAGCGTCTGCAGGCGTTCGAGGCCGCAGGCGCTGATGTCCTGTATTCCCCCGGCCTCTACGACATCGGCACGATCCGCACCGTAGTGTCTTCGGTCGGCAAGCCGTTCAACCTGGTGATGGGATTTGCCGATCCGACGCTGACGGTGGATCAGCTCTCAGCCGCGGGCGTCAAGCGCATCAGCGTCGGCGGCGCGATGGAACGCTACGCACTGGCGGCGTTCCTAAAATGCGCGCGTGAGATGAAGGAGTGTGGCGCCTTCACCTATGTACGCGACATGGCGCCGATCGGAGAAGTGCGGGCGGCGTTCGGGTGATGAACTCTCCCCGTCATTGCGAGGAGCGAAGCGACGAAGCAATCCATCTTTCCGTTATGCCGCGAGATGGATTGCTTCGCTTCGCTCGCAATGACGGTGGAGGCAGACGTCACTCCTCCTTGAACCCATACTCCGGCACATTCCCACTCGCGCCGTAATATTTGTACGGCAGGAATTTGCCGGACATCGTGATCTTGACCCGGTCGCCCTTGGGATTGGCGACGCGCTCCAATGCCATGTCGAAATCGATCGCCGACATGATGCCGTCGCCGAATTCCTCTTCGATCAGGGCCTTCCACGCCGGGCCGTTGACCATCACCATTTCGTAGAAGCGGTAGATCAAGGGATCGGTCGGCGGCATCGGCGTGCCGGTGCCGCGCATCGGCACCTCGTTGAGCATCGCAGTTTCCGCTTTCGACAGCCCGAACAATTCGCCGGCATTGGCGGCTTGCGGTTTCGTCAGCTTCATCTGGCCCATGATGGCGCCGACGATCAGCACTTCCGAATAGCCGCCGATCTTTTCGCAGATGTGTTTCCAGCTCCAGCCCTTCTCGCGCTTGATGTCGAGCAGCTTTTCTGTGAGGTCTTCGCGCTTCATGCCCTATCTCCTTATGTACCCGCGATGCCCGGGCTTGTCCCGGGCATCCACGTCTTGTTTCGCATTGCCTAGGCAGACGTGGATGGCCGGGCCACGCTGGGCCATGACGCCTCAATTGAATCCTCCGCCTCCGCAGC
The DNA here is from genome assembly GCF_036924525.1 of Bradyrhizobium sp. AZCC 1719. Lineage (NCBI taxonomy): Bacteria > Pseudomonadati > Pseudomonadota > Alphaproteobacteria > Hyphomicrobiales > Nitrobacteraceae > Bradyrhizobium > Bradyrhizobium sp. AZCC 1719. The sequence goes on along the minus strand of NZ_JAZHRU010000001.1, from coordinate 4,159,850 downwards.
CAGCACCAATTCCGGCTTGCCCGGCCGCACGACCGGCACATTGCGCGGATCATGATCGGTCACGGTGGCAGCAAACGTCTTGCTGCGGCTGACCAGGAAATCGACGATGTGATTGCGCACCGCGTAATAGAGCGGATGGCGGTGCAGATCGACGCGGCCGCGATCCTTCGGCAGCGGATTTTCCACGATCTCGGCCAACACGGCGCCCGGACCATTGGTCATCAGAAAAATCTTGTCGGCGAGATAGATCGCCTCATCGACATCATGGGTAATCATGAACGCCGTCTGCCCGGTCTCGAGGCAAATGCGCCGCACCTCGTCCTGCAGCGTACCGCGCGTCAGCGCGTCCAGTGCCGAGAACGGCTCGTCCATCAGCATGATCTTCGGCGTGATCGATAGCGCCCGCGCAATGCCGACGCGCTGCTTCATGCCGCCGGACAATTCCGACGGCCGCTTGTGCTCGGACCCGGTCAGCCCGACCAGATCGATGAACTTCTGCGCATGCGCCTTCACCTTGGCGCGATCCCAGTTGCGCCACTTCGAGGTCACCGCATAAGCGACGTTGCCGAGCACCGTGCGCCATGGCAAGAGCGCATGGCTCTGGAAGATCACGGCGCGATCAAGGCTCGTGCCTTCAATGGCCTGCCCGTCGACGATGACGGCGCCCTCGCTCGGCTGGTCGAGCCCGGCCAGGATGTTCAACACCGTGGTCTTGCCGCAGCCGGAATGCCCGATCACGCAGCCGAATTCGCCGCGCTTCATCGACAGCCATAGATCCTCGAAAATCGTGGTCTCGCCGCCACCCGCGCCCGGATAGCGCCGCGCGATGCCCTCGATGGAAATGAATTTGTCGGTCATCGCCATCACTCCGGGAACGTGACCATGCGCGTAAACCGCGCCAGGATCTGGTCGAGCAGCATGCCGACGATGCCGATCATGAGGATGGCGATGATGACGTTGGTGATCGAGAGATTGTTCCACTCGTTCCAGACGAAGTAGCCAATGCCCGTCCCGCCCACCAGCATCTCGGCCGCGACGATCACCAGCCAGGCGATGCCGATCGAAATCCGCATGCCCGTCAGGATCGTCGGTGCCGCCGCCGGCAGAATCACGGTGAAGGCGCGCCTGACGGTGCCGACTTCCAGCGTGCGCGCTACGTTGATCCATTCCTTGCGCACCGCGGCGACGCCAAACGCGGTGTTCAAGAGCATCGGCCACACCGAGCAGATGAAGATCACGAAGATCGCCGAGATCGAGGAATCCTTGATGGTGTAGAGCGCGAGCGGCATCCAGGCCAGCGGCGAAATCGGCTTCAGCACCTGGATGAACGGGTCGAGCGCCTTACTGATCAAGGGCGACATCCCGATCAAAAAGCCGAGCGGGATGGCGACGATCACGGCGAGAAAATAACCGAGGCCGACACGCGCGATGGAATAGCCGAGCTGGATGCCGAGCCCCTTGTCGTTCGGCCCGTTATCATAGAACGGTTGCCTGAGGTGCTCCCACAATTTCGCGCCGACATCGAGCGGCCCCGGCATCGCCGATTTGCCTTGGGTGGCCGTCAGCCCCATCAGCTTGGCGTATTCCGGCGACATGTTGCCGACAGCGCCCGTCGAGCGGGTGGCGAGATGCCAGATGCCGAGGAACGCCGCGAACAGCACGATCGAGACGACGGCCGCACGGAAACGGAGGGATGAGGTCATGACGACAAGCTCCGTGTCCCGGGCGCGGCGCAGCACGAAGCGCAGCGCAGTGGTGCTCCGCAGAACCGGGACCCACCGCGCGTGAGGCGGTCCCGGCTCAGCAATGCACCGCTCCGCACGCTGTGCTGCGCGCTGCATTGCGTCCGGGACACGAGAGCATCGCTCATCACGACGCCTTCCTGATCTTGAAGCTGGCGAGATAGTCCTCCGGCTTCGCAGGATCGAACGTCTTGCCCATCACCGAGAAACTCTTGGTGGTGGCGGCGGGCGGCGTCAGTCCGGCTTCCTTCATCAGCTTGGCGGCGTCGGTGGCGAGATAAACCTGCGCGGCGATGCCGGCATAGTCGATGTCGCCCTTGATCTGGCCCCAGCGCTTCATCTGGGTCATGATCCATACCGCAAACGACTGCCACGGGAACGGATCGAAATCGACGCGGTTCGGTTGCTGGACGATGTTGCCGAGCCCGTCGGCGAAGGTGCCGGTCAAAATCTGCTCCAGCACGATCGGCGGCTGGTTGAGATAGTTCGCCGGCGCGATTGCCGCCGCGATCTCCTTGCGGTTCTCCGCCTTGTGCGCGTACGCGGTGGCTTCAATGATCGATTTGAGCAAGGCGCCATAGGTATTCGGCATCGAGGTGACAAATTCCTTCGACGCGGCGAAGGCGCAGCACGGGTGACCTTCCCAGATATCCTTGGTCAGGATGTGGATGAAGCCTGCGCCGTCAAACACCGCGCGCTGGTTCATCGGGTCGGGCCCGAGAAAGCCGTCGATGTTGTCGGCGCGCAGATTGGCGACCATTTCCGGCGGCGGCACGGCGCGGATCTGCACGTCGGCATCGGGATCGATGCCGTGCTCGGCAAGGTAATAGCGCAGCAGGTAATTGTGCATCGAGTAGTCGAAGGGCACCGCGAACTTGAAGCCCTTCCAGTCCTTCGGATTGCGCTTGTCTTTGTGCTTGATCGACAACGTAATCGCCTGGCCGTTGATGTTTTCCACGGCCGGCATGGTGTAGGGAATCGGATTGGAGCCGGCGCCCATCGTGATGGCGAGCGGCATCGGCGACAGCATGTGGGCGGCGTCGTATTCCTTGTTGATGGTCTTGTCGCGAATGACCGCCCAGCCGGCGGTCTTGATCACTTCGACGTTCAGGCCGTTCTTGGCATAGAACCCCATCGGCGCGGCCATGATGATCGGCGTGGCGCAGGTGATCGGGATGAAGCCGACCTTAAGGTCTTTCTTTTCCAGCGGGCCGCCAGCAGCGAACGCTTCGGTCGCCGTCTTGAGCGGGAAGAATTGCGATAGCGCTGCCGCTGCGGTTGCCGCGCGTACCGACTTCAAGAACGCGCGGCGCGCGACGTCCTGCGGGAACATCGCGCGCATTACGGCGGAGGCGACCACGCCTTCGTAGCGCTGCTGCTCGCTCTCGATGGCGGCCTGGACCTGCAGTTGGGCGGCCTGATGCTCGGCCTCGCTGACATGCTGGCCACAGCTACAGCCACCGGCATGAAGGCGGCGGTTGGGATCGAATGGATTGTCGAAGGTAGACATCAGCCCTCCTGCGCGACGTTGCACCCTAATTAAGCAAGGCACATGCCAGCCCCGTTCTGCGGCGATGGCTCTGAGATCACAGGGATTCTGCTGACGTTGGCGGCTACGAAAATTCGTGATACACGAAATGTCGTAGTCGAATTACGAGATTTCGGAGTAGCGTTCGGATGGATCTGGCCCTCGGCTCAACCGCCCCGCCGCAGGACGCTGAACTGCGCGCCGCCGCCTTCGAGTTCGCGATCGAGCCCGCGCTGCTGCTCGATCCCCATGCCGACCAGATCCTCGACGCCAATCCGGCGGCCTGCACCCTGCTCGGCTATGACCGCGCCTTGCTGCGCCAGACCAAGGCCAGCACACTGCATGCCGGACAACTGCCGGCGCTCATCGTGTTCACGCAGGCCGTGCTCAACAAGGGCGCGTACTGGACCAACGCGCTGACCCCGCGCCACGCGACCGGGCAAAGCCTGCGCCTGGAATATGCCGGCTCACTCGTGCCGGGCGAAGGCCGCTCACTGGTGCTGCTCACCATGAGCGATCTCGAGGCCCGCCGTCGGCGCTATGTCGACGCGGCGGCCGAAGACCATATGCGCGGCGGGATCGCGACCTGGCAGCGGGTCGAAAGGGTGTTTCAGGACATCGAGCGGGAAAACCAGCTCATCCTGCGCGCCGCCGGCGAAGGCATTTACGGCGTGAACGCGGAAGGCAAGACCACCTTCGTCAATCCGGCCGCCGAGCGGATGCTGGGCTGGGGTGCGGAAGAATTGGTCGGCAAGGCAATCCACCCGATCGTGCATCATACCCATCATGACGGGCGGCACTATCCCGATCACGACTGCCCGATCTACGCGGCATTTCGCGACGGCGCCGTGCACCAGGTCGAGGGCGAGGTGTTCTGGCGCAAGGACGGCACGCCGGTCTGGGTCGAATACACTTCGACGCCGATCCGCGACCGCGGCGTAGTGGTCGGCGCCGTCATCGTGTTTCGCGACGTCAGCCAGCGCCGCGAAGCCGACGCGAAGCTGCATGCAGCGCTTGCCGAAGTCGATCGCTTGCGCGAGCGACTGGAGCTGGAAAACGCCTATTTGCAGGAAGAAATCCGCATCGAGACCAACCCGCGCGGCATCATCGGCCAGAGCGAGGCGATCCAGAAGACGCTGCGCCAAGTCAAGCTGGTGGCGCCGACCACCGCCGCCGTGATGATTACGGGTGAATCCGGCACCGGCAAGGAATTGATCGCGCGCGCCATTCATGAAGCGAGCAGCCGCCGCGACCGGCCGCTGATCCGCGTCAACTGCGCGGCGATCCCGCGCGAACTTTTTGAGAGCGAGTTCTTCGGCCATATCAGAGGCGCCTTCACCGGCGCGATGCGCGACCGCATCGGACGGTTCGAGCTCGCCGACGGCGGCACGCTGTTTCTCGACGAGGTCGGCGAAATCCCGCTGGAGTTGCAGGGCAAGCTGCTACGGGTACTGCAAGAGGGTAATTTCGAACGCGTCGGCGAAGAGCGCACCCGCGCGGTGGACGTGCGCGTGATCGCCGCCACCAACCGCGATCTCAAGCAGGAAGTGCAACGCGGCCGGTTTCGCGAGGACCTCTATTTCCGCCTCAACGTCTTTCCGGTGGAATCGGTGCCGCTGCGCGAGCGGCGCGAGGACATTCCGCTGCTGGCGCAGCATTTTTTGACGCGCGAGAGCAAGGCGCTGAAATCCGACCTGCGCCTGTCGGAAGGCGATGCCCGCCGGCTTGCGCGCTACGACTGGCCCGGCAATGTCCGCGAACTGCAGAACGTGATCGAGCGCGCGGCGATCCTCGCCCAGAACGGCCGCCTGCGCATCGACCTGCCCGATGTATCGGGCACATCACCCTCCTCCGGCGCGGCGCGCGAGAAAGCCGACGCCCGGCCGACCGTCATGACGGCAACGGAAATGCGCGCGCACGAACGCGCCAACATTCTGGCGGCGCTGCAGGCCTGCTCCGGCAAGGTGTTCGGCCCCGGCGGCGCCGCCGAGATGCTCGACATCAAGCCGACCACGCTGGCCTCCCGCATCAAGGCGCTGGGGATTGCGAGCGCGCGTGGCTTGGCGGGCTAGTTGGGGCGTGTACTCATAAACGTCGACTTCCCACGGCACGTCAGTTACTGGGAGCCATTAAAACTTTATCAATTCTAGCGCACGCTGTTTGACGTGTTCGCGCTACGCTTCAGCTCTGGGGGACGTCAAAGTTCATCAGGCGCACAAGGACGGCCAGCGTCACTAACAGCTTGGGTAGGTAGCGCGAGTATCTAGGAATGGAATTCTTGGCAACATGGATCGCGGACCTTTTGATCGGCCGTACCTCTGACTACGCACCCCGAACACTTCTTGGCTGGACTTCGGTTGGGCTGCTTGTCAGCCTCATCGCGCAGATCGCTTACGTGATCCACATTTGGTTCGCGTTGTCAGTTCCAACTCTTCTTTGGTTCAGCATACTGGCGAATACTGCGGCATTAGTTACCGTGCGACGCGCTCTGAAATGGCGGTACCCCGTATAGGGGCACGGCTGGCTGAGTTGGTGCCTATTAATTGTCGATGTCGGCTCTTGCCCAAAGGCAACACGCATCAATGTTGGCTTGATAATCGCCTTCCGAGAGTAAAACGGACCTGACTTAACTGCGAGCCCATGCCCTAGTAGCGGCGGCCGCCGACGGCGAACGACGACGCGCCGGGCAGCGAGTTGAACTCGCTATCGAGGCGGCCCGACTGCTGGACGTAGCCGACGCCGAGCGACAGGCTGAGATTCGACGTCGCCTGGAATTCGACGCCGGCATTCACGCTGGAGATCGGCAGCGTGCCGGATTTGGAATCGAACGGCGCGAATGGGCCGCCGATGCCGGTATTGTATTTCAGGGTGTCGAAACCGGCATAGAAGGTGACGGGTAAGCCGCTGTTCTTCAAGCTGTAGCCGAACTGCACGCCTTCGCTATAGAGCGAGCCGAACCCGCCGAACGCACTTTGGCTGATGCCGCTCAGGCCCATGCTGCTGCGCTGGCTGCCCACAAAAAAGCCGTTCGAAAAATTGTAGCGCGCATAGGACGAGCCGTTTCCGACGTCGCGGAAGTCGAAGCTCGGAAAATTGCCGTAAGCGTTCGGACTCTCGCTCGCCTCCCCGCTGAAACCCATCGGCCAGCCCGGAATCCAGTAATTCACCGGCGAGGCCTGGGCATGAGCGGCGCGCGCGCCAAGGCACAGCGTCGCCGCGACCAATACGAGACCGAATTTGCGTGAAGACATCGACATCCGCGACCACCCGACTGCGTCGCGATTATACGCAGCGGAGATCGAGAACGCCAGAGCGACGCGATGGCGCGGTTCCAGTTCGCGCAATGCATCGAGATCGCAGGCAGTGAGCGCCTCCGAACCACGCGAAACCTGAAAATCGGATCACTTCGAGTCGAGCTCAGGTTGACGGTCACTCAGCGGGAGAATTGAGCAGCCAGAAAACTCTGCATCTCCTGGACCGCACTCCTGGCCGCTTTCCCGTCGTACTTGAGCCAGTGCCCGAACATTTCCCTGCCGTCGGCGAAGGCCGGCACGTTAAAGGCGTGATAGGCGCCGGGATAGACGACCAGCTTAACAGGTGCGCCCCTGTCGGCCCGCCGCTTCATCCAAAGTTCGCAGTCCCTTGCGGGTGTCCAGTCGTCGAGTTCGCCGATCAGGATTAACGTAGGAACGATGAGCTCCTCTGAAGCAACACCGCACAAAGGATAGTAGGCCACTGCGGCCTTGAACTTCAGATCGCGCGGGGCGGCGAAGGTTTCGAGGTGATGGGTCGACGCTAACTGAAGCGCAACCATTGCGCCCATCGATCCTCCCTGAACAGCGATGCGTTGAGGATCGACAAAAGGAAGTTTGGAAAGATAGGAGAGAGCGCCCAGCGCATCACCTTGGCGGGCAAGCATCAGGGCAGGCATCGGTTTGGCGCACGCGTCCTTGATGCCACGGGTCGCAAAGCTATCCACGGCAAGTGACACATAGCCCAAGCCGGTCATGAACTCAGCGATGAACTTTGGAGCATCTTTCGAAAGTCCATCGCATCCATGGAGATATACAATGGCGGCGAATGGGCCCTCGCCCTCAGGTTTTGAAAGATAGCCTTCAATCGTTTCCGCCGCCCTCGGCGCTTCGCCACGCTCGCGCGCCAAGCGCTGCTGGAGTTGACCAAGGTGGACTGGAGCACTTTCAAACCTGACCAATTCCTGCGCCGAGGCGATGGGGTTTGCGCAAAGGCATGTAACGATTACTGCCAAGCCGAGACATACTCGCGTGTCCATTTGCGTTCGCCCATCTGCAAAATCGAGGCAAACGTAACAGGAATATGTCGGCCCCTCCACCCCAGGAACTGCCAGACGTCCCTTGTTTGAGCCACTAAGCCGGTACTGCGAACGAGACTGAGCAAGGTTGCAGTCTGACCCGGCTGGACCAGACTGCAATCATCAAACGCCTCCTCACGCCGCCTTGGTGGTGAGCTTGGCCTCCATCGGCAGCCCCTCCTCGATCGGCAGCGCGGGATCGCGCGACCACTCATTCCAGGAGCCGAAATACATCCGCACATCCTTCACGCCGGCGTTCTTCAACGCGAGGAACGTATTCGAGGCGCGCGCGCCCTTGAAGCAGTAGAGATAGACCGGCGTACTCTGCGTGATGCCGACGGTGGCGCATTCCGCCAAAATTTCGTTCTTGGATTTGAAGCGCGGCCCTTCCGCGGTCGGCTTCATCATACGGTACCATTCGAGCCAGACCGCGCCGGGGATGCGTCCCTTGCGCGGACAGAAATCCTTCCCGTAAGGTGAAGAGCTTTCGCCGATCCACTCGTCGATGTCGCGCACGTCGAGCAAGGCGATACCGGGCTTGCCGACGGCGGCCAGCATGGTCTTGGCGTCGATCAGGATGTCGCCCGCTTCAGGCACGATCGCGAATGACGCCTTCACCGGCGACGGCACCTCCGTGGTCACCGGCAGGCCCGCCGCCATCCAGGCATCATAGCCGCCATGCAGCACCTTGACCTTGGGATAGCCGAGCATGGTCAGCAGATAGTAGCCGCGGCAGGACTGCCCGAAGCCGGAATTCATCGACTGCTCGTAGATGACCGCGGTCTCCGTGCCCGAAAGCCCGGCGGCGCCGAACGCGTCGGCGAATTTCATCTTCAGTTCGTGAATACCTTCCGGCGTCGAGGTCGCCAGGTAAGTGAAGATTTCATGGACGTTGACGGCGTTCGGGAGATGCCCCGCGCCGTAGCCTTCCGGATTGCGGGTGTCGATGACGACACACGGCTCTTGCTTGAGGAATTCCGCGAGTTCGCCGGCAGTAATCAGAACGTCCGTCATGGCAGGCCTCTCCTGTTCGTGGTTGCTGGTTCGAGTCGATCGGAAATCCCTTAGTGCTCATCGCCGGCCAGCATCTTGCGAAGCTGCTTGGTGGCGGGCGTAACGATGGCGACGAAATAGGCTTCGCGCAGCCGCCGCTGGGCGCGGTGGCTCTTCAAATAACCGCGCGCGCCGCAATGAAGCATCGCCGCATGCGCAGCCGCGACGCTGGCGTCGCCGAGCCGGAGCCGCAGCGCAATGACGCGGCGCCAGTAGCTATCGTCGGAATTGTAGGGGTCGCGCGCCAGCGCCATCGTCTCCTTCTCGAACTCGGCATGGAGTTCGCGGAATTGAGCAGGCTGTTGCGGCAAATAGCGGTTGATATGGCTCAAGGGCGCGTCGACCTCGTCCATGATCTGGATGCAGTCCTTGATCAGGCCGAGCGCCATGCCGGCCTGCAGCAGGATGAAACCGGCGCGGATTTTCTTCACGAACGGTCCCGCCGGTTCGGCAAGGATCAACTCATCCGGCACGAAGACGTCCCGAAACTGCACGGCATAGGTGCCGGTGCCATCCATCGCGAGAAATGGTTTGCAGGGCTGCAGCGTGATCGCGGGGTTCGAACAATCGGCAAGGAACATCGCGATGCCGCCGCCCTCGTCCTCGCGCTCGAAGATGGTGCCGAAGAAATGATCGGGACCGAGGTTCGACACCCAGGGCAGCGCGCCGCGCACGACGTAACCGCCCTCGACCTTGCGCCCCCTGAGTTTGAGTTTCTCGATTCCGAAAAAACTCTTCATCGGGTTGGAGAGCCCGGTGCCGCCGAGCATCTCTCCGCTGGCAAACTTGCCGGCGAATTTGGCAACGAGTTTTGGATTGTCCGAATTCGAGACGTACCAGACCAGCGTGTTCTGGCACCACGCCATGAAAGCGGTGGCGCCGCAGACCTCTCCAAGCGCCGAGATCGATTGAATGGCGCAGCGCAGGTCCGCCATGCCATCCGCAGGCTGGTGACTGCTCCACGCGCCGGCGTCCCCGAGCCGCCGCAGCAACGCATCCGGATAGACGGTGCCCTCGTCGATGGCCGCGGCCTGGGGTGCGAGTTCTCTACGCGCAATCGCCGCGACCTGATCCACGATCGATGCCGCCGGGAGATCTTCGGCAACTGCGAGCCGCGATACCGCCACCGAACCCATGAGAACCTCCGCACCCCAGTGCTTGTTGCGACTGCTTATGCGCTGACTTCGAGATTGACCGGCCGCGTAAAGGTGTTGGCGACCGGCGACCACTTCTTGACGTGGGCGACCAGCGCATCGATCTCGCTCTTCGGAATGCCCTCGCATTCCATGTCGATCTTGACGCGCACATCGGTGAAGCCGACCGGCTTTTCGCTGACGTCGCCGGTGCCCCACACCGCCGTAATGTTGAGGTCGCCCTCCAGCTCGAGTTCGAGCTTGTTGACGATCCAGCCGCGGTGCACGGCGTTGGCGTGCAGGCCGACCGCAAGGCACGAGCCGAGCGCGGCGAGCGAGGCTTCGGAAGGATTGGGCGCGGTGTCATCGCCGAGCAAGCCCGGCGGCTCGTCGACGATGTAGGGCGCGAGATTGCGAATGTAGTTGGCGTGGCGGAACTTGCCCTCCGCCACCGTCTTGCACTTCAAGGTCTTGATGACCTTCGGATTGGCCTTGCCGTTGGCGATGAGCTGATCGAGCCCGTTCTTGTCGATCGGGGCCAGGCAGCCCGTGAGCACCGTTTTTTGAGCGACCGCGGTCATCATTTCTCTCCCTTGGGTAGGATACCGAACGTTCTGTTTCCTGCATGAAGCGTGCCAGATCAGGTCGAAATCAAAAGCCGAACGTCTCTCGTCGCTTAGTGCGCCTGCCCGCAAATTGGTCAGCGCCGTGCTGCTCAGGCGCGAAGCAATTGCCGCGTGCTTGCGATTATTTTCGGCGCAAAGATGCGGCTTGATGATTGCGCCGCGCTCCGATTAACTGCGGCGCATGGGCAAATCAGTTTCCAAGCGGAAAGCTGTCGCGGCGTCGGCCGCAGGCGACGAGGAGTCCGCGCGCGGCCGCCTGCTAAGCGCGGCGACGCATCTGTTCTGCAAGAACGGTATCAACGCCACCGGCATCGACGCGATCATCGACGAGGCAGGCACCGCCAAAACCACGCTCTACAAATTGTTCGGATCGAAAACCAACCTCGTCAACGCCGTGCTGGAAAGCGAAGGCAAGGCCTGGCGCGAATGGTTCATCGGCGCGATGGAGGACGGCGGCGGCGATGCGCAGGCGAAGCTGAAGCGGATCTTTCCGGCGCTGAAGCGCTGGTTCGCCGAAGAGCGCTTCTACGGCTGCCCGTTCATCAATGCGGTGGCCGAGCACGACAAGGACGCCAAGCAGTTCCGCAACATCGCGCTGCGCCACAAGAAGGTGGTGCTGGCGCACATCGAAAAGCTCGCAAGTGAAATGGGCGCGGCCGAGCCGCAGGTGCTCGCCCATCAACTCGCGCTGTTAATAGACGGCGCCATCGTCGCCGCCATGGTCACGCGCGATCCCGGCGTCGCGGATACCGCGGGGCTTGCCGCGGGAAATCTGTTCGGGTCGTCGAAGGTGAGGAAACCGAAACGCGCCGGTAACCCAGCGGAGCTTGTCGCCGTCTGAGGCGGCTAGGGCGCTACTCGTAAAACCAAAGATGTCCGCGTTGGTCACGCCAGAATTGCGCCTTTTGTGACCCGAAGCAGAAGTTGCGCACCGAACGGTTAGTTGGAATGGGCTTCGGTCGGCCTGTCCATCAGCGCAAATTTGCCCAAAGATAAGAAATGACCGTTTCCTTGGTCCCGCCTGTTTCTATCAATCTTTCGGTCTCTGTTACCGCTCGCGCACCTGAGCGCTCATAAAATGCGCGTGCCAGAGAATTTCTGCTTAATACGGTTGCGGTCATGGCTTTAAAGCCATTGCTGGCAGCGTAGTCAGCGCACGCCTCCAAGAGAGCCTTGCCTGCGCCTTTCCCAATATAATCGGGATCCAGGTAAATCGCGTAAAGTTCCGCGACACCATTCTCATTAGTTGGTCCGACGTCCGCAAAACCAATCATCACTTCGTTGTCAAATGCCACGAACACACCGAACGGGCGGCCAATCGCCAGATGACCCTTATCCTTTTCAACCCAGCGGTAAGCACGGTCTTCAACCGAAAGGCCGTTGAGGTACTCGACTGTATAGATATCACGGTAGGCTGCGCGAGTGGCTTCGATATGAATCCGGGCGACTTCACCGGCATCATCTTGAGAAGCTCGTCTTATTCTAAAGCTCTTATCCATTCAAAATTGATAACATGATCCATGGGGCGTACAAAAGTCGTTCATGGCCCTTTGCGACCTGCCGACCGGTTCTGAAATTGTCCACTTATGACCCGAGGCAGACAAGCCTCCGTCAGCGCCTCACCCTACTTTTTACAGAGGCATGTTATAAGCGGATAAACACGAGTTGCAGATGGCATCCAAGATCACCATTCGACTTGCAGAAGAGCGGGATGTGCCTGCGCTCGCCCGTCTTTTGAGACGCTCTTGGCTTGTCACGTGGGCTCCTGAGCTGCCGTTCGAGGCGGTGCAAGCCTTTGCTGCTGTTGACCCTGCACGCCACCACGCCGAAAATGAATGGCGCAACTTCACAGTTGCAACGTGCGAGAACGTGCTTTTAGGTATGGTCCAGATGAACCACGACTTCATCGAAGCCCTGCATGTCGATCCGAGCCATTGGAATAGTGGCGTAGGATCAAAACTGCTCACCAAAGCCGAGGAGCAGATCGCACGCACGTCCCCGGTCGCACGGTTGGAAGTACGCAGCTTTAACTCACGAGCGCGAGCCTTCTACGCACGACGCGGATGGACCGAAGTGCGGCAGTATCAGGGAACAGAGTGCGGATGCCCGGTCAATAATTTTGAGATGCAGAAAATCCTTTTGAATGCCTATGGCTGAATAGTCGGCTGCTATGTCCGCTGCTGGCACAAGCACTGCTGAAGGCCAGCCTTGGCTGTCCGCTTACCGATGGTAAAGCGACATCGCCAAGTCCATTGGCGTCTTGATTTTATGAGTACACGCCCCAGAGCGACGCGGGCGCCGTGACGATCAGACCGCGCGCCAGCACCACCCCGCCGGCCAGGATCAGGCCCACGCCTGCGGCGCGGCTGAGCCACGGGCTGCGGGCGAGCAGCTTCTCGAAGGCGACATAGATCGCGACCGCCGCGATCCACACCAGGTTCATCACGCCGGCAACGAACAGCAGCGCCATCAAAAACCAGCAACAGCCGACACAGTAGCTGCCGTGCCGAAAGCCCATGCGCAACGCGCCCATGGCGCCCGGTTGCCAAAAGCGGCTGAGGAAGAATACCGGATTCTGGCAGTAGCGCAGGCAGGCGCGCTTGACCGGCGTGAGCTGGTAGAGCCCGGCGGCAAGCAGGATGGTCCCGGCGAGCATGCTGCTGGTGCTCGCCATCATGCCGGACAGCAGCCCGGCCTGATCCAATGCCCACTGCACCGCGACCGCGGCGAGGCTAAAGCCGGCCCATATCAGGAGATAGCCGGCGAGAAAGAGCCAGCTCGTGAAGACGGGATTTTCGGTCTCCTGCCTGCGCTTGATTGCCGTAAACAGCAGCACCATTGGCGCGGCGCTCGGCACCATCATCGCGATCATCATCACCCACCACATCGCAAACATCAGCGCGGCCTGCGAGGGCGACCATGGCTCGGGGTCCATGGGCATATCGGCCATGCTCATGTCGATGCCGGCGCCGGCGGCCAGATAGCCCCAGGCAAACGCGACCACTGAAGCCATGCTGAACGCCACGATCAGGCGATCGTGGCGCAAGGTCTGTTCAAGCGCAGAGGTCCCGGACATGGACTAACCTCCGCCACTGAGCCGGCACGTCGAAATGCCGTCTCCATGCAGAATCAGGCCGCTACGCCCTCCGGCGTCTGGACGACATTCGCCAGCGAGCTATGCGAGCCCTTGGTGTCGAACTTGATCGCACCGGTCGAGCGGATGTTGGCCGAGGCAATTTCGGCAGCGCGGTGTTCGAAGCCCTCGGGCATCACGACCTGAATGCGATGAGGCTCTCCCGTCACCGGATTCTTGATCGGCTCGACCTCGGTCTCCAGCACGCCCTTGGCCACCATGCGCGCAACGCGTCCATCCTTGTCGAATGAGAACTCGAACGGCGCAAACACCGGGTCGTGGATCTTCGTCACGATCAGGCTGAAGATATGAAACAGCGTACCTTCAGCGGAATGCTTGCCGGACATGATGTTGAACAGCGCCTCGCGTTGTTCCGCCGTGGCGCGCTCGTCGATGATCGGCTGCAACTGGCCATTGCCCTCATGCAGTGCGCCAGGAAAATCGACGGTGGCCGCAAAAACCAGCCCATCGAGCTTAGTGCCCTCGAAATGTCCCTGGGTGATCCTCATGCCGACCAGGCCCTTGCAATAGCCCTCGGTCGGCCGCGCGTTGAAATCGCACGGACAGCCAAACGCGCAATTGCAGTTCTTCATCCATTCGCCTTCGAGACGCCAGTCAGATGTAGCCATCGCACACCTCCCGTTGCGTTATCGATTGGACTGCGGCCGCTTGAACCTCTCCTTGGTCGGGCGCTGCGAGCTTACTCCGTTTGTGCCCCAAGGGACAGCGACCCGTAGGGTGGGCAAAGCGGCCACGTCCGCCGTAGCTTCCATAAGCGAAGGCGGAAGCGTGCCCACCATTCAAGACAACGATGCCGACAAATGGTGGGCACGGCGCTAACGCGCCTTTGCCCACCCTACGGCTTTCTCCAGCTGCTCCAGCTCGGTCGCCAGATCCCGCTCGACATCGGCAACCCGCATCTCGATCACGCGGTAATCCCGTGCCTCCAGCCACGCCTTCCGCCCGGCGCGGTCGGCGACAATTGTTTCCGTCTCGTTCGGGTTGACCAGTTCGATCGCCAGGCGATGCACGAAGGAGACGAAATCGGGGATGTGGCGCCCGACCGGGGTCTGGCGCTTGAACTGGCCGGCGAAGCGGCGGTCGCGCGTCAGCGCCTGCCAAAGGATGCGCTCGGCATCAGTCGGGTTGCGGCGAAGCAGCCGTGCCAGGCCGCGCACGGTAGAGCTGTCGCCAGGCACCGCCGGCCCCTGCCCGTGCTCGGCCAGCAGCGCCCGCAGCCTTGTCGCCTGTTCGCCGTCGAGCACGCCGCCCTTGGCCGGGCCCTTGCGTCCCTCGGCGATCGCCATCACCACGCCGTGCAGGGTGTGCATGTCCTGCTTGGTCGGGTCCATCCGGGTGAAGATATTGCGCAGGTTCACCAGCATGGTTTCGCGCTTCTCGCGCGGGCGGAGGAATTCGACCTTGTCGAGTTCCCGAACCAGATTGTCGAAGAAGGCCTGCATCTGGTGCTGCGAGGCCGGCTCGGAGCGTTCCGGCATCGCGAACGGCAGGGCGCCGCCGGTCGACAGTTTGAACCACTCGTAGCCGATCAGCAGCACCGCCTGCGCCAGATTGAGCGAGGCGAAGCCGGGGTTGACCGGAAAGGTGATGATCCGGTTGGCAAGCGCCACCTCCTCGTTCTGCAGGCCGTACCGCTCGCGGCCGAACAGGATACCGGCCCCGCCGCCACTTCCGACATGAGCCACGATCTCGGCCGCCGCTTGCGCCGGCGCGACCACCGGCTTGGCCTGGTCATGCGCGCGGGCGGTGGTCGCAAACAGCAGTGTGAGATCAGCAACCGCCTGCTCCACCGTGTCGAACAACTGCGCCTGTTCCAAAATCTGGTCCGCGCCGGCAGCGGCCCGTTGCGCCGCGATGTTCGGCCAGCCGTCGCGCGGATTGACGATCCGCAGGCGCGACAGCGCAAAATTGCCCATCGCCCGCGCGGCCATGCCTATATTCTCGCCGAGCTGCGGCTCGACGAGGATCACAACAGGTCCAGCTAAGTCCCAACCAGACTTGGTTTTATCGGTGCCCGAGCCGGACATTTTCGACTTCACTTTCTGATTCAGCTCCTGAAGGATCAGGAGGATTCGACAAACCTTCGCAGGCTGCCTTCGATTGCCTGACTGGGATAATTTCTCAAGCAAAATATGGGGTTAGTACCCCTGTTTGAACCTTGGTCAAACTTCAAGGCGCTGTCGCCTTGCAGTGAGGAACAATCGATGGGAACCCCATCGAAATGCGGACTAGAGGCCGGTTAGGATACGTGGTGGATGAGCTGGAATGAATCCGAGATCCTGAAAGCCCGGAATGCGATCTTTGACGCCGCGCAAGACGTGTTGGCGGGAAGGCTTACGTACATCGAAGGTGCGCGAAAAATTGTTGCGGCCTGGTGGACGTCAAAGCTCGATGAAGGGGACGCGGATTTCCTGCCCTTCGTCGGCGTTGTTTCTGAAACCGAAGCTCTGCCATTTGGCGGGATGAGAGCGCACTGGCAAGCAGCGGCCTTGGACGCCCTTCGGCCTGAGATCGACCGCATGGAGGCTTGGGCTCGACGGCGCGGCGAACCCCATTGCCGCAATCTTGTGGCGCGGTTTTCCAGCGGCCAGATTAAGATCGAGAAGTTCTAGCTGGCGGCCTTATCCGCCGCCTTGCGGGCGTTCTGCTTTCGGATCGTGCTGGTGGTGCTACAATACGGCACGCTGTGGTTAACGGGAAAGCTGTTCAACCCGCTGCCTGATCCCGGCTTTGTGCCGCTGTCGACCATCGTCGCCATCCAGTTCGTGCCGTTGCTCGGCATCTGCGCCGTGATCGCGACCTTTACCTGGCGGCGGACCGACTCCAGCCGCCGGGCGCCCTGATCTGCGGCCTGTTCAGTACCCGGTACGTGGTGGCGGGGACGGCGACGCAAGCCGCAACCTAATCTAAAGGATGGGCTGAAAGTGCATAACGGCTTGGCTTTCGCCGGCCGGTTTGCAGTGCTATAGGCCGCCTATAATCACTCCACCCGCCCGAAACGCGCGGTTTTCCAAAGAAGGCCCCCTCCATCATGGCAAAAATCAAGGTGACCAACCCCGTCGTCGAACTCGATGGCGACGAGATGACCCGGATCATCTGGCAGTACATCAAGGACAAGCTGATCACCCCGTTCCTCGATGTCGAACTGCTCTATTTTGACCTCGGAATGGAGTACCGCGACCAGACCAACGACCAGGTCACGATCGATGCCGCCAATGCCATCAAGAAGGTCGGCGTCGGCGTCAAATGCGCCACCATCACCCCTGATGAAGCCCGGGTGAAGGAATTCGGCCTGAAGGAGATGTGGAAGTCGCCGAACGGCACCATCCGCAACATCCTCGGCGGCGTAATCTTCCGCGAGCCGATCATCTGCAAGAACGTGCCGCGCCTGGTTCCCGGCTGGAGCAAGCCGATCATCATCGGCCGCCACGCCTATGGCGACCAGTACCGCGCCACCGACATCAAGTTCCCCGGCAAGGGCACCCTGACGCTGAAATTCGTCGGCGAGGACGGCACCGTCATCGAGAGGGAAGTGTTCAAGACCCCGGGCTCCGGCGTCGCGATGCAGATGTACAACCTCGATGACTCCATCATCGACTTCGCCCGCGCCTCTTTCAATTACGGTCTGATGCGGAACTACCCGGTCTATCTCTCGACCAAGAACACCATCCTCAAAGTCTATGACGGCCGCTTCAAGGACATCTTCCAGGACATCTACGACCGCGAGTTCAAGAAGGAGTTCGAGGCCAAGCGGCTCACCTACGAACACCGCCTGATCGACGACATGGTTGCCTCCGCCCTGAAGTGGTCCGGCGGCTACGTCTGGGCCTGCAAAAACTACGATGGCGACGTGCAGTCGGATACGGTCGCGCAGGGCTACGGCTCGCTCGGCCTGATGACCTCGGTGCTGCTGACGCCCGACGGCAAGACGGTGGAAGCCGAAGCCGCGCACGGCACGGTGACCCGGCACTACCGCGAGCATCAGAAGGGCAAGGAGACCTCGACCAACTCGATCGCGTCGATCTTCGCCTGGACCCGTGGCCTCGCCCACCGCGCGAAGCTCGACAACAACCCGCAGCTCGCAAAATTCGCCGACACGCTGGAAAAGGTCTGCGTTGCGACCGTCGAGGAAGGCTACATGACCAAGGACCTCGCGCTCCTGGTCGGCGCCGACCAGCGCTGGCTGTCCACGACTGGTTTCCTCGACAAGGTTGCGGCCAATCTCGAGAAGGCGATGGCGGCCTAAGCCGCCTTCGCAACTCCCCTACATCCGTACCGAGGGGCAGAGCGACGAAGCGATCCACGGCCCAAGCTTGGCGCGGTGGATTGCTCGGAGCCTGCCGTCGGGCGCGCATTCGTGTGGCCCGCCGCCTCGCAATAACAGAAAAATCAACGACGGAGCATCACCGTGTCGTTCTCCAAGAGCATCGCGCTCGCCGCCTTCCTACTGATCGGGTCGCTCGTCAATGCGACCGCCCAAAAATCGCTTCCCGAGGCTATTGCAGCTCCCGGTGAAATCGCCGTTCTCACGCTGCATGCCGAAGGCGCGCAGGTCTATGAATGCAAGACCGGCGCCGATGGCACACTGGGCTGGGTGTTTCGCGAGCCGATCGCGACGCTTTTCCTGGACGGCAAGACGGTCGGCCGGCATTATGCCGGACCGACCTGGGAATACAGCGACGGCAGCGCGGTGGTCAGCCAGGTCGTCGGCACCGCCCCGGGGCAAGTCGCCATGGACATCCCCTGGCTGAAGCTCGGCGTGACTTCGCGGCGCGGCAACGGGGTTCTCAGTCCGGTGACGACAGTGCAGCGGATCAACACGGTGGGTGGAAGGGCCAATGGCGCCTGCTACAAGGCAGGATCGTATGAAAGCGTCCCCTACTCGGCGGACTATGTGTTCCTCCGCAAGGGCTGACCCGGGATGCCGATGGAGCGATTGATGGAATGCGTCCCATTCCATCAATACCGCGGGCGGCAGGCGCGCTAACCCATCGCCACCTTGTCGCCTCTGTGCTCGCGTTGGTCGAGCCACATCGTGCCGAGCGCAAACGCCAGCCAGCCGAAATTGTAGACAAAGCCAACCATCAGAACGATCCAACCGGGAATCGGTCCAACCGCGGCGCGATCGACAAATTCCGCCAGGCTTGCCGCGGGGGTCGGATGAATCGCGATCTTGCCGTAATAGGCAACCACCTGGACGGCGATAATCCAGACATAGTTGCGACGCAGCCGCCGTCCCGCCGCGCGGACAAATGAAATGTGGTGGCGGGGCGCGGTGTAGTCGTGGCCGAGTATCACCTGCCAGCTATCGTCGCGGACTTCACCGGTGAATATCGGCGCGTAGAAATTCGTCTCCATCCACCGGGCTCGGGCGCGCCAGACATTGAAGTAGCGATAACGTCGCGCCTCCATGCCGAGAAACACGGCAATGAGCAGGCCAACGAGCAGCAATGGCAGCGGTGAAGCTTCCGGGCTCGAAAAGGTCGTCGACAAGGCGATGCCCATGGTGACGATCGCCCAGTTGGTCGTGTTGTCGAGCCGCGTTCTCCAGATCGTCGAACGGTAGACTTCGCCGCGGTAGAGATGAGCGATCGCACCCATTTCAGCGGAATTGAAGGTGTGTTGGTGGTGGGTTTCGCTGGAAGCCGTAACAGACATGGCGGGACTCCGGTTGTCCGAACCGCAGATCACCGGCGCTGACCTGGAGAGTCCATGTCATACACCGACGAACCTATCCGGTATAACGACCTGGCAACTATGCGCGCGCTGACACCGAATTGCCAGTGAGCGACTGGAGAGCCTGCTGTCGCGAATTTTCCCCTGGCGGCCGGATCATCCACCTCAGCGGAGAGAGACCGTCGTAGTCCCGGAGAAGCCAAGCACCCGGGCCGCGCCAGCGGAAAGGTCTATGCACCGTCCCTTCACGAACGGACCACGATCAGTTATCCGCACTGTGACGCTTCGCCCGCTGGAATGTGAGGTGACTGTGACATGGGAGCCGAATGGTCTGGCGCGATGCGCCGCAGTCATCGCATTTGGATTCATCCGCTCCCCCGATGCGGTTCGGCCACCGTTGTAGCCGTAGCGAGAAGCAATGCAGGTTTCGGCAAATACAGGCGCAGATAGACAGCTAAGCGCCAAGGCGGCGCATACCGGGCGGATCATCGTCAGCCTTCCAGGACCGAGGCTCAATTGGCCAACTGCCAACTTTTCGCGGGCCTCTGAGTTCCAGCAAGCGCGTCAGAATGACGAAAGCGGCGCAGCATCACTGCTGTTCGGCGCCCTACCTCGTGGCCCCAAGATACGTCGTCCATACGGCGCTGGCCAAGGTCTGTGATGTCTTGCGAGCGCACACTTTTTCGACTTCGGCAACGATCGACGAGACGTTGATTCTGGGCTGTGTTTGGCCACTCGCCGCGGCGACGTAATTAAGTCCGGTCCAGAAACCGTGAATCCAGACAGTCCCCTCCAACACGTGCTCTTCCTTGGATCGCCAATGAGCGCAACTCATGCTTCCTGCACCGATCATCTCGACCGAAACCTTGGCGTCCTGCGCTGTCGCCACGCAGACCGAAGCGCCAAAGATGATCGACGCAAAGAGCGATGGCTTTATCATCCACCGGATCATCCTGGCACCTCTCGAACGCCAAGGTCGACTGTTGCGTAAGTCCAGCGATCGGGCTGTTTGCCGGAATGCTGTGCCAAATTGGCCAATCAGCCATTGCTATCGCCAGCTACAATGCTGGCGATCGCCAAGACGTTCCGGCTTACCTGCGCCTCACGCCCCCGCCATCGCCTGCTCGATCGCCGACAGCGCCGCATTTGCCTTGGCGCCGTCGGGCCCGCCGGCCTGCGCCATGTCGGGCCGGCCACCGCCGCCCTTGCCGCCGAGCGCTTCCGAACCCTTGCGCACCAGCTCCACCGCGTTGAATCGCGCCGTGAGATCGGCGGTGACGCCGACGACGATGCCGGCCTTGCCGTCCTCGGTGACGCCGACGATCGCGACCACGCCGGAGCCGATCTGCTTCTTGCCGTCGTCGACCAGGCTCTTGAGATCCTTGGTCTCGACGCCTTCGACCGCGCGGGCCAGCAGCTTGACGCCGCCGGCTTCGCGCACGCCGCCCGCTGCCGCGCCGTTGCCGGCGCCACCGCCCATCGCGAGCTTCTTGCGCGCATCCGAAAGATCGCGCTCGAGCTTCTTGCGTTCTTCCATCAGCGCTGCGATGCGCGAGGGCATGTCGTCGACGCTGGTGCGCAACTCGAACGCCGCCGTCTTCGCAATTGCCATCGTATCGTTGGCGTGCTTGCGGGCGTGACGTCCGGTCAACGCCTCGATGCGCCGTACCCCTGAGGCCACCGCGCTTTCGCCGGTCACCGAGATCAGTCCGATGTCGCCGGTACGGCGCACATGGGTGCCGCCGCACAGTTCGACCGACCAGCCGAGCGCGTTCTGGCCGTGGGCGCGGGCTTGCTTGCCCATCGACACCACGCGAACCTCGTCGCCGTATTTCTCGCCGAACAGGGCGCGCGCGCCGGCCTCGCGGGCGTCGTCGACCGCCATCAGCCGTGTCGTCACCTCGTCGTTTTCGAGCACCACCTCGTTGGCGATGTCCTCGACACGGGCAAGTTCTTCGGCCGTGATCGGCTTCGGATGCACGAAGTCGAAGCGCAGACGATCGGGCGCCACCAGCGAGCCGCGCTGGGCGATGTGATCGCCGAGTACCTGGCGCAGCGCCTCATGCAGCAGATGCGTCGCGGAGTGATGCGCACGGATCGACGACCGGCGCGCATGATCGACCTCGAGCTGCAGCGCGGTGCCTACTTTCAGCGTGCCCTGCTCCACCGTGCCCAGGTGCACGAACAGATCGCCCGCCTTCTTCTGCGTGTCGGTAACGCGGAACGTGACGCCCTCGCCCGTCAGCAGGCCGGTGTCGCCGACCTGGCCGCCTGACTCCGCATAGAACGGCGTCTGGTTCAGTACGATCGCGCCGGTCTCGCCGGCCTTCAGGCTGGCGGCATCCTTGCCGTTCTTCACCAGCGCCGTCACCACGCCCTCGGCGCTTTCGGTGTCGTAGCCGAGGAATTCGGTGGCGCCGAGCTTTTCGCGCAACGGAAACCAGATGGCCTCGCTGGCACTATCGCCCGAGCCGGCCCACGATGCGCGCGCCTTCACGCGCTGCCGCTCCATCGCATCCGAAAACGCCGCCTGATCGACGCTGATGCCGCGCGATTTCAGCGCGTCCTGCGTCAGGTCGAGCGGGAAGCCGTAGGTATCGTACAGCGTGAACGCGGTATCGCCGTCGAACATGTCGCCCTTCTTCAGGCCGGCGCTCTTCTCGTCGAGGATCGCTAGCCCCCGCTCCAGCGTCTTGCGGAAGCGGGTCTCTTCGAGCCGCAGCGTTTCCTCGATCAGCGTTTCGGCGCGCACCAGATCCGGATAGGCCTGGCCCATCTCGCGCACGAGCGCCCACACCAGACGATGCATCAGCGGCTCGCGCGCGCCGAGGAGCTGCGCGTGGCGCATCGCGCGGCGCATGATCCGGCGCAGCACATAGCCGCGGCCTTCGTTCGACGGCAGCACGCCGTCGGCGACGAGGAAGGCTGACGAGCGCAGGTGGTCCGCGATGACCCGGAACGACGCGACGTTCTTCTCGTCCGGTCCATGCCCGAGCGCCGAAGCGGCGGCGTCGATCAAGTGACGGAAAAGATCGGTCTCGAAGACGCTGTCGACGCCCTGCAGGATGCAGGCCATGCGCTCCAGCCCCATGCCGGTGTCGATCGAGGGACGCGGCAGCGCGACGCGCTCGTCCTTCGTCACCTGCTCGAATTGCATAAAGACCAGGTTCCAGAATTCGAGGAAGCGATCGCCGTCCTCTTCCGGGCTGCCCGGAGGCCCGCCCCAGATATGCTCGCCGCGGTCGATGAATATCTCGGAGCACGGACCGCACGGGCCGGTATCTCCCATCGCCCAGAAATTGTCCGAGGTCGCGATCCGGATGATGCGGTCGTCCGAGAAGCCGGCGATGTTCTTCCAGTGGCGCGCCGCCTCCTCGTCGTCGTGGTAGACGGTGACGAGCAGCTTGTCCTTCTTCAGCCCGAACTCCTTGGTGATCAGGTTCCAGGCGAGCTCGATCGCACGCTCCTTGAAATAGTCGCCGAACGAGAAATTGCCGAGCATCTCAAAGAAGGTGAGATGCCGCGCGGTGTAGCCGACATTGTCCAGGTCGTTGTGCTTGCCGCCGGCGCGCACGCATTTCTGCGAGGTGGTGGCGCGCTGGTAAGCGCGCTTCTCGACGCCGGTGAAGACGTTCTTGAACTGCACCATGCCGGCATTGGTGAACATCAAGGTCGGATCGTTGCGCGGCACGAGCGGCGACGACGGCACGATCTCGTGACCGTTCTCCGCAAAGAAGTCCAAAAATTTCGACCTGATCTCGTTGACGCCGCTCATGTTCATCCAATCGGAAAAAAGGGCCGGAATGGGCCGCAACCAGCCTTTAACCTCGGCGCATGATCCGCCAAAGTGTTAAGCGGTTTGGCGAAAAGATCATGCGCCCAATTTTATGGTTTTGGAGCGCGGCCGGACGCAAAACCGGGAGCCACTTTTGCTGGCCGCGCTCCCCGGAACGCTTTTAGACAAGGCGGCCTGCGGTGTCCAGAAACTGTGCAGGCGGATCATAGGCTTGCCGCAGCACACAAGATGGGCACGCAAGTCCCGTTGATAATGCTGCGGCTGCGTTGACAGGCTTGGCAGGGCTGTGTTTCCCTCTTATCTGTAAGACGTCACGTCGGGAGAGATCGGCTTAAGCGCCGGCGCCGAAGGAGCAACCGCCCCGGAAACTCTCAGGCAAACGGACCGCGTGACGAAATAGCATCTGGAAAGAGACGCCGGGCAACACGCGCCCAGGGCGTCCGCCGACGGGATAATACTCTCAGGCACAGCGACAGATGGGGCTTTCTTTGGGTTTTTGGAGACTGGTCTCCGGAACCCATGAGGGCCTTGACGATGCTGGCAAGCGACAAATCCTCCCTCAAACGCACCCCGTTGCACGCGCTCCATGTGGCGCGCGGCGGCAAGATGGTTCCGTTCGCGGGCTACGAGATGCCGGTGCAATTCCCGGCCGGGGTGTTGAAGGAACATCTGCATACGCGAAGCGCCGCCGGCCTGTTCGACGTCTCTCACATGGGCCAGCTTGCGCTGCGGGCAAAATCCGGCCGGGTCGAAGACGCGGCGCTGGCGCTGGAGCGGCTGGTGCCGCAGGACATCTTGGCGGTTGCGCCGGGACGGCAGCGCTACGCCCAGTTCACCAATAGCGACGGCGGCATTCTCGACGATCTGATGGTGGCGAATTTCGGCGACCACCTGTTTCTGGTCGTCAACGCCGCCTGCAAGGCCGAGGACGAGGCGCATCTGCGCGCGCATCTCTCCGAGACCTGCATCATCGATTCGCTAACCGGTCGCGGCCTGATCGCTTTGCAAGGACCGAAGGCGGAATCGGCGCTGGCGAAACTTGGTGCAGACGTCACCGCCATGCGGTTCATGGATACCGGGCCGCGCAAGGTCGCCGGCTTCGACTGCTTCGTCTCGCGCTCCGGCTATACCGGCGAGGACGGCTTTGAGATCTCGGTGCCGGCCGAACAGGCCGAGGCGCTGGTGACGCTACTCCTGGACAATCCGGACGTGCTGCCGATCGGCTTGGGCGCGCGCGACAGCCTGCGGCTGGAAGCCGGGCTCTGCCTCTACGGCCACGACCTCGACACCACGACGACGCCGGTCGAGGGCGCGCTGGAATGGTCAGTGCAAAAAAACCGCCGCAGCGGCGGCGCCCGCGCCGGCGGTTTTCCGGGCGCAGAAAAAATCCTCGCACAGTTTGAAAAAGGCGCATCGCGCCGCCGCGTCGGCTTGCGCGCGCAAGGCCGCGCGCCGGTGCGCGAAGGTGCGCTGCTATTCGCAGATAGCGCTTCCAGCGAGCCGGTCGGCAAGGTCACCTCGGGCGGATTTGGTCCGAGCCTCAATGCGCCGGTTGCGATGGGCTATCTGCCGACCGCGCTCGCCGCAAACGGCACGCAGGTTTTCGCCGAAGTGCGCGGCCAGCGCCTGCCGCTGCAGGTCGCCGCCATGCCCTTCGTTCCCAACACCTACAAACGCTGAACTTGCCAACGCCAAAGGGAAATTTTCATGACGACGCTGTTCACATCCGACCACGAATGGCTCCGCATCGAGGGCGATGTCGCCACCATCGGCGTCACCGACTATGCGCAATCGCAGCTCGGCGACGTCGTGTTCGTCGAATTGCCGAAAGTCGGCCGCGCCCTGAAGAAGGCCGAAGCCGCCGCCGTCGTGGAGTCGGTGAAAGCCGCTTCCGACGTCTACGCGCCGATCTCGGGCGAAGTGATCGAGGTCAACGAGGCGCTCGCCGCCGAACCCGCGCTGGTGAATTCCGACGCCGGCGGCAAGGCCTGGTTCTTCAAGCTGAAGATTGCGGACAAAAGCGAACTCGGCGGCCTGATGGATGAGGCCGCCTACAAGGCCCACACGGCCTAAGGAAGGACGTCATGAACGCGCCGCTCAAGACCACCGCCGCAGCCGCCACCGACTTCGTGCGCCGGCATATCGGCCCCTCGCCCCGCGACATCAGTGTGATGCTGGAGAGCGTCGGCGCGAACAGCCTCACCGAGCTGATCGGCCAGACGCTGCCCTCCTCGATCCGGCAGAAGAAGCCGCTCGATCTCGGTTCAGCGTTGAGCGAAACCGAGGCGCTTTCGCACATGCGCGAGCTGGCCGCGCAGAACCAGGTGTTCACCTCGCTGATCGGCCAAGGCTATTCCGGCACGATTTTGCCCACGGTGATCCAGCGCAATATTTTGGAGAACCCGGCTTGGTACACCGCCTATACGCCGTATCAGCCGGAAATCAGCCAGGGGCGGCTGGAAGCGCTGTTCAACTTCCAGACCATGATCTGCGACCTCACCGGCCTAGATGTGGCCAACGCTTCGCTGCTCGATGAAGGTACCGCCGCGGCGGAAGCGATGGCGCTGGCCGAGCGCGCCTCGCAAGTGAAAACAAAATCGTTCTTCGTCGATGCGGAAGTGCATCCGCAGACGCTCGCCGTGCTGCGCACCCGTGCCGAGCCGCTGGGCTGGAATCTGATCGTCGGCGATCCCGTCAGCGATCTCGAAGGCGCCGATGTCTTTGGTGGCCTGCTGCAATATCCGGGAACGACGGGCGCGGTGCGCGACCTGCGGCCGGCGATCTCGGCGTTGCGTGCGAAGGGCGCGCTCGCCGTTGTCGCGGCCGATCTGCTGGCGCTGACGCTGATCGCCTCCCCCGGCGAGCTTGGCGCTGACATCGCCATCGGCTCGGCGCAGCGGTTCGGCGTGCCTATGGGCTATGGCGGTCCGCACGCGGCCTACATGTCAGTGCGCGACGCGCTGAAACGCTCGCTGCCCGGCCGCATCGTCGGGCTGTCGGTGGATTCGCGGGGGCAGCCAGCCTATCGGCTGGCGCTGCAGACCCGCGAGCAGCATATCCGCCGCGAGAAGGCGACCTCCAACATCTGCACCGCGCAGGTGCTGCTGGCGGTGATCGCCTCGATGTACGCGGTCTATCACGGCCCCGAGGGGCTGACGCATATCGCGCGCACGGTGCACCGCCGCGCGGTGGTGCTGGCGGCGGGACTGGCCAAGCTCGGCTATGCGTCGGCGTCGCCGGCGTTCTTCGACACCATCACCGTCGCGGCTGGCGCGAAGCAGAGTGAAATCATTGCCCGCGCGCTCGCCGAGAAGATCAACCTGCGCATCGGTGACGGCACGCTCGGCATTGCCGTCGACGAAACGACCACGCCTGCGATCGTCGAAGCGGTGTGGCGCGCCTTCGGCGGCACGCTGTCCTATGCGGATGTCGAGCTGGGCGCGCGCGAAACGTTGCCCGCCGAACTGAAGCGCGACAGCGCCTTCCTCGTCCATCCCGTGTTCCACACGCACCGCTCCGAGACCGAGCTGCTGCGCTACATGCGCAAGCTCGGCGATCGCGACCTCGCGCTCGACCGCGCCATGATCCCGCTCGGCTCCTGCACCATGAAGCTGAACGCGACCACGGAAATGATCCCGCTGACCTGGCCCGAATTCGGCTCGCTCCATCCGTTCGCGCCGCGCGAGCAAGCCGCCGGCTATCACGCGCTATTTGCGCGGCTGGAAAAATGGCTGTGCGACATCACCGGCTATGACGCGATCTCCCTGCAGCCGAATTCCGGCGCGCAGGGCGAATATGCCGGGCTGCTCGCGATCCGCGCCTATCATGCCGCGCGTGGCGAGCCGCACCGCAAGGTGTGCCTGATCCCCTCTTCCGCGCACGGCACCAATCCGGCCTCGGCCCACATGGCCGGCATGGAAGTGGTGGTGACCGCCTGCGACGCGCGCGGCGACGTCGACGTCGACGATCTCCGCGCCAAGGCGGAGAAGCATTCCAAAAATCTCGCCGCCGTGATGATCACCTATCCCTCGACGCATGGCGTGTTCGAGGAGCACATCACGGAGATCTGCGACATCGTGCACAGCCATGGCGGCCAGGTCTATCTCGACGGCGCCAACATGAACGCGCAGGTCGGTCTCTCCCGCCCCGGCGATTACGGCGCCGACGTCTCGCATCTCAATCTGCACAAGACCTTCTGCATCCCGCATGGCGGCGGCGGCCCGGGCATGGGCCCGATCGGCGTAAGAGCGCATCTTGCGCCCTATCTGCCCGGCCATCCCTCAACCGACGGCGCGGTGCCGCATCCCATCGGCCCGGTATCGGCGGCGCCGTTCGGCTCGGCGTCGATCCTGACGATTTCCTACATCTATATCCTGATGATGGCTGGCGAAGGCCTGACGCGCGCCACTGAAATGGCGATCCTCAACGCCAACTACATCGCCAGCCGCCTCGATCCGCATTTCCCGGTGCTCTACAAGAATGCCAAGGGACGCATCGCGCATGAATGCATCGTCGATCCACGGCCGCTGAAGACGACGAGCGGCGTCACCGTCGATGACATCGCAAAGCGCCTGATCGACTACGGCTTCCACGCGCCGACCATGAGTTTTCCGGTGCCGGGCACGCTGATGATCGAGCCGACCGAATCGGAATCGAAGGCGGAGCTGGATCGGTTCTGCGACGCCATGATCGCGATCCGAAGCGAGATCACGGAGATCGAGATCGGCCGCTGGAAGGTCGAAGCCTCGCCCTTGCGCCACGCCCCGCACACCACCGTGCACGACATTGTCGATGATGCATGGAACCGCCCCTATAGTCGCGCCACGGGTTGTTTCCCCGATGGCATCTCGCGCACCGACAAATATTGGAGCCCGGTCGGTCGAGTCGACAACGTCTATGGCGACCGCAATCTGGTGTGCTCGTGCCCGCCGGTTGAGGATTACGCGCAAGCTGCGGAGTAGCTTTGTAGGGTGGGTGGAGCGATAGCGAAACCCATCATCGTGCCGCCCTGCGGTGATAGACGCGATGGGTTTCGCGGAGTTTATCATCGGGCGGGCCAAAGGCCGAACCCGGTGGCTCTACCCATCCTTGCTACAGTCGTGCCGCTACGGCGCGACCAGTGCCGGATTCCAGCGCCAGAGGTTATCGTTGGTCAGGTGCGTGCCACCCCACCAGCGGTCGATCGGGTTGTGCCGGCTGAAGTCTTCCTTGTGGGCGAGAACAGCCCTGCCGAATTGGGTCAGCGAGAGCTCGCTTCGCAGGTAAGCCGTGTGCCGGTCCCGCAAATTTTCGCGGTCGAGCGTGCGCAGTTGCTCGTCCAGGCCCGCCACGGCCGGTCGCGGGCCATGCGCAAGCCCATCCAGCAAATAGCCGTATTCCCACTCGCCGAAGATGCGCGTTTGCCGCAGTTGGTAGAGATGGAAGAGCGCATTCGTCAGCGAGTATCCCCGCCCGATCAGCTCGAGCATCCGCATTTCCGAGGCGCCAAGGCCTGTCGAACTTGGCAATTCTTCGAGCAGATCGATCAAAACGGGTTTGAGAAGCGGCAAGGCACTCAAATCCTTGCTGAGCAAATCGAAGCAAGCTTCCGGTGTGGGCGATCGCCAAGCCTGCCAAGCGGCGCTCGCCGTCGCCAATTCCTTTTCCGTAACCTGAACGGCCGGCGGATCCCACCGGCCAAATTTGTCAAGCGCTCTCATCTCCAGATCGACAAGACGCAGCTTCAACCTGCCAACGGTTTGCGGATAAGAGCGGAAATAATCGAGCAGCCAGATCAATTTCAGCTGCGCTTTCGGCCGCACGTCAAACCATAGTTCGACGGCTTCATAGTGCTGGCAGAATTCGGCCAGGCTGAGATCCCGGTGCTTCCTGCTTTTGCTGTGTTTCCACTGGCTACCGCCCCAGTCCGACCAGTGTGTGGCTCTGTCGAGGCTGTGGCTATCAGTGCGGGGACCGAGGTGGGCTGCGAGTTCATCCGGCGAGGGCTGCGGTCCCCAGATGAAGTCGAAAAATGCTAAATCCAGTGCGAGATCAGCGAAGTCATTCTTTAGAAAGTCCGGCAACAGCCAGCCGGTCAGGATCAGAGGCTTCATTGCTCGCTCCGACAATACAGACAAAACAAAACGGGCACTGAGGACGTCGGCAACTCAACGTCCGCAGCACCCGTCGTCACGTTTCAGGCCTTAACCCCTGAAGCGTTTCTCAAAACTTATTCGTCGTCCGCCGGCTCCTCGCCATCGGCGTCGCGCTCGGCGGGACCGGCCAAAATCTGCTCGGCGATCAGGCCGGAGTTCTGGCGGATCGCCATCTCGATCTTGGCGACCATGTCGGGGTTGGCCTTGAGGAAGGCCTTTGCGTTCTCGCGACCCTGGCCCAGCCGCTGGCTGTCATAGGAGAACCAGGCGCCGGATTTTTCGACGATGCCGGCCTTGACGCCAAGGTCGAGGATCTCGCCCATCTTGGAGACGCCCTCGCCATACATGATGTCGAATTCGACCTGCTTGAAGGGCGGCGCCAGCTTGTTCTTCACCACCTTGACACGGGTGGTGTTGCCGACGACTTCGTCGCGTTCCTTGATCGCGCCGATGCGGCGGATGTCGAGGCGGACGGAGGCGTAAAATTTCAGCGCGTTGCCGCCGGTGGTGGTTTCCGGCGAGCCGTACATCACGCCGATCTTCATGCGGATCTGGTTGATGAAGATCACCATGGTGTTGGACTTGTTGATCGAGGCGGTGAGCTTGCGCAGCGCCTGGCTCATCAGCCGCGCCTGCAACCCCGGCAGCGCATCGCCCATCTCGCCCTCGAGTTCGGCCTTCGGCACCAAGGCCGCCACCGAATCGACCACCAGCACATCGATCGCGCCGGAGCGCACCAGCGTGTCGCAGATTTCCAGCGCCTGTTCGCCGGTGTCGGGCTGTGAGATCAGGAGTTCGTCGATGTTGACGCCGAGCTTGCGCGCGTAGACCGGATCGAGCGCGTGTTCGGCGTCGATGAAGGCGCAGATGCCGCCCTTCTTCTGTCCCTCGGCCACCGTGTGCAACGCCAGCGTGGTCTTGCCCGACGATTCCGGCCCGTAGATTTCAACCACCCGTCCCTTCGGCAGCCCGCCGACGCCGAGCGCGATGTCGAGCCCGAGCGAGCCCGAGGACACCGTCTCGACGTCCATCGAGCGATCGTTCTTGCCCAGCTTCATCACCGAGCCCTTGCCGAACTGGCGCTCGATCTGGGAGAGCGCGGCGGACAGGGCCTTGGTCTTATCCATGGAGGATCCTTCAACGATACGCAGGGCAGTGGCGGACATAATACGTGCTCCTTATGGCGGGGATTCGCGAGCGGGACAAACGGCGGTGAGCGGCTTTTGGGATTCGATTTCGTCTAGGAATCTTTGTACCATCTTTGTTCTATGTTCGCAATATGTTCTTTTCGCCGCAGGGGTACTGCCCGTATTTAAGCCCCAGTGTCCTAAGTTGATTTGGCGAGTGTCCTAATTCGCCACTCCGGGCGACGGGATGGAAACCTTGAGCAAGGTCAAGGAAATTATTCCGCTGCGAACATAGCAAGAATTTAATTCGACTCCCGGCCCAAAAGGGAATCTAGTTCCCTCACCGGAACTAGCCGGGTCTTGCGTCGGTTTGGGGGCGGGACAATGCCAATCAATCGGTTGTTGAAAGACGGCCAACACACGCCGGAGCAAATCGAGCTTTTGAACAGTGCCTTCAATCACGCCCTAAACTTGCTGAGCGTGGCTGACCGTAACGACCCCCTTTGCGAGATGGTGGCTCGCACCGTTATCGAGGTCAGCGCGACCGGCACTAGGAAGCCTCGCAAGATCGCGGAAGTAGCCGTGGCGCTGATCGGCCTAAGGTAAGGCCGCCTCAGTTGGCGGCCTCTTCATTAGAGAGCTTCCAGAGCTAGACGCGGGAGTAGCGGGCCGCCTCCAGTTGGTGGCCTCTTTCGTTACAGACCCTTACCTGTGTCCTCTTCTCCAAAGTCAAAGCTCGTCTGGGTTGGGCCGCTATATCGTTTGTAATTACGATCTAGCTTATCTTTGCAGTCATGCCAGCTAGAGCCAAGCCGCATCGTTGCGACAACAGCGCCTAAGTGCTCGCGCAGCTTCGAATTAGGATAGCACCAACGGCAACGGGACCGGGACCGAACGCGCGATTGAAGGAGCCGCCTCTGTTGGCGACTTCTTCCCCAAAAGGGCCTCGCCCAAATTGAAAGGGCCGCCTTTCGGCGGCCCCCAGCCGGTACAAATTGGTTCGGGATGAAAAGCAGCCCCGGCGACATCAAGCATAGTGTTTTCCACACGCACTTTTGGAGTCCGTAACATCACGGTGTTTCCGATACCGAACTCAGGAATATCCGACCCGGCTCCCGGTGCGTCCTGACGAGGATGGCACCCCCGCTCCGCGCCTTCGCCGCCCGGACAGCCCCCAACTACGCAAACATACGGAGGTGACCCGGCACCCAGCCTCTGCATATCTCTCGCCAATGACGGGCCGACATATCCTTTTCACATGCCCACGGCTGGGCGCGAAGGTGCAGCATTGGCTTCCGGCGACCGCGCCGGAGGACGAGCCCAATTCGTATGTGTCCGTCGTCTGCCTCGCCTGCACCCGGCTTCACTTCATCCATAAGGAAACCGGGAAGCTTTTGGGCGAGGACACCGCGCCCACTGCCTCGTGAGGTTGCCGCCTTCGACGCCCTGCCCCAACCAGTCCGAACGCACGATCCGCGTGAGCGCACCCGACTTAAGTATAGTTTTGCACTTTTCCCCGGAACGGATTTCGCCGCAGTGCGTAATTGCAGCGGGTGCGGCAGGGTAGTGACGGGTAGTAATGGGGAACCAGTATTGTGCCGGGCAAGAAATACCTCACGGAACAAGCGGCAACCTTTCTCAAATTTGCAATGGCCACCACGGATCCGGAGATCGCCGCGGGCTTTCTCGACAAGGCCGCCGACCTTCGGGCCAGAAGTGAAGAGGCGCCCGACGCCAGCCCCCGGGCGCCCGATGTAGAGCAGCCGGAAGGCTAGCTCTCGCGATGAGGCCGCCGAACCGGCGGCCTCATCGTTATCCGACCTGTAAATCGGGACGTGGTGACGTCGCCTACAATTTTAAAACGTGCTTGCGGCTTCATCTGAACCGTCCTTCAAGGCGCTGCAGGCTATGCCCAGCGGCATGCAGATACAAACGACCGCCCCCGTGACCGTCCTCACCTGCGAACCCATCCTGCCGACGCTTCAACACCATGGCGCCCATCTCCTCACGTGGCTGTTGAACCTCAGCCGCACGCCGGAGCCCTCAAGGCCGCCGCAGCCCGTCCGGCCGGACGCGCCGTCGAGAACCCATATTCCGCCACGGCAGCCTCATCCGTCGCGGCAGGGATAGGAAGAAAGCCGGCTACCGGGCGGCCGCGCCCGTGCAAATCGCCGGGCAAATTTGTCTCGGGCGCGTTGAACCTTTTTCATATCGCCCCCGACAAAATTCTTGCCTGGGACATTGCATCACTCGGGGAATAGGCCTGCGCCGCCAAGCGACCATACTCCGCTTGCGCGGCGCAGTGCTTTTTGCGCGCCGCGGAAATTAGGCTGGGCAAGGGAATTCGGTCACGCCCATGGGGTTGAAGCCCCGGGAGCGGATTTCGGCCGTGCGCGTCGCGGCAAAGGCATTGCCCTCGGCAGGAACAATTGCAATTTTAAGTCAGAGGTCCGGTTTGAAGCGGTCGGGAGCCGCAGCGGGATTTCCATATGATCCACAAGGGCGTCGAATACACCGTGACGGCGGTCGCTCCGGGCATCTGGAAATGGCAATTCCGTATCGGCGACAGGGTTGTCACGGGCAAGACCGAAGCCAGGCTCAATCTGCTTGCCATCCGGCGGGTCCAGCTTCGGATTGATCGGGAGCTGAAAAAAGCCGAACGGAAGTAATTCCGCTCGGCGGCCGCTTCCACGGGCCTTCCAGCCGGAGAAGTTTCTCTGCAACTACATCAGGTTAGACCTGAGCGATAACCCGGCCTATATGCCCGGCAACGTGCTTGGGCCCGTAAAAACCCGGGGTTGATCTTTCCATACGCGAGGAATCCACTCCCGGCGGATGGGGGATCTCAGGGCCAGCGGCGGCCCATTTTACATTTGGTCAACTTGCCATGCCGATCTTCTTCTTCACCGTTCGACATGGCGAAGATGCGTGCGTCAGCAATGACGGCGCGGAATTTGCCGATCACAACGCCGCGTGGAAGGAAATGACCGGGGTTTGCGGCGACATGATCGCGGACGTTTCCCGCAAGCTGCCCGAAAACACCGAGTGGCAGATGGAACTGCTGGATGAATCCAAAAAGCCGGTATTCCGGATTCGCCTGGTGGCCGAGACGCTGCAGGATCCTGATTAAACGGACGGCAAATTAGTCAGGCGTGGGCCTTCCGGGAAGCGGCATCGGGTTCACCTGGCGGCGCCACGCCGTTGCGCAGCTCCCGGGCGGAGACGAAGCGGACGCCGACCAATTCGCCCCTGCGCCAGATCAGCGTGCATACCCGCCGCACCTCGCCGCCTGCGGTGAGAGAAAGGCCGAACACCTTGGGAACCGCGAGGTCGCCCACATCCAGGCAGGCGCCGTTCTCCGAAATGTCGAGGACGTAGCACTCGATCCATGGCGCATCCGGCGCCGGAATCAGGAATCCCGGCTTGCGCAAGTCGACCCGAACGAACTTGCGGGCACCAAGGTCTTTGCGGTCTCTCGCCATGATTTCTCCTGTCGGGTCGTCCTGTCGCAGTCTGCGTCATTCCGGGGCTCGCGAAGCGAGAACCGGAATCCATTGAACCGCATAGGCCGGGGTGAAATGGATTCCGGGCTCGTGCTCCGCACGCCCCGGAATGACGGAGAAAGCAACGGCCGTCCGCCCCTCTCGCCCGCGTCCGTCCGTAGAGCTAGGCGGAATACCTCAATACCGGGTTATCGGAATCCGGCAAAAATCGGAGAGTCGATGTTAATTTCGGCGCGAGGTGGAACCGCGTCGCCTAATCCGCGCTGGCAAGCCGGCGCATGGTGAATTCGATGTCGCCGCCGGGCAGCTCGCGCCAGCTCTCGACCGAGCTCATATAGGCTGCCTTGGGATAGCGGTTGAGGAAGTCGCGCGCCCTCAACCTCGCTTGGTCGCGCGGCAAAGTAAACGTCTCGCGCAGGTAGCCGTCGCCCAGCTTGCGCCGGCCGGCCATCCGGCTCGCGAGATCGCGCGGACGAAAGACCATGTCGTAACTCCAGACACGATGACGACAGGTCAAATATAGGGGTAGCGGCGAACGAATCCTACCCGCCGCTTTGGCAGGGAAGCTACTGGCTGGTGCTGCCGGTCTTGTTCTTCTTGGCGGGCGCCGCGGCCTTGGGCGCCTCGGTGCTACGCATGGTGCCCCAGGGATCGGAAGAGGTCTTGGCGTCGGGAATCTTCCGCAAGGAATCCTTGTAAGCCTTCTCCTTGATCGCTTCCTGCTCCCTTTCCTCCGGCGATTTGGACTGGAGTTCCGGTATCAGGTTGATATTCGGGGTCTGCGCGTGGGCCGGCACCATCAACAACACCACCATCGCGGCCGCGCTCAGCATTCTCATGACGCTCTCCTCTGGATGCTTTCAGCGTTTCGGCAAAGATACCACCGACGCAACCGCCAAGCCAAGCACGCGCGGGCCTCGCCTTTGGTTCGACGCCTAGCTTGCGGGATTTCGGCGCTTGCGCCCAATTGCTTTGCCGATCGCGCCGTATTCGTCGCCCACCGCCGCTGTCCCCTCGCCGCAATGACCACTACAATGCGCCGACAACAAGATCGGACGAGGAAACGGAACGTTCATGCAACAACAGCCACAAGCGGGAGAATTCGGCATTGCGGAAGCAACGCGCGTGCTCGGCGAGGTATTTGCGCCATGGGTGATGGATCTCAACCTGTCGATCGAGCGCTTTGACTCAGCTCCGCCCGGCGATGCCGCCGACTGGCAGCCGGGCGCGATCCTGCGCCTGCCGTTCTCGGAGCGGCTGTGCCGCAATGGCGGCACGGTCTCGGGCCAGGCGCTGATGGCATTCGCCGACACCGCGATGGTGATCGCCAACCTCGCCGCCAACCGCGGCTACCGCGCAATGACGACGGTCGACCAGACCACGCATTTCATGCGCGCGGTCTCTGCCTCCGACGTACTGGCCGATGCGCGCGTGGTCCGCCTCGGGCGCACCATGAGTTTTGGTCGCGTCACGCTGCTTTCCGCTACCGACAACAAGCCCGTGGCGATGGTCTCGAGCGCGTTCGCGATGCTGTAGCGCCGTAGGGTGGGCAAATGCGCCCTTGCGCCGTGCCCACCATCTATCATCGAGCACGCTTCCCGATGGTGGGCACGCTTGCGCTTTGCCCACCCTACAAACTGCGAACTGATTTGCCACGCACCCAAGCGAAATTTCAATGCGCGGCTGCGACCAATTGACACGACGGCAAATCACTTCTGATTTTCCGAAATCGTGTCAAGCCCGGGAATCAAAAATATTCCGCTTAACGCGAGAGGCAAATCAGCGGCATAACTCCGACCGTCTCACCCATTGAGGGGCGCTCGCGATCGTCACGACCGTGCGGTGAGATGCGATGGACGACGATGGCGCGCTAGACGTACGCGCCGGAAGCGTACGGCGAAGTCGTGTGGTTCGGGCGCCGCGGTGCTGGCGTTAAGCTGCGTGAAACTATTTGCGCAGCGACGGAGGCAAAAGAGCCGTTCTCCGGGAAGAGCACGAAGTAAGCCGTAAAGCCATTGCGCAGGGAAGGCCGGAGTGTTTCCGCTGTACCTGTATGCTCGTGTGCGTTTCCTTTATGCGCAACGGCACACGAGACCGCGGGTGCAGCCAGCACCCGGTCTTCCCTGCGCCCTCTCAACGAGAGGGCGGGAAGTTATCAGGCAAAGCTCGGACAGCTTATGTCGCGAGATCGCAAACGCACATTCAATTGTCGTCACCCGCCAACGGGTCGCGCGAATGCGCGCCCGATGACAGGCTCCGGCGGGTGACCCAGTATTCCAGAGACAGCAGTGATTGAATCGAGAGGCCGCGGCGTACTGGTTCCCCGCATTCGCGGGGATGACAGTAGTGTGTGCGTCGCTTCCTCCGCGTCATTGCATTGCGAGCGAAGCGACTTGTCCGCCGAAGCTCAACGAGCGAAGGCGGAAGCAATCCATGCATCCGTTATGCCGCGAGATGGATTGCTTCGCTTCTCGCAATGACGTGGAAAGGCCGCGGCGTACTGGATCGTCCGGTCAAGGCCGGACGATGACAGGAGAGGATGCATTTACTCACGCCCTACCCACCCTGCTCCGCCGCCAGCGCCACAGCACGATCGCCACCACCACGATCACCAAGCCAACCGCAATCGCCCCGCTCATAAATCGCCCACCGGGCCGGTCGATGGTGCGCGACCACAGCGAGGGCGCCTCGCCCGGCCGCGCCAGGCGGAACGCCACCACGCTGTCGCCGATCGTAGTGCCCGACTCGGAATGACCGCCGGCGCCGATCGCGACATATTGCTCGCCCTTCCAGATGTACGTCATTGGATTGGCAACGCCCGGCACCGGCAGCCGGCCCTGCCACAGCTCCCGCCCCGATCGGGCGTCGAAGGCGCGCAAATAGGCATCCATCGCGCCGGTGAAGATGAGGCCGCCGGCGGTGATTGCGACGCCGCTGATGAGCGGCGTGCCGAAGGGAAAAGCGATGCCGAGCGGCGCACGATCTTCCGTGGTGCCTACCCTCGATCGCCAGAGAATCTTCCCCGCCTTCAGATCGACCGCGACCATCTCGCCCCAAGGCGGCCTGTTGCACAACAGCCCCAGCGGCGACAGTGCAACGGCGCGGGTCATCGCAAACGGCGTGCCGTGTTGCCGTCCGAAGTCGTGACCGGGCGGCGGGCTAAAGCCATCGGCCATAGCGGCACGTGGAAGCAATTTGATAATGTGAATTGCCCGCGTCGTATTGGCGTAAAGGATCTGGTTGACCGGATCGAACGCGGCGCCGCCCCAGTTCACGCCGCCGCCGGTCATTGGAAACACCACGGTGCCCTGCGTGGACGGCGGCGTGTAGAGGCCTTCGTTGCGGGCAGAGGCAACCTGCGCGCGGCAGGCCCCGCTGTCCAAGAACGGAATCAGGCCGAACACGTCGTCGGCCGAGATCTGTTGTGGCAGCAGCGCCGGCACGTGGGTCGGGAACGGCTGCGTCGGCGAGAGCTGCTCGCCTTCGGCGCCGCCCTGCGGCACCGCGCGTTCCTCCACCGGCCACACCGGCTCGCCGGTATCGCGGTCGAGCACGAACACAAAGCCTTGTTTGGTGGGCTGGATCACGACGTCGCGCTCGCCCTCGCCGGTATCGATGCGCGCCAATGTCGGCTGCGCCGGCAGGTCGTAATCCCAGACATCGTGATGCACGGTCTGAAACGACCAGACCCGTTCGCCGGTTTCGGCGCGCAGCGCCACCACCGAATTGGCGTAGTCGTTGTTGCCGGGCCGCTTGCCGCCCCAGAAATCCGGGCTCGGCGAGGACGTCGGCAAGAATACCAGGCCGCGCTCCTCGTCCACCGACATCGGCGCCCAGACATTGGCGTGGCCGGCAATCACGCCATCATGCACCAGCGGATCGAAGCTCCAGCGCGGTTGCCCGGTCCGCGCATCGAAAGCGCGCACCGTGCCTGGCGGCGCGTCGACGCGGCGATTATCTGCAATTGCAGAGCCGACGATGACGGTGTCGCTGATAATGACGGGCGCCGACGTGATCTGGAATTCGCCGGGCCACTCCAATGGACCGAGTGCGAACTTGATCTCGCCATTGTTGCCGAAATCGGCGCAGGGGACGCCGGTCCTGGCGTCGAGCGCGATCAGGCGCACGTCGTTGGTGCCCATGAATATCCGTGCGCGACAGGCGGCATTTTCAGCGGCGCGCTCGTCGAGCCAATAGGCGACACCACGGCAAGTGTAGCGGTTGGCCGGGCGTTGCGCGGTCGAGATGTCAGGATCGTACCGCCACTTCGGCACGCCGCTGCCGGGGTCGAGCGCGATGACCTCGTTGAAGGGCGAGCAGAAGATCAGGCTGTCCTCGACAAGCAGCGGGGTGGCCTGAAACTTGGTCCGCTTCATCGCCTCGACCGGCCTGCGATCGAGATCGCCGGTACGAAACTCCCAGGCGCGGACGAGATTGCCGACATTGTCGGGCGTGATCTGCTTGAGCGGCGAAAACCGCGATCCGCCGCGATCGCCGCCCCAATGCTCCCAGGCGGAAGCAGGAAGCGGATTAGCCGCACAGAAGATGGCAACGACGAAAGCGAACAGACAAACCGGATTTCGCATCCTGCCCCCGCAAGCGCAACCCACGCTTGCGGGATCGATTACCCTATTGGCACTTCAGTATCTACCCCGGCCGCCATGGTCGCCATAGTTGCCGCCGCGGCCGCCGCCAAACCCGCCGAGACCGATCCCGATGCCGATGCTGACCGGCGGCGGCGGTGGCGGCTGCTCGTAGACGACGCGCGGCGGCGGACGGCGAACGACCACGACGTCGTCGTCCGGCTCACGCACGCGCCGCGGCGGCTTGCGATCGACCCGCTTCGGCGGATCGGGCTCGACGCGCCGGACCGGCGCATTGACCTTGATCGGCTGCTGCGGCGGCTGGACGTTGCAGGGGCACATCGGCGCGGCGAGCGCGACGTTCTGCGGCACGGCTGCGTTGGCGGCCGAAACAGCCGGCGTGAAGTCGGGACGGTTGCGCAGCCGTTCCTCCAGCTTGCGCGCGGTCGCGGACAGATCGCTGTCGGGGAATCGGGTCAGGAA
Source organism: Bradyrhizobium sp. AZCC 1719 (assembly GCF_036924525.1). Classification (NCBI taxonomy): domain Bacteria; kingdom Pseudomonadati; phylum Pseudomonadota; class Alphaproteobacteria; order Hyphomicrobiales; family Nitrobacteraceae; genus Bradyrhizobium; species Bradyrhizobium sp. AZCC 1719. Next base: position 4,120,982 of record NZ_JAZHRU010000001.1, on the reverse strand, counting down.
CGAGCGATATCCGGACGCAGTATTGATCAGCACGGCGTTATTCCACGCCACCATGCGCCGGTGACGGACCAGCCAGTCCCGCGCCAGTCGCCCGAGCGAGGTTTGCGGGTAGAGGCCGGCGAAGGCCTCATAGGCTTCATCGGTACCGTCAGCCACGATCAACTCGTTCGCCGCCTCGACCGGCTTGCCTTTCAGATCGCGCGTCCATTCGGCAACCGTCTTCTTCGGAGCTGCGGCAGGCTTGGGTCCGGCGACCGACGCGCCGGAAAAGCGGAAATCCTCGGTCAGCGAAGAGCTGTCCCACGGCGTCTGCCGCCCTTCGGTGACCTTGTTCACCGCAAGCCGCACCCGCTTGAAGGTCTCCTCGATCGGAATCCCCTGCTCCTTGCCGGCCGCGAGCAGCGCGGTCGTATACGGGCTGTTGGAGCCCGAGCCGTCTTCCGCGACCGCGCCGGGCGAAGTCGAGAACGAGAGGAACGTGCCGGGCGAGCCGACCTTGGCGTCGACCAGCGCAAGGCCGCTGCCGGCGGTCTTGAGATCGGGGAACGGATTGTTGCGGCAGGCATCGAGCATCAGGATGCGCATCCTGCTCGGCACCGATGTCAACGTGTTCAGGATGTCGTTGAGGCGCACCGCCTGGATCGGAATGTCGGCTTCCCGCTTGGGATCGATATCGACCGGGACCAGAAAATTCTCGCCGTCGATCTGCAGCCCATGGCCGGCGTAAAACACCAGGGCGACCGTATCGGCGCCTTTCGCGGCCACCTTGCCGGCGAATTCGCTGACCACCTCCCGCATTTGATTCTGCGAAAGATCGGCCGCGGTCGAAACCTCGAAGCCGGAATCGGTCAGCAATTGCGTGACCGCCTTGGCGTCATTGGCCGGATTGGGCAGCGCGGGCACCGAACGATAGGCCGATTGGCCGATCACCAGTGCGAGGCGACTTTCGGCGGAGGCCGAATGGGCGCCCAGCAGAACCGCCGCAGGAATCATCAGCTTGAGCAGCGCGTGACGGAACATGATGGCACCTCCCGGCAATGCAGGCTTCGGATTGGTCACGGCCTCGAAGCCAAAGGTTCAAGCCGGCCGCGCCCTGTGAGAGGTGATGGCGGCCCCATTCGACGGCGACCTTGTCGCAGGCCCAGAATCCCGCGCAGTGATCCAAATCACAGTCGCGAGATCGTTATGTGCACGGCAATCCCCTGTCCGAAATGGCGCCGCCGGGGTAAAACAACCTCCGATGCGGCGGATCGTGATTCACATAGCGCTGGTAGCGGGCGCAGCGCTGACGCTTGCGGGTTGCGGTTTTGCCGACGTCCGCGCGCCGGTGCCCGACTTCATGCGCGGCAAGGCGCCCGACCCGCCCGTGCTGGGGACGCCGCCGGACGTCAAGCTGCTGCTGCGGCAAAAACTGGATTCGGTGTTCGTGGCGGCCTCGCAACCAACCCAGGTCCGCGTCTCCGAGCCGCGCCCCAACCTCCGCGGACCGGGCTGGACCGCCTGCGTCAAGGCCGAAGTGGTTTCGGTGACCGGCAAGCCGCTGGGCACGCAGACCTATCGGATCGAAATATCCGACGGCGCGATCGCCGATCGCCAAAAGGTCGAAGCCGAGGATACCTGCGCGACCGAGAGCTACGAGCCGGTCTAGCCCTACAAACACCGCGTCGTCGCCCGCACCGGACAGAGCTTCAGCGCGCTGGTCAGCGAGAACAGTACGCGCGCGCCGTGGGTGGGGTTGTCAGGCGCGCGATAGCTGAGCGGCGCGGCGGCGCCGAGGTCGGCTTGCAGGCCTTCCTTGAGGAAGAAGCGAACGCCGCCGCCGGCCGAGGTCAGCGAGAGGCCGTCGCTGAGCTGGTAGCCGTCATTCCAGGCCACGCCGCTGTCGACGAAGCCGTAGAGCTGGTAGCCGCTCAGATATTGCAGGTTCGTCTTCTGGTCGAAGCGCAGTTCGACCGTACCAGCAACACCGTTGTCGCCGCTGATCTCGGCGCTGCCATAGCCGCGGCCAAACGCAATGCCGCCGAGATAGAATTGTTGCGACACGAACAGCGGGCCGGACGCGGCCTGGCCGGCAGCGGCGAGCTTCACCGACCATGCGTCCGACAGCTTCTGATAGCGCGTGAACCAGAAATTCAGCGCGGAGAATGTGCCGGACGCGCCGACACGCGACAGATAGTCATCGCCACGGTGCGAGGCACCGAGAATTTCGAGGCCCTGGCGATAGTTCACCGTCAGATAATTGGTGCCGCCGAAATGGTCCTGCAGGCGGTAGTCCGACGTGAGGCTCACGGTGCGGATGCGATCGGCGTAGATCGGGCCGAACACATCGTTTTCGGTGGCGTTGGTGAATCCGGCAGCCGCGGTCAGCGTCAGGCTGGACTTCTGCGATTGCAGCGGAGCAATGCTGCCGCGAATTTCGAACGACTCGGTCTTGATGTTGTCGTTGTAAAGACGGCGGTAGTCACCGGGCCAGACTTCGCTGTAGTAACCCGACGCACCAATGCGGGCGCCATCGCTGCCGACAGGCACTTCGTAGGACAGGCGGCCGAACGCGAGCTGCCTCGGATCGCCGGGCGTGGTCGAAAGGTTGAACACCAGCGAATCGCCGGGTGCGAGATAGGAATTGAACGCCGCCGTCCCGTAGCTCTGCCACGGTCCGACCGACGACGATCCGAGATTGTCGATGCCGAACGAGGTGAAGACGTGCCAGGTTTTCACGGAGACGATCAGGCGGAAATGGCCGGTTGTCGTGCCGATCTCATCGATCGCGGTGTCCATGATCCGCACGCCGGGGCGGCCGTTGATCAGCAGCAATTGCCGTTCCAGCGTTGCAAGCCGCGAGGGCCGTTCGGCCAACACGGCATCGAGCATCGGCCGGACGCCGAATTCGTCGGCGCCGTCCCCCTTCAGCGTCAGCTCCGTGATGCTGCCTTCGACGACCTGAATGCGAAGCTCGCCGCTCTGGATATCCTGCGGCGGGATGATCGCCCGGCTGAGGTGAAAGCCGGCGGCGCGATAGATTTCGCTGACCGCGCTGGCGATCGCCGCCAGATCGGCCTGCGACACCCTTTTTCCGATGTAGGGTTGATATGCCGTCACCAGCCGGTCCTGCGGTATCGCAACGGCGCCGCTGATCGAGACGCGCCGAAGCAGGAACAACGGCTTGGTGTCTCCCTGCCCCTCCGGCCCGGCGAATCGCGGCGACGGCAATCGGGGCCGCCCGTTCGCGCCCTGGCTGGATTGCTGGTCCTCGAAACGTTTTTCGGTCTGCCGCGGATCGTAACCAGACTGATGCGCTTGCTGCGCGTGCGCCGGCAAACAGAGGAGCGAAGTCCACAGCCCGACGCCAACCATCACCGCGCGGGATAAAGCTGAACAGGCCCGCCGCCGTAATTCTACGGATATGGAACAAAGATCGTCGGCGGAACGGCTAGCCATCTGATTTTTAATAGAAAATCATGGTCAACGAATGGTTAATAAGTCCCTCGCAGTCGGCGGCTTTCGCTCACCCAATCTTGAAACATTTCCCATAGCTTGCGGGACAAAGCGGCAATCGGAGCATTTCATGCGTGCGATCCCTCACGTCTCGAGAACACTCGCGACGATGCTCTTCCTGGCGACGGCTTCGATCGCCAACGCCGCCGACGGCGGCGAGTGGACGGTCAGCAGATCCTCCGGCGAGGTCTGGGTCGCCGGCAGCGGCGTGCAGCAGGCATCGATCAAACAGGAAGACGTGTTGAAGCCGGGCGATACGGTTCGCACCGGCCGCACCGGTCGCGTCCTGTTGAAGCGCGGCGAGGAAATGATCATGGTCGCGCCGAATTCCGTGGTCGGCGTCCCCGCCCGGAAGAAGGAAGGGCTGTCGACCACGATCGTGCAGCAGGCGGGTTCGATCCTGCTCGACGTCGAAAAACGCAACGTCAAGCATTTCGAGGTCGAAACGCCCTACCTCGCCGCCGTGGTGAAGGGCACGCAATTCCGTGTCACCGTAAACGCCGGCAAGACCACTGTAGACGTGATCCGCGGTCAGGTCGAAGTCGCCGATTTCAAGTCGGGGCAGATCGCGCAAGTGATGGCCGGGCAGCACGCGACCGCGTTCGCGAGCGGCAAGACCGGGCTGTCGCTGGGCGGAGTCGGCACATTCAGCCCTATCGAACGCGGCAAGCCGCGCGCACCTTCGATCGAGCGCGTGCCGGTTCCGCGCGGCGGCTTTACGGCGATCCGCAATGCCGCCAATGGACAGAGCGTCCAACCGTCCCGCCAGCCGGGCGTGCACCTCGCAAAGCCGGGCGTGACCCGCATCTCGTCGTCGATCGGTGAAGTCCGCCTCAACGTCCATCGAGTCACGCATGGGCTCGCACGCGACAAGTCGGCTGCGCATGGCGGATCGCGCAACGCTGCGCGGAACGACACGATCTGGAGCTCGTCCGATGTCGGGACAGGTTCAAACGTAGCGAACAACAGCCAGAGCAATGGCGCCAACGGCGCAGCCATCTCGAGCAGCGCTTCCAGCGTCGGTACCACGATAGCTGCATCGAGCGGCGGCGGAAACGGCAATGGCAACAACGGCAATGGGAATGGCGGGAACGGGAACGGAGCCAATGGCAACGGCAAAAGCAACGGGAATGGGAATGGGAATGGCAACGGCAATGGCAATGGCAATGGCAACGGAAATGGTAACGGCAATGGCCGGGGCAGGAACTGAACCTGCGGGCTGACGCAATTGCACGAGGCTGAAGGCCATCAAGCAACGACGCTGCATTCGACCCACCAGAATGGTGACCAAGTGAAACGATATCGGCCGCATATTTTCGTGACGATTGCGCTGGCAATCGTCCTGGTGGGCGGCTGGCATAGCTCGCTTCGCAACACCCTGGCCGACCTGCGGTTCGCCTGGCAGTCGCGACAAGTCAGCGGCGACATCGTGGTGATCGCGATCGACGCATCGTCGATCGACAGGATCGGCGTCTGGCCATGGCCGCGCCTGCTCCACGCCGAGCTGATCCGGCAGCTTCAGAAGGCGCACGTCCAGGACATCGCACTCGACGTCGACTTCTCGACGCCTTCCGATGCGTCGTCGGACCGAAACTTTGCCGAAGCCCTCGAGCGCGCCGGCGGATCGGTGGTGCTGCCCTCCTTCCAGCAGCCCCGCACCGACAGGACGACGCTTCACATCAATCGCCCGCTGCAGCAATTCGCCGAACATTCGTGGTCGGCGATCGTCAACGTCGAGGTCGGGCCCGATGGCCTCGTCCGGCGTTATCCGTTCGGTGAGAAGCTGGACGGCAAATTCGTACCCTCGATGGCTGCCGTGCTCGCCGGCCAGTACGACGAAAAGCGCACGCCCTTTTTGATCGACTTCAGCATCCGAACGGCCGGAATCACCAAAGTGTCCTTTGCCGACGTTCTGAGCGGTGACCCGGCGACACTGCAAAAGCTTCAGGGCAAGAAAGTTGTCATCGGCGGCACGGCGCTCGAACTTGGTGACCGCTTCAGCGTGCCGAACGGTGTGATCCTGTCCGGCCCGGTGCTGCAGACGCTGGCTGCGGAATCGCTGCTGCAGAACCGCGCGCTGCAATGGACCTCAGGCGTCGTCACGGCGGCCGGCCTGGCGTTGCTCGCCTTGCTGATGCTGTTCTCGTGGCGCCGCCTCACCGCCGGCAAGCGGGTCGCGCTGCTCGGCGCAACGGCGTTCACGCTCGAGGCAGGCGCGTTTGCCCTGCAGGCGGCGTTCCCGCTCATTCCGGATACGTCTCTGCTTCACATCGCCATCGTCATCTACGTCGCGGCCATCGCACTCGACGAAATCGACATCAGGGATCTGCTCGGCCGGGTCGCCGAGAGCCGCTTTCAGCGCGTGGCGATGTCGCTCGGCGACGGCCTGATCTGTACCGACTCCAACTATTTGATCACGGTGTGGAATCCGGGCGCGACCGCGATCTTCGGCTATCTGCCCGAAGAAATGATCGGTCGGCCGTTCGACGAGATTTGCGCACGTGAGGAAACCCTCGCCACATCCGCCTTCTCCATCAAGAACGCTGCTCGTCTGGCTGCCGGATCGGTGGTCGAGTTCGACGGACGCCGCAGCAATGGCGAGGTGTTTCCGGTCGAGGCTTCCTTCTCCGGCTGGCAAGGCACCGACGGGCTTCAGTTCGGCGCGATCCTGCGCGACATCTCGGTACGCAAGCGTGAAGCCGAGAGAGTCAGATATCTTGCGGAACACGACACGCTGACGGGGCTCATCAACCGCAACACGCTTCACGTCCAGCTCGAGGCCAAAATTTCCGCGGCCGAGACGGACGGCCGCAAGGTGGCACTGCTGGTGATCGGCATCGACGGCTTCCAGCAGATCAACGACATGCTCGGCAACACCTGTGGCGATCTCGTGCTTCGCGCCATTTCGCAGCGACTGACGGCGGCTATCCCGCCGGCGGGTCTGGTCGCCCGCTTGAGCGGAGACGAATTCGCCATCGCCGTTCCGACCAGCGACATCGGAGAAAACCTCAGCCGCTTCGCCGAACAGATCGGCGACGGCTTCGATGCGCCGCTGCTGGCCGGAAACCGCCACCTCCGCGTCAAGGTCAGCATTGGAGCCGCCGCTTGCCCGGGCGATGGACGAACAGCGGACGAACTCCTCAGCAACGCCCATCTGGCGCTGAGCCGCGCCAAGGCGACCAACCGCGGCGGCCACGTGCTGTTCGAAGACTCGATCCGCCGCGAGCTGGAGACGCGCCTGACGCTGGAAGCAGAGCTGGCGCTGGCCGCGGAACGCAATCAGTTCGAATTGTTCTACCAACCACAATTTCATCTGGCCGACGGCCGATTGATCGGCGCCGAAGCCCTGATCCGCTGGCGTCATCCCGTGCGGGGCCTGGTTTCGCCGGGCGAATTCATGCCGGTCGTCAACACCTCCCCGATTTCCGAGCGGATCGCCGAATGGGTTCTCCAAACCGCCTGCACCCAGGGAGCCGCCTGGGAACGGGCGGGACACAAGCTCCGCATCGGCGTCAACCTTTCGCCGTCCCAGTTGGAGTCCGGTGACCTCGCGGTCTCGGTCGCGCAGGTGCTCGCCAGCACCGGCTTGAGTCCAACCAGCCTCGAGCTCGAGGTCACCGAAGACATCCTGCTCCACGATGAGCAGGGCGCGCTGAATACGTTCCTCGAGATTCAGGAGCTTGGCGTTCGCCTGTCCTTCGACGATTTCGGCACTGGCTTTGCCAGCTTGAGCTATCTGAAGAAATTCCCACTCGACGGGCTGAAGATCGACCGCTCGTTCGTGTTGGGCTTGCTGACCAATCCCGACGACGCGGCGATCGTTAGTTCGACCATCGGACTGAGCAAGCAGCTCGGCCTGTCCGTCATCGCCGAAGGCGTCGAGGACCGCGCCACGGCCGACTGCCTGGTCAGGATGGGCTGCGAAGAGGGACAGGGTTATTTCTTCGGCAAGCCGATGCCGGCTCGGGATCTTGAAGCCAAATTCCTGACCGCTCCCGCAGCCGCCGAGGTGGCGTGACGCCGAGCGGTTTGATCAGCCTGAACGATCGGTTAACGCGACACCTCAAATCCGAGCATCGCAGCAACGCTATTTTCCAACTCTTTTCGCTAGGGTCACCCTGTGAACGCGATGAGCCGGCGGCGCCTCAAGGTGTTGCCGGCATAAAAAACGCGAACGGGGATTCGGGGAAGTGGTCGATATTACCGATACATCGACGGTGCGCCGGGCATCGAGCAAGGAGGCGAATGCGCCAGCCATCGGCGAGGCGCTGACGCCGCTTACCGACATCTCCGCACCCCAATGGCGCGCACTCACCGATGGCGCCGCCGAGCCGAACGGCTATTACTTGCCCGAATGGGAATTGGCGGTGAATGCTTCGGCGCGGGGCCGCTCGAATGCCGCCGCGCTCGGCGCGTGGCACGATGCATCCACCTTGATCGGCCTTGTGCCCGTGATCTCGATGTGGCGCGCCTACAAGATCCCGCTGCCCGCTCTGGTCAGCGCCGATCCCTACGGCACGCTTTGCACGCCGCTGCTCGATCGTGACATGGCTGAGGAAGCCGTCACGAGCATCCTGCGCCGGGCCAGGCGGGCCGGCGCGCATGCGCTGATTTTCCGCGCCACCCCGCTCGATGGCGCAGCCATGAAGGCCTTCACCAATGTGCTGCATCGCGGCGGCATGCAGCCGCTGGTGCTGCAGTCGCATGTCCGCGCCTGCCTCGATGCCACGGCCGACGCCGATACAGTGCTGCGCGACGCGCTCGGCGCAAAGAAACTGAAAGAACTGCGCCGTCAGCGCAATCGCCTCGCCGAACACGGCGCCGTCCATTTCGACGTGGCGCGGACGCCCGGCGAGATTGCTGCCGCTGTCGAAACCTTCCTGGTGCTGGAAGCCAGCGGCTGGAAGGGCCAGCGCGGCACGGCCCTCGGCCAGCACGAGGGCGATGCGGCATTCGTCCGCCGCGCCACTTCTGCGCTGGCAGAGACCGGCCAATGCGAGATCGTGACCTTGCGCGCCGGCGAAACACCCGTGGCGGCAGCGATCGTGCTGCGCCATCAGGATCGCGCCTTCTACTTCAAGCTCGGCGTCGACGAGCGCTTTGCGAAGTTTTCGCCGGGCGTGCAACTGACGCTGGAGCTAACGCAGCATCTTTGCGCCGATCCAGCCATTGCCATGGTGGATTCCACCGCAAATCCCGACCATCCCATGATCAACCCGATCTGGCGCGGACGCCTTGCGATCGGCGACGTGTTGATTCCGCTGCGGCGGAACGATCCGGTGGTGGCGTTGATTCGCGCCGCGCTCCCCTTGCGGTCCGCAATCCGCGAGCCGGCGCGGCGTCTCGTCCATTTCGTCAGAAAGAGTCGGGAGAAATCCTAAATGAATACGCTCACCGCCGTAGCGCCCGTCATTACGGCCGACCATGACGCGCTCCGCCGCGACTTTCCGCTAAAGCCGTTTGCGATCCGCCACAAGCTCGGCGGCCATCCGCTGCTGACGCTGCCACGCATCGCGCAATTGGCTTCCGAGCTGCCGCGCGACCTGATCGAATATAATTCCGGCAAGGTCGCGATCAGCCAGGATCCGGATGCGATTCCCTCCGTCGACCTCGACCCCGTCGAAGTCGTGAAGAGCATTGAGACCGCCGGCGCCTGGATGGTGCTCAAGCGCATCGAGAATTCGCCGGAATATCGGGTGTTGCTGGAGGATACGCTGCTGTCCGTCGCCCGCGCCCGCGGCTTCAACAGCTTGGCTGACGCCGGCTTCGAGCAGGTCGAAGGTTTCCTGTTCGTGTCCTCGCCGAACTCGACCACGCCATTTCATCTCGACAGCGAAGACAATTTCTTCGTGCACATCCACGGCGAAAAATTCTTCACGATCTTCGACAATACCGACCGTTCGATCGTCTCCGACGACGAGATCGAGCGCTCGATGACCAAGCATCGCAACCTGAAATATGACGAGAGCATTGCGCCGTTGGGCAAGGAATTCCACCTGTTCGCAGGCGACGGCTGCTATGTGCCGTATCAATGGCCGCACTGGGTGCGCACCGCAGGCTCGTTCTCGATCTCGATGGCGATCACCTGGAAGACGCGCGAAGTGCGGCGGATGAACGATCTGCACTTCTTCAATTCGATGCTGCGCAGCATCGGCCTGCCGCAGCAGCCGCCGGGCAAACAGCCGGTGCTCGATGCACTCAAGCTGGCGTTCTATCGCACCGTGACGACCGCGATAAAGCCGCTGCGCGCCTCGATGGCGATGCGCCGCGTGCTGCGGCGGATCGCGCTCGGGAAACGCGCGAACTATTATTTGAAGGGCGCGTAACCAGCCTCACTGCAGCGGCGAATGCGGCGCCGGCAGCATGATGGTCGAGTGCATCTCGTCGAGAAATCCGGGACCCTTCCCGAGAAATTCCTGCCAGGCCGGATCCTTCATCGCGTTCCCGCGCGCTTCGGCGCGGGCGTTCAGGCTGGGATAGGCCCAGATGTGGCAGGCTTCGTTCGGTTGGCCCGCTTCGGTGGTCCAGAGGCCGACGATCTTTGAATACTTTTCCCGCTCCGGCAGTACGGCGGTGAACGCATCGAGCCATTGTTTGAGGCCGCCGGCCGGCTTGGCGCGGTAGTTGCGGAGTTCGTAGACATTGCCCGTCGATGCCGGGGCAACCGGCGGCCTCACCGCGTTCATCAGGCGGACGTCCTGACGGACCAACCAGGGGCGGATCAGCGGCACATACTCGCCGGTCCAGCGCGGGCTTTTCGCAAGCTCGGCGCGCAACCGGGCGCGCTCCTCGAAACTGTTGTAGCTCCACATGTGCAGGACCTGGTTAAGCGGGCCGATCTCGGTCGACCAGTAGCCTTCGAGCTTGCCGTAATCGTCCTTGCGGATCTCGCGCGATATCGTACTCGCGGCCTTGATCATGTCGCCGAGCGTGCCGGGTCTTAAGGTGTAGGTGCGCAGTTCGTAGATCATGATTGCCTCCCCAAGTTTATTCTAGTTTCATCGCCGCGTTCCCCGGATGCTGCGCAGCGCCATAAGCGCGTTTACGCGCGTCTTCGACGCGCTATGGCGGTGCGCTGCTGCTCTGGGGTCTCCCCTGCAGCCTGGGTCCCGGCTCCGCGGCGCAGCGCTGCGCGCCGCACCGCGTCCGGGACACGCAAGGTCACTCCGCGGCCTGCGCGTTGATTTCGCCGGAAACTTGCCGGATCGCGCGGGCGAGTTGCTCGGCCGGCTGGGCGCCGGACACGGCATATTTCTGCGCGAAGACGAAAGTAGGAACGCCCGAGATGCCTTTGTCGGAAGCTTCCTGCGCCTGGCCGGAGATCAGTGCGACGTCCTCATCGGTGGCAAGACGCTTGCGCACATCGTCGGCGTCGAGGCCAACATCGGCCGCGGCCTGCACCAGCACGTTGATATCGGTCAGATCGCCGCCATCGCGAAAGTACAATTCCATCAGGCGCTGCTTCATCTCAGCGGCCTTGCCCTGAGCTTCCGCCCAATTGATCAGGCGATGGCAATCGATGGTGTTGGGCTGGCGCTTCACGAGTTCGGGCCGGTAGGTCAGCCCCTCCTCCCCCGCAGCCGCCACGACGCGCCCGGCGATGCCCTTGTAAGCCTCGACCGAACCGAATTTTGCGGTGAGATATTCGTCGCGGCTGATGCCCTCGCGCGGCACCCAGGAATTGAGGAAGAACGGCCGCCAGCGCACTTCGACGGGAACATCGGGCACCAGCGCCAAGGCGTTCTCGATCCGGCGTTTGCCGATGTAGCACCAGGGGCAGACCACGTCGGAGACGATGTCGATCTTGAGGGGTTTTAGGGTGCTCATCGGAACGTCCTCGCTGAATGATGTCCCGGAAGGTAATCCGATCGGACAAGGAGACAAGGGCGATCGCCGCATGTCTCGTATCACTTCACCGGCGGGGCCGTGCTCACTGATATGCTGCAGGGCAGCGCGACCACGGCCTTGTCGCTAGTCGGCGACTCCCCCGGCGACCGCACAATGTAGGATGGTAGAGCGCAAGCGAAACCCATCAACCGTGCGACCCTCACATGATGGGTATCGCTTCGCTCCACCCATCCTTCAAACTACAAAGCTGCCGCCATCTGCCGCATGCGATCGGCGGTCAGATCGTCGGCGGGAAAGAAAGTTTCCAGCGCAAGCTCCTGCAACGTGATGTCGACGGGCGTGCCGAACACCATGGTGGTGGAGATGAAACTCAACACATCGCCATTGTGGCGCAGCTTTAACGGGATCGCGACATTGTCGGCCGAGATCGGCCCCGAGCGCGCCGGCATACGATAGGCTTTGAGCTCCTGATACAGTTTGAGCAGTTCGGGATCGGCCGTTGCCTCGCACTGGCGATGCAGCCGTTCCAGAAGATGCGCGCTCCATTCGGCAAGATTGACCGTGCGCGGCGCGAGCCCTTCGGGATGAAAGGCGAGCCGCATGATGTTGATGGGGTGCCGGAGCAGATGCGGCGGCAAACCTTCGAGCAACGGCGCCACCATGCGGTTGGCCGTCACCAGATTCCAGTGCCGGTCATAGGCCAACGCCGGATTGGGCTCGTGGGCTTTGAGCACCAGATCGATCGCCTGCCGGGCCGACTTCAGCGCCGGATCATCCAGCGAGCGTTTCGGAAAGGCCGGGGCAAAACCCGCTGCGACCAGGAGCACGTTGCGTTCACGCAAGGGGACCTCCAATCGCTCGGCAAGCTTGAGCACCATTTCCCGCGATGGCGCGGCGCGGCCGGTTTCGACAAAACTGAGGTGACGCGCGGATATTTCGGCATCGCTCGCCAAATCGAGCTGGCTCAGATGTCGCCGTTGGCGCCATTCGCGCAGGTGATCGCCAATGTGGAGGGGCTGGGTTCGTTCGGCTCGCGCCGTGGCAGCATGTGCGTTCATGGTGGAAAACCTACCATGCGAATTTCATCCATTCCATTACGTCCAAGGTAATCGAAACGGGTCGCAGGTCGAGTCATCTTGGCAGCACAGGAGATGACCCATGCTGATGCTTTCACTGTTCCGCTTCGTCGCCGCCATGATCCCCTGGGTGCGCAATCTGGTCACCTGGCTCGTGGCACGCTCCCTGAACATGCCCGAGCCCCTGGTGCACGACACCGGTGTGTTCGTGTTCGTGCAGGTGCAGACGATCGAGAACAGGGTCGGCAAGGCGCTCTGCCCGGTGCGGCTGATGCGTCAGCTCCGGTCGCTGCTGCAACGCTGATCCCTGCCCCCGGTCATTCCCAAGCACAGGAGAACGTCATGATCCATCCGTCCACCTTCCTGAGCCGCGCCCTGCTCGCCGACGCCATCTTCAGCGGCGTCGCCGCTGTGGCGCTAACGCTCGGCGCCGGCGCGCTCGCGCCGTTCCTCAATTTGCCGGACGTCTTGTTGCGCGAAACCGGCCTGTTCCTGATCGCCTATACCGCGCTGGTCGGCTGGCTGGCGACGAGGTCGACGGTGATGAAGGCGCTGGTGTTGTTCGTGATCATAGGCAATGCCGCCTGGACGCTGGGCAGCATCGCGCTGCTGTTCTCGGGCGCGGTGTCGCCGAACCTGCTCGGTCAGGTCTTCATCGTGGCGCAGGCGATTGCAACCGGCGTGTTTGCCGAGCTGCAGTATATCGGCCTGCGGAAGAGCGGCGGTGTGGTCGCCGCTTAGGCCACACCCGTCATTCCGGGATGGTGCGTAAGCACCAGACCCGGAATCTCGAGATTCTCAGGGGCGCAAGGGCGCCCCATAGTTCGATGCTCCGCATCGCCCCGGAATGACGCGCGAGAGCGCGTCAGGTCAATACCACCGCCGCAATCATTCCCGCAAAAGTCAGCACCAGCCCGATGACCAGCATCGGCACCAGGCTGCTGCCCGAATACGGATCGGCCTGCTCCTTGTTCGTCACGATATGTGCACGATAAGCCATCACACTGCTCCTGCCTGATTGCATCGAAATCTTTCACCGTTTGCGAGCATCACGCCGTTGGCGCCGGCGATGCCAAGCTCGAGGCTCGCCGCAATCCGCCGCGCCCGTTCCACGAAATGCGCTTCCGCCTCCGGAGGGCAGACCTCGCGTGCGGTGGCCTCGAACAGCGCGAGCCAGCGGTCGAAATGCGCGGCATCGACCGGCAATGGCAGATGTTTGGCCATTGGCGTACCGTGGTAGCGGCCGGTCATCAGCGCGACGGACGACCAGAATGCGCACATCTGCTTCAGATGCGGCTCCCAGTCCTTGATGCGCACGTCGAAGATCGGCCCCAGCACCGCGTCCTCGCGGACCTTGGCATAGAAGCCGCGCACCAGGCGCTCGATCATCGTCTCGTCAATTCCGGTTCGTTGCATGATCTCGGCTGTGAGCCGTTCGCGCCGCTCCGGCCCTGCCACGATCGCTTCCATTCCGCCTGCCCTTAAATAGGTATTTCAAATACCTAATTAGACGGCTATAGATGATTTGCAAGCAGATCTTTTGAGAGGGCCCTATGCGGCTGACGTCATTCACGGATTTTGCCTTGCGCGCCCTGATGCGGCTGGCGGGCGAACCCGGCCGTTCTTTCGCCACCAATGAAATTGCGGCCGAGTTCGGCATTTCCCGCAACCATCTGGCCAAGGTGGTGCGCGACCTCGCCGATAGCGGCTTCATTTCGACCCAACGCGGCGTCGGCGGCGGCTTCATGCTGGCCCGCCCGGCCCAGTCGATCACCATCGGCGAGGTGGTGCGCGCGCTGGAAGGGCCGCCGCTGGTCGAGTGTTTTCGTGAGGATGGCGGTAGTTGCGTGCTGAAGCCGCGTTGCCGGCTGAAAGCGAAGCTGGCCGCCGCGCGCGAAGCCTTCATGCGCGAGCTCGATGCCACGACGCTGGCGGAATGCGCCTACCCCGCGCAGCCCAGACGCAGTCCGGTGACCGCGTGAGGCCCACACCGAAGCATCAGGACTTGAACATGAAACCGATCGAGTTCGAGAATGGAATCGTGCAGATCGATGCCGCGATCGTTGCCGAAGGCCTCGGCCTTGCGCTGCCGCTCCTTCAGAAGGAGATGCGGGCGGGCAAGATCACGAGCTTTGCCGAGCGCGGGGTCGATGCCGATTCCGGCCGGCATCGGCTGACCTTCCTGTCCGCACATCGGCGGTTTCGCGTTGTGGTCGACGAGAAGGGCGTGATCATTAAGCGCTCCGCGGTGGACTACGGCAATTCGCTGCTGCCGAAGTCGGTACGCAAATCCGGCGGATGAGCCCTATGCCTGAAGGGCCGGCGCCGGCGCGGAAACCGGCTGTTTCCTGGCAGCCGATTTCTTGCCGGACGCTCTGACACCGCTGTTGCCGTTCAGCGATGTCCCATTCAGTGACATGCCATTGGGCGAATGGCCGTTCAGCTTGAGCTTCTTCTTCGACGTACGCTCGGCCTCTGCCTTCAATTTATCCTTCAGCTTCGCGTCGGCCTTGGCCAACTTTTCCGCCTTCTTCAGCGCCTTCCGCTCGGCCTTGGCCTTCAGCCGCGCCTTCTCCGCCCGCGCCTCGGCACGCTTCTTCTTGCGTTTCTTCTCGCAGGCTGCGCATTTGCAGCCGATCGGCTTCAGATAGGCTTTGAAATAATCGGTGCCGTAATCGTAGTTGATCTCCTCGCCCGGCTCGATGTTCTTGATGGCGCGGATGAACACCCTGCGCTTACGGGGTTTGACATCGGATTCGGCGTTCGGCCGGCAGGAATGGTTGATATAGCGGGCGATGTTCTTGCGCACCGAGCCGTCGATGGTCCAGCGGTCGTTCAGTTCGAACAAATATTTGTTCTCGATCGCGTCTTCTTCTTTCTTCTTCGAATCAAGAAGCGGCCCGAAATAGCGGATAATCTTGGTGCCCTTCTTGATCGGCTTGGTGGCGAAAAGGCCAAGTCCGGTGCGGGAGCGGCCGACGCGATAGGGTTTATTCGAAGGAATGGAGGGCATGACGATTGGATAACTGCGCGCTCAAAAAGCGAGGAATTGCGAAGCCGTCCTTCTAGGACGATTCCGCGGCATTGTCAGGTGTTTCGCACATTCGCCTTGAACCTTCCCCAGATTGCACCGTCTACCCCCAAAGGTTCCACGCGAGAAGGTTCAGATGAAACGCGTCTCCCATCGGCAGCTCGCCGTGTCGGCCGCCATGACGCTGTTCGCCGTTGCATTTGGCCTGATGTCACCGGCGAACGCCCAAACTTTCAGCAGCAGCTACACGTCGACCGCGCCAAAGGACTGCCACACGGTCGGCAAGCCCGAATCCGACGGCAGCACGACGCAGGTCTGCCCCGGTAAATCGGGGCTGGTGGTACTGATCAGCGAGGGCGACCTGCGTGAAACCGTCTCGGTGGGACGAAACCGCGAGGCCGCCGCCAAGGAGCCGGCCGCGGAGGCCTGGTTCGGCCCCTTCAATTCGACCGGCCACACCGTCGAATGGCGGGCGGTCGACGGCAGGCCGTTCGCGATCATTCAGCGCTGGCTGATCGCCGATAACAACGACCCGGACAAGACCGGAAACCCCATCACGAAACCGATGCTCGCGGTGACGCGGCTGCCGCCCGGGCCGGTCTGCCACGTCGCCTATGTCGACGGCCAGGCCAACCGCAATGCCAACGAGCTCGCGCGCCAGGCCGCGGACGAATTTGCGCGTGATTTCAAGTGCGGCAAGGACGGAGTGAAGGTGATTGGCGAGCGCGGCCGCGCGGTGGAATTGGCAAAGCGGTGATGGTAGACGCAGTCCGGCGCTTTCTTGCCGCATTAACGTCAAAGCTTCGGGCTTGAGTGCTTGAACCTTGTCAAACCTAGTTATTCACGCCATCACCCCGGGGCACCATGCACATAAAACTCCTGGCACTCCTCATCGCCGGCATCGCCCTCTCCGGCTGCTGTGCCTCCGGAACTGGCTGCTCGACGCAGACAGCGGGCGCGCCGATCGCCTGGGACGGCTTGGGTGAACCGCCGACCGCAGATGGCGAACAAGCCGGGGTGGCCAAGCCAAAGCGGAGGACGGCGCGCAACCGCGAGATCATCCTGGGTCCGCTGAACGAAGCGTCTTCCAGGGACAGGTCAGCCGGATCGGGCGTCAAAGCGGCATACGAAGATTGGACACGGCAGCCCAACGAAGACGCGGAAGCTGACGCAAGGCTCGCGCGGCAAACCAAGATTTGCAGGGGTTGCTGAGCGGGACGCCAGCCGCAACCGTCACCGCGCAGCCTCATCCCACCTGCGAACTCGCGCAGAGCGGCGGCCGTCTTACGCCCCCGGCGGTCGTGGCACTGTCGAACGCAGCATTGCATCCAGAAGCTGGTCGACGCCGGTCCCCTCGGGCAGCCGGTGCAGAATGTCCTTGAGCCTTCCATCAAGCAGCAGCGTGGTGAAGCCGTGCACCAGCGACCACGCACGGGCAATCGCGGCAGCCTGGTCGAGCGACAAAGCCTCGAGCGCTTCGCCGGTGAGTTTTTCGTTGCGGCTGAGGCTCACCGCGGTCGCCAGTCCTTCGAAGGAGGCGGTCGCCGCCTCGTGCAGCGAGGGCCGCGTCATGTCGAGCCGCTCGGTCCGGAACATCAGCCCGTACATGCCGGGGCGCGCCTGCGCATAGGCGACATAAGCCTTGGCGCGCGCCAACGACTTCATGAGCGGAAGCGTTTCGGTGTTGCCCGCCGCGGTCATCGCCGCGTTGAAGCGCCGGAATCCGATGGCGGCAAGCTCGCTCAGCAGCCCGGTGAGATCGCCGAAATGATGGGTCGGTGCCGCATGCGACACGCCGGCCTCGCGCGCAACCGCCCGCAGCGTCAGGCCCGACAGCCCGTCGCGTTCCAGCACCCGCTCCGCCGCGGCGAGCAAGGCGTCGTGCAGATCGCCGTGATGATAGGGCGTCTCGCCGGCCGGACGACGACGCCGGCTGGCCGGCCTTTCGGCTACAGTCTTCACGGGCCTGCGCTTCGCGGCCGGGCGGTTCGTTTTGGTTGCTCTCGATAATCTTGCCATGCGAATCTTTATAACCACAATTTTTACACTGTAAAGATTTTGCTTGACGACCCATGGCAACGCGCCTACTGACATCTTTACGATGTAAAGATACAACCGGAGGGAACGTATGATGCTCGACCAATTGGCGACGACCAATGCGACGCGGGACAATCTGGCGCCGATCCCGATGGAATGCGACGCGGCACACCTCAAGGTGACTGGTGAATTACCGCGCGAGCTTAACGGCACGCTTTATCGCAACGGCCCCAACCCGCAATTCGACGCGCCCGGCGCCCACTGGTTCGTGGGCGACGGCATGCTGCACGCCTTCCGTCTGGAGAACGGCCGCGCCAGCTATCGCAATCGCTGGGTCCGCACCCCGAAATGGCTGGCCGAGCACGATGCCGGCCGAGCGCTGTTCGGCGGCTTCGGCCGCAGGCTGCCGGGTACGCCCGCCTCGGTTACGCAAGACGGCGGCGTCGCCAATACCAACATCATCTTTCATGGCGGCCGCCTGCTGGCCCTTGAGGAAGGCCATTTGCCGACCGAGATCGAGCCTGGCACCCTCAACCGGCTCGGCTATTGCGATTATGGCAAAGGCATTTCTGGACCGTTCACGGCGCATCCCAAGATCGATCCCGTCACCGGCGAGATGGTGTTCTTCGGCTACAACGCCGCAGGCCGCCTCACCCCCGCCCTCTCCTTCGGCTCCGTCAATGCCGCCGGCGTAGTAACGCGCTTCGATCGCTTCGAGGCCCCCTATGCGAGCATGGTGCACGACTTCATCGTCACCAAAAATCATCTGCTGTTTCCGATCCTGCCGCTCACCGGCAGCATCGAGCGCGCCATGACGGGTCGGCCGCCCTATGCTTGGGAGCCGGACAAGGGCGCCTATGTCGGCGTCATGAAGCGCGACGGCTCCGCCAAGGACATCGTCTGGTTTCGCGCCGAGTGCTGCTACGTCTTCCACGTCATGAACGCGTGGGAGGACGGCGACCGCATCATTGCCGACGTCATGCAGTACGAGGAGCCGCCGCTGTTCACCCATCCCGACGGCACGCCCACCAATCCCGCCAAGTCGCGCGCCCGGCTGTGCCGCTGGACCTTCGATCTCGCAGGCAATACCGATCGATTCACGCAAACCTGGCTCGACGACATTACCGGAGAATTCCCCCGCGTCTGCGATCGAAGCGTCGGTTCAGCCAACCGGCATGGATGGTACGCCTGCGCCAATCCCGACCTGCCGACTTCAGGCGGATTGTCGGGCCTGGTACATGTCGACGGCAATGGATCGCGGCTTGGCCAGTACCTGCTGCCCGCCGGCGATACGATCTCGGAAGCAGTGTTCGTTCCACGCGGCGATGACGCCAGCGAGGGTGACGGCTGGCTGATGTCGGTGGTCTGGCGAGCCCGCGAAAACCGCAGCGACCTCGCGGTATTCAATGCCACCGATGTCGACGCCGGACCGGTGGCGCTGGTGAAGCTCGGACATCGTGTCCCCGACGGCATCCACGGCAATTGGGTTGGCGCGGCCTGAGCGCGCTATACGTCCACGATGCCGGGGCGCGACGTTGTCGCGCCCCACGTTGCAAGCGTCGGCCGGGTCGGCGGCATCACGATCACGCTCGTTTTGCTGCTCGCCTGTGCCCTCATGTTTCTCTCGGTCGCGATATTGGGCGCCTGAAGCGCCGGCAAACCGTTGCAAAGATAATCACAGATCGTCGCGTCGTCGAATTTAGACACTGTAAAGATTTTTCTTGACGAGTCCCGGACCGGCTCCTAGTGTATCTTTACGCTGTAAAGATTAGCCCGAGAGGCTGCCATGACAATCTTCCTGATCCTTGCTCCCTTCGGCTCCTTCGCCCTGCTGATGCTGGTGACGTCGGCCCAGGTCAGCCTGTTCGCTTCGGCCGCGATCTGCCTTGCTGTCGTTGCCATCGACGTCGCTCGCGGCCGTTCGATCAAGATGCTCGGCGCGGGTTGCGTCGTCGTTTTCGCCGGGATAGGCGCTTGGGTCACGCTGATCGACCCGAACCTGAACAACTCGGCCGTCAAGCTGGCAACCGATGTCGGCGTGCTGGCGATCTCGCTGGCATCGCTGATCATCCGCAAGCCGTTCGTGCTGCAATACGCGCTGGAAGCCGTCGATAACGAGACGACCAAGCTGCCCGGCTTCATGAAGGCGATCTATATCATCACGTGGGCCTGGACCGGCGCATTCGTCCTGATGATCGTCGGCAACGTGCTGACGATCTATGTGCCGGGCTTCCCACTCTGGATCGGACTCGCCATCGCCTTCGCCGCCCGCAACAGTGCCGCCTATTTCACGACATGGTATCCACAATATCGCAGGGCGAAGCATGGTGTCCCGCCGGCGAACGCCCTACCCGGCGCCAACTAAAGATACGCTTCCAACCGAAACCCATCAGCAGAGAGCAAACCGATGAAGGACGTATTCGCCAGACTGGGCGCCGATTTTTTCTCCACCATCCTGTTCATCGCGATCTACCTGACGACTGACAACGTGCTACTGGCGACTGCCGTCGCGATCGCTGGCGCCATTGCGCAGGTGATCTACTTTCGCATCAAGGGCAAAGAGCTCGGTTACATGACATGGGCCAGCCTTGGGCTCGTCATCGTGCTCGGCAGCGCGACGCTTCTGACCCACGACCCGCGCTTCGTGCTGGCGAAACCCGCAATTGGGCATTTCGCGATCGGCGTCATCATGCTCAAGCGGGGCTGGATGTTGCGCTACATGCCCCCCATCGTGACCCAGACCATTCCCGAATATGTCACTTTTGCGGGCTACGCCTGGGCCGCACTGTGCTTCGGACTCGCCGCCGGCACCATCGGTGTCGCGATGACCGGCGACATGAAGCTGTGGACGTTCTACGTGACCGTCGTGCTGGTCGGCGCCAAGATTGCCGCCTTTGCAATTCAATACGTCGCGTTTCGTGTTTTGGTCGGCAGCCGGCTTCGCGCCGCCGCCCAGCAAGCCTGAAAAATACGCGCCAAAAAGGCGCTTGAGACGATTGGGCTTGTGTGGCGAGATAGGCTATACCGCCGATCGAGTTTAACGGATCTCGCAAGCCATTCCGGTTTGGCGGGAAGAAACGTCGGGGAGACAAAGATGGCCGTGGACGGAAACTGGAATATCACCATGAGCACGCCGATGGGCGAGCGCAAGGCAACGCTGTCGCTGCAAAGCGCGGGCGGCGCGCTGACGGGCACGCAAGGAGCGGACGGCAATTCCGGCGACATTTTTGACGGCACCGTCAACGGCGATGACGTCGCCTGGAAGATCTCCATCACCAACCCGATGCCGCTCACGCTTGCCTTCACCGGCAAGGTTTCCGGCGACAGCATGTCCGGCGAAATGGGCATCGGCCCGATGGGCAGCTTCCCGTTCACGGGTTCGCGGGCGTAGGTTCTCCCTAAAACCAGATCCGCATCGGCAAGCCGTGCGCATCAACGGGCGGCGCCCCCTCGGGGACGCTGCCCGCAGGCTCGCGGGCCGCAATCGCAACCGCGCAGGCATCCAGCACATCGTCAGGCTTTGCACCGCTACGTTCATGGGTCAGCCAGCGATCTATCTGCCGAAAGCCTGATTGCTTGAGCAGCGCGCGGCGCAGAGCAACTCCCCCGGCGGATTTCTTCGACGGCAAGGGCTCGTTGTCGTTCAATCGCAGAAACACCAGTTCGGGATGCACCTCGCGAATATCACGAGATGGATTCGCGCGCACGAACGCGTCGACCTCCATGATCTTCGCACCCAGATGCCAGAGCTGGCGGGACACCCGCTTCTGCCCGCGCCGCTGCGCCTCCCGGTTGGCATCATTGGGATCGCTGAACTCCGACCACAGCCAGCGGCGAGCGCCGGCAAAGACGCGCGACGCGTGCGGCCGCAATTTTGCTCGAGCCAGCAGGTCGCAGTCGCGTTCGCCGTGATCGCTCATCCCGATCGGGATATCTATCCCCGCTCTGTCGCAAGAACGCGACAGCGCGTCCGTGATGTCGCGATGAAAGGAGATTTCCTGCACGTCACCGTCGAGGAGAACGGCGACCCAGCCTTTGCTGAACCCGTCGAGGCCAAGCGCCCTGCAGCCCGACCTCTTGCTCACTTCGGCCGGCTGGGCACGATCGCAATCGGATTGAAGGTATAGACCGCTTCGCCATGCTGGTTGTAGGCGGTCCACCTGACCCGGGCGATGCCTTGCGGCTTCGTGCGCGACGCCGCCAATTCCACCACCTCCCCTTCGAGAAAAATGGTGTCGCCGGGCCGCACCGGCTTCAGCCAGCGCAGATCGTCGACGCCGGCGCCGAACAGCGGATGCGGCCCGAACGGGCGCGCGCTCGCGGCGAGCCGCATGGCGATCGCTGCCGTCTGCCATCCGGAAGCGGCGAGGCCCCCGAGAATGGACTTCTTGGCCGCCTCCTCATCGAGATGAAACGGCTGCGGATCGTACTCTTTGGCGAAGCGGATGATGTCCTCCTTCGACACCGTCGCCGCCTCACTCTTGAAGCGCATCCCGATCTTCAGGTCGTCGAACCACTCGATCATCGCGTCCTCGCTCACATTTCACGCCGAATGCGAACAGGTCACCCCAGATTCAATTCCTTGAAGAAGTCGTTGCCCTTGTCGTCGATGATGATGAAGGCCGGGAAATCCACCACTTCGATGCGCCAGATCGCTTCCATGCCGAGTTCGGGATATTCCACCACCTCGACCTTCTTGATGCAGTGCTCGGCGAGGTTTGCCGCAGCTCCGCCGATCGAACCGAGATAGAAGCCGCCATGCTTCTTGCAGGCCTCGCGCACCGCGACCGCGCGGTTGCCCTTGGCGACCATCACCATCGAGCCTCCCGCCGCCTGGAACTGGTCGACGAAAGAATCCATCCGCCCCGCCGTGGTCGGGCCGAACGCTCCGGACGCGTAACCATCGGGCGTCTTGGCGGGGCCGGCGTAATACACTGGATGATTCTTGAAATAGTCCGGCAGCGGCTCACCCTTCTCCAGCCGCTCGCGCAATTTGGCGTGCGCGGAATCGCGCGCAACGATCATGGTGCCGGTCATCGAGACCCGCGTCTTGATCGGATAATTCGACAGCGTCGCCAGGATCTCCTTCATCGGCTGGTTGAGGTCGATCTTGACGACCTCGCCGCCGAGCGACTGCTCGACCGCCGGCAGATACTGCGCCGGATTGTGCTCGAGCTCTTCGAGGTAGACGCCATCCCTGGTGATCTTGCCGAGCACCTGGCGGTCGGCCGAACAGGAGACGCCGAGCCCGATCGGGAGCGAGGCGCCATGGCGCGGCATCCGGATCACGCGTACGTCGTGGCAGAAATACTTGCCGCCGAACTGCGCGCCGACGCCGAGCGACTGCGTCATCTTCAGGATTTCCTGCTCCATTTCGACATCACGGAACGCGTTGCCGTCGGCCGAGCCGTGGGTCGGCAGCGCATCGAGATAGCGCGCGGAAGCGAGCTTCACCGTCTTCATGCAAAGCTCGGCCGAGGTACCGCCGATGACGATGGCGAGGTGATACGGCGGACACGCCGCGGTGCCGAGGGTGAGCACCTTCTCCTTCAGAAACGCCAGCAGACGATCTTTGGTCAGAACGGAGGGCGTCGCCTGAAACAGAAAGCTCTTGTTGGCGGAGCCGCCGCCCTTGGCCATAAACATGAATTTGTAGGCGTCGTCACCCTCGGCGTAGATCTCGCACTGCGCCGGCATGTTGTTGGCGGTGTTCTTTTCCTCATACATCGACAAGGGTGCGACCTGCGAATAGCGCAGGTTACGGCGCAGGTAGGCATCGCGCGCGCCTTCCGACAGCGCCGCCTCGTCGTCGCCATCGGTGATGACGTTGCAGCCCTTCTTGCCCATGATGATCGCGGTGCCGGTATCCTGGCACATGGGCAGCACGCCGCCGGCGGCGATGTTGGCGTTCTTCAGGAAGTCGAAGGCGACGAACTTGTCGTTGTCGCTGGCCTCCTTGTCTTCCAGGATCGAGCGGAGCTGCTTCAGGTGGCCGGGCCGCAGGTAGTGGTTGATATCGCCGAAGGCAGCCTCCGACAGCGCCCGCAACGCCTCGCGCGACACCACCAGCATGTCCTTGCCAAGCACCTTCTCGACCCGCACGCCCTCGGTCGTGATCTTCTTGTAGGGCGTGGTGTCCGGCCCCAGCGGAAACAGCGGCGTATGCTTGTAGGGCGGAACGGGTTTCTGGTCGGGAAAGGCGGTCGGGGCGTTCATGTCGATATCTCGGGTTGGAGCCGACGGCGGCCAGAACGGCGCCGCGACGATAGACCCGTTCTAAGCATTTTTGGGCTAAATGGAAGGTTCCGAAAAACAGGGGTAGGGCGTGTCGGGCGACATCACGGAAATGCTCGGCACATCGATCTCACTCCTCGCTTTACTCGCTTTTTCATGGATCCCGTCCACCCTCGCGATCCTGAGCCCCGTGAAATACGCCCGTTACGACGACTCGCTCTTGCACCCGGTCGACTTCGTACACCACAACATAAGGCAGTCGCGGAACTACCCATTCGAACGTATCGGGATCGCGACCCACATGGCCGATAAAGGGAAATGAGATGAGCAGTTCTATGCTACTAAACAGCCGGTCTGTTACAGTCCTCGCAATCGCGGACTATCCTGAGCAATCCAGCCAAAGATGTTTTCGAGATCGGCGATCGCCTGATCATCGAATACGGGTTTCATACGCAGCTATGAGCCCAGCCGTCCAATACGTTCCCGCGCTTCGGCGTGGGATAGCAGTTTGCGGTTCGGATCGGCCCGGCGACGGCGAACCTCGGCCGCTTGTGCGTCGGTCAAGCGCATGTCCCGCATATGTTTGACATAGTCGAGCAGCGCGCCCGCCGCAGCGTCCTGCTCACCTTCCGGCAATTGCTCGACCTGTCTCAAGGCTTGTTCGAGTAGTTTTGTCATGAGGGTAACCTAACACACCTGACGCAATAAATCACTGTGCGGAATGCACAGCGATAGGACCTCGGTTTTGGCCCGCGGACTGCAGCAATTATCGCCGAGACTTCCGGCAGACGCAATCTTTGATTGCAATTCCAAACAGCGCTCGAAACAACCGCTAAGGCGGGGCTCTCCTTCGCGCGTGGCAAGGATACTGCCGATCCTGATTGAACCCCATGGAGCTCTCTCCAGACAAAAACGGAAATTGCCGATATCCTCTCAACCGATTGCGACTGTAATGAACTCCGCCACCACATTGCCTGACGCAGCTTCTGTCCCAGCGCGTCCTCCGCGTCTGCTCGGGTATTATCTGCTTCTGATCATCATTGCCGCGATCGAAGCCTTCGAAGGGCTCTCGCATGCGCCGATGCTGTTCGGCGACACGTCGGAAATTCCGGGCCCTGGCATCGGCGGCGCGATCATCAAGGCCTATGTCGCTGCGCATCCCGTGTTGGCGCTGGCGGCGCTGGCGTTTGCCACCGTCGGCAGGCTGCGCTACGCGGTCATGGCGCTCGGCGCCCTCGTGCTGATGAACTGGCTGAACTACATGCCCTCAGTGGTGCGGCACGGCCTCGATTTCGGCGGCCTCTCCATCCTCCAGACCCCCGTCCAGATCATCGCGTTTCCGCTGATGGGCGCTTGCGCCATCGCGCTCGCCGCACGCGAGGAGCGGCTTGGGCTTGCCACGCTGCTGGTCAGCATTCCCACGCTGTTCGATGTGATCGCCGTAATCGCCTTCGGCATCAGCGTCTTCCTCTACGGTTTCTGACAAGCAAGTTGACTTCGGCGCGCGACCCTTGCAGGAAATCCGCGCGCGGGCTTCAATATGCGCAAAAGGGGCATTTCAGATGGCTTTGGGATCACAATTTCGCCGATCGACCTTGCTTGCCGCCACGCTGGCGCTGGTTGCGACGGTCGACGCATCGCCGGCGCGGGCCGACCGCTGCGACGACATCGCCAAGGAATTGAAGAACCAGATCGACGGCCTCAAGATCAGCGTCAATACCGGCAACATGATCTATCTGACGCATCCGGCGGCGAAAGAGCTGTCGCTCGGCTGCCGCGGCCGCAATTACTCCAACGAGCTCTACGCCAAGACGGACCGCAAACCGAAGCCGCAATTCTTCGAACTGGTCGCCTCGGCCGGCGCCATCATTTTCACGATTCCGAAGCCCGACGTTGCGACCGGCTCCTCGCGCTGCATCAAGCGCATGGGCATCCTGCGCGGCGACAAGGTTTCCATGCGCTTCCGCCGGCTCAACATGGAATGCACGCGCACCAAGACCGAAGCCTCGATCGTGGTGACCCGCGGCAAGGACGAATAGGCCCAAGCCGCTCCCGATCCGTCGCATTCTAACGATTCCGCGAGCCGTCCGTTCACCATTGGACGGAATTGACGGCATCGATGCGGGATTGCCGCGCCGTATTCACCAATCGTTCGTTTCAGCCCGGCCATGTCGGAGGCAACCAAGAGGATGCTTCCGATGAATGTCTCTGCTGTCCCCGCAACGGTGGTGGTCAAAGCGCCTGAAGTCCCCGTGTTCAAGGCTCCCGACAAGACCCCCGACGTGCAGAACGGCGGTGCCGCCGACGGCACCCGCACGCCGCAGCCGACGCTGGTCGCTCCCCTGCCGCCGGGTCAGGGAACGCGGATCGACCAACTGGCTTGAGCCAACCATCCGGTTGTCGTCACCCGCCAACGGGTCGGCGCTCAGAGCCGCCCGATGACAGGCTCCAGCGGGTGAACCAGTATTCCAGAAACGTCGCCTTGGGCCGATAGGCCGCGGCGTACTGGATACCTGCCTTCGCGGCTATGACAGGCGAAGGAAGCGGGTACCCTTCCCCACCTCAGCGCCGCAAGTTTGCCGAAAAAATGCGCGATCCTGTTGCGCGTGGGGTCAATGGAACCCGCGCATGATCGCAAAGCTTCTGCTGCAGAACACCATCGTCGTCGTCGGCATGGGCGCATTATTGTTCGCCGCTGCGGGTTCGCTGGACTGGCCGGGCGCGTGGGTGATGTTGATCGTCAGTGCGATCCTCGGTCCTGCCTGCGGATTGTGGCTTGCGAAGACCGATCCGGCGCTGCTCGCCGAGCGTATGCGGCCGAAATTTCAGGCCGACCAGCCCGCCGCCGACAAGATATTCATGCTGATATTTGTCGCAGTGCTGCTGATCTGGCTCGTCGCGATCGGCCTCGACCGGCGGGCCGACGCCTCCGATGTTCCGCTGCTGCTGCAGGCGCTCGGCCTTGCGATGTTTTTACTCTCGATCGCGTTCATCATGTGGGTGTTCCGCGAAAATTCGTTCGCCGCGCCGGTCGTGAAGGTGCAGGCCGCGCGCCACCAACGCGTGATCTCGAGCGGGCCCTACGCCTTCATCCGCCATCCCATGTATAGCGCCGTCATGCTGTACTTCATTGGAATACCGCTGCTCCTCGGATCGTGGTGGGGTGTGGCGTTCGTGCCGGTATTCGCCGTGCTGTTCGCCATTCGCGCCCGCATCGAGGAGCGCGCATTGGTCGAGGGGCTTCCGGGCTATGCTGACTACGCCGCCCGCGTGCGCTATCGTCTGGTGCCTGGAATTTGGTAAGGATGACGGAGAGATGCCCGACAGCAAGACCTATACCGGCGGCTGCCATTGCGGGCAGGTACGCTTCGAGTGCACCACCGATCTCGCAATGGTCACTGCTTGCAACTGTTCGATCTGCACCAAGAAGGGGCTGCATTTCACCTTCCTCGACCCGAAGAGTTTTCATCTCCGCGCCGGCGAGGAAAACCTGAAAGAGTATCTCTTCAACAAGCACGCGATCCACCACCAGCTCTGCATCGATTGCGGCGTCGACGTCTTCGCACGCGGCAAGAAGCCCGACGGCACCGACGTGGTGGCGGTCAATGTGAGCTGCTTCGATGGCATCGAGCTGTCGAAGTTGAAGATGACGCCGGTGGATGGGAGGAACATGTGACGGCGGAGCGGTGATTCCGGAATGGTCCGTAAGGACCAGATCTCAGATGCGCAATTGCGCATCGGGGAATCTCGAGATTCTCAGGGGCGCAAGGGGCGCCCCATAGTTCGATGCTACGCATCGCCCCGGAATGACAACATCAGCCATCCAGCACGTTGTACCTTCGGAAAATCCCGTCCTCGTTGAAAGCAATCCTTCGATCGCTCGCAAGATAAGCCTTGATGTTTGGCCGCTCCGCGACGCGGTCACGCAGTTCGACGAGACCGGGAATGTCGCTCTCGAAGGCCTTCATCCGTTTCGGAAATGCATAGCGAAGGCCTTCGACGATCTGAAACAGCGACAGGTCGACATAGGTCAGGCGGCGGCCGGTGACATATGTCCCGCCATTGGCCTGCAGGAGATCTTCGAAATAGCCGAGATATTTCGGCACGCGCGCCTTCCAGAACTCATCGGTGCGTTTTTTTGCCGGCGCTTTCTGCTCCTCATAGTACAGTGACGGCCCGAGCGGATGATGGGTGTCGTGAACTTCCAGCACCAGATCCGCAATCGTGAGCTGTAGCTGGTGCACCCGTAGTCTGCCGGCTTCCGTCTTCGGCGCCAGCCCATGCCGTGATCCGAGATAGAGCAGGATGTTGGCCGTCTGCCCGATCACGAGCTTCCCGGCTTTCAGGAACGGCGGCGCGAAGGGCGGCGTTCCCTTCCCGACTTCCATCATGCGCGTCATCGCCGCCATGCCGTTGCCGTGGCGCGCCACGTCGGTATAGCCAGCGCCCGCCTCTTCCAGCGCGAGACGCACATACTCGCCGCGACCCTGAATGGTCGGCCAGTAATAAAGCTCGTAATGCATCGAAGGCGCCTCCTAGAGCATGATCCGGAAAAGTGAGAAGCGGCTTTCCGAAAAGATCATGCTCAAACAAAGAGATAAAGCGGGATGACGATTCGACGACAAGTCATCACGCTCCCGAGAGCGGCGCAAATAGAAAAAGCCGCCTCTGGGGCGGCTTTGATCGACAAAACTTGAAAATTGACGGCTTCAGCGCCGCGTGCCGGGGAACGTTGTCGACCCGAGCCACGCCCTCCTCGTCAGGTGCCGGATCGGCCGCAAATGGTTTCAGTCATCATCATCGTCACGGTGCCAGCGGCGCGCAGGGCCGTAGCGTTCGCGAACGGAGTTGCGCATGTATGCCGGTCGCCCGCGATCAGCGTCGATCCGGACGCTGCGCCGCTGATAAAATGTCCGTCCACGGCCGTCGTCGGTGGTGATCGTATCGACGCGGGTGTGCACGCCATTCGACGAGTTAGAGCTGGAGTTCGACGACGTGTTGCCCGCCAGCGCCAGCGGCGTTGCCAAGACGGTAAAAGCCAACGCGAAAAGGACTCGTTTCATTGCAAGGCCTCCGGGATTCCGATTGGCAACTCGCCAAACACTCTGGAGTTCCGCAATCGTCTGCCGGATTGCACGAGCAAGAAAATACGCTGAATAGGTTCCGCTACATCGAAAGAGCAGCATGCCGATGTTGCGGAGCTGTCATTGGACGCACGCTCGTGCGAAGGACTTCGATTGGTCGATCCTGTTGCGTCACTCGCCGGGCGAGCTCAAGACCGATCGCCCGTCAATTCGCCGCGAAGCAATAGAACAGCCCGTCGCCGCCGGTGCTCTTCAGGTCGGCCTGCGAACAGCCGCCGTCGGGCCCGCGCGAGGGATGCGACGAATTCCAGGATTTCGAGGCGTCGTCGTCGCGCAGTCCCACGCGATCGGAATGTCCGACCATGGCGGAGCCTTGCGTCGAACTCGTCCAGTTCCTGCAGGTGCGATCTTCGCCGGCGGTAAACGCGGTGCCGTCGGGCTGCGATCCCGTCAGCACGTCGTGGCGATTGGGCGTATCGCCGCGGCCATTGATGACCTCACCCTTCTCGCTCAAGGCGGTCTGCTTGGTGAGGCCGTTGGTGCCGTGCAGTTCGGCGACATCCTTGGCAACCACGGCGCCCTTGGCGTTCTGCCACGGCCCCTTGCCGATACGGTCGCGCGCGTTCACCGCGGGCGCACCGTCGGCGCCTTGCGTTGAGAGATAGGCGCGCCAGGTTTTGCCTCCGGCACCGGCGGCCTGCGCCAGCGTCTGGCAATGATTGTCGGCGCCGGCAAGACCACCGAGATTGCCGCCATTGCCGATGCCGTTGCTGGTCACGAAGAAGCTGGCATTGGCGGATTGAGCATGCGCAGGCACGCTTGCGAGAATCGACATGGCGGCGAGGGCGAAGCACGCCGGCGAGATGATCCGGGCGAAGCCGTTCATTGAAGACCTCCCTGTTGTGGGCCATGTCTCATCAACACGCGGCCGCAATCATTATTCCTGCAGGGCGAAGTCCGAAATGGAGCATGCATTCCCGCAAAGAAAAAGGCGCCGCGGAACAAGCCGCAGCGCCTTCTTCGTGTTGGTGCAGGCGATCAGCTCGTCTGCTGGATCGCCGAGAGTTCCCAGTCGCCGCCGCGGCGACGAGCGAAGGTCCAGACTTCGGTGGCCTCGATCGGGGTTTCGCTGCCCGCGACCAAACGGCCGGTGTTGCGCTCAAGTGTCTTGTCGACCAGCGAGAACCGCATCGCCACGCTGGCATAATCGGTTTCGCCTTCGCGCCAGGCTTCCGCGAGGTCGCCCTGCAGCAGCTTGACGTCGGACACCTTGTTGACGTCGTTGCGGGCCTTGTTCTCCTCGAGATCCTTGGAGAAGTAGGACACCATCTCGGGCGTCGCCAGCGTATGCAATTTGGCGACGTCCTCGTTCGACCAGGCGGCCTGAACCTCGCCAAGCAGCCGCTCGAACGCCTCATAGTCGGCCGGCTGGATTTCCAGCGCCGGCTGGCTCGAACCCAGCCCAAAGCCACCCAGTCCGGAGCGGAAGCTGGTCTGGGCGCCGGGGCCTTCAGCAGGCCCACTGGCGGCAGGCGCGTTGGCATAGGCGGAGGCCGGCGTATGGCGGCGCTGCCACCACGACATTGCCAGACGCACCACGATGACGATCAGCGCGATCTGCAGCAGCAGGCCGATGATCGAGGACAGGCCGCCGAGGCCGGAGAACAATCCGCCGCCGAACAGCATGCCGAGCAGGCCGGCACCGAGGAAGCCGGCGGCAAGGCCGCCGAGCATGCCCATGCCGGGCCGGTTGAAGAAGCCGCCCTTGTTGGCTGCGCCCGCGGCCGGATTACCCGCTGCGGGGGTGCCCGGCTGGGTAAAGCTTCGGTTCATGGGTTGCGCCGTGCCCGGAGCGGTGGTCGTGCTCGGGGGCGCCGAATAGGTCCGCGATCCCCGCGAACCGGAACTGCCGCCGCCGCCAACGCGGGCATCAGCCGCTTCGATTGTGATCGCCAGTGGAACCGCCACCGACAGGACGATGGCCATGGCACGTACAATTCCGCGCGCAGTCTGCGTGAAATTCATATCTTTTTCCTCATTCCCCTCCATGGGGAAGTGCCCCTAAGATGGGCAGAGCCAGCCAAAAGTGAAGCAAATATCGGGAACGGCGGCTGCGGCCCTCAGTCGCGGGGATGTGACGATTTGGCCGTAAACTCCGCATTCACCATGCGCAGCAGGCTTTCGGGCAGGATTTTATGAGGCCGTCATCGTCTCCTTGACCTTCTCGACCAGAGCGGAGAGCGCAAACGGCTTCGGCAGGAAGGCGAATTGTTCGTTCTCCGGCAGGCTCTTGTCGAAAGCCTCTTCAGCGTAACCTGAGACGAAGATGATCTTCAGATTCGGATTGCGCTTGCGCATTTCGCGCAACAGCGTCGGGCCGTCCATTTCCGGCATCACCACGTCGGAAACGACGAGATCCACCGCGCCGTCCTTTTCGTCCAGCGCCTCCATCGCCTCGATGCCGTTGGAGGCCTCGATCACGCTGTAGCCGCGCGAACGCAGGCCCCGCGCGTTCAGCGAGCGCAAGCCGTCCTCGTCTTCCACCAGCAGGATGGTGCCCTGCCCGGTCAGGTCGGGCCGCGGCTTCGGCGGCTCGGCCGCCCCTTCCCTGGCCGCGCCATTGGCGGCGTGCGCCTCCGGCTGCGCTTCCAGTTCGGGCCGATGACGCGGCAGGAAGATGCGGAACGTGGTGCCTTCGCCGGGCGTGGAGTCGACATAGACGAAGCCACCGGTTTGCTTGACGATGCCGTACACCGTGGAGAGGCCGAGCCCGGTGCCCTTGCCGACCTCCTTGGTCGAGAAGAACGGCTCGAAGATCTTGTCGACGATCTCGGCCGGGATACCGGTGCCGGTATCGGAAATGTCGATCCGCACGTAATCGGCGGCCGGCATGCCCTTGTGCGAAAGCTGCGCTGCCTCGTCTACCGTCACGTTGGCGGTCCTCACCGTCAGTTTGCCGCCATCGGGCATCGCGTCGCGCGCGTTGACCGCGAGATTGACGACCACCTGCTCGAACTGCGAGACGTCGACCTTGACTGGCCAGAGATCGCGGCCGTGCACGAGGTCGAGCTTGACCTTCTCGCCGATCAGGCGGCGCAGCAGCATGGTGAGATCGGAAAGCGCATCGCCGAGGTCGAGTACCTGCGGCCGCAGCGTCTGGCGGCGCGAGAACGCGAGCAGTTGCCGCACCAGCGTCGCCGCGCGGGTCGCGTTCTGCTTGATCTGCATAATGTCCTGGAACGACGGATCAGTCGGCTTGTGCGCGTTCAAGAGGAAGTCGTTCGCCATCATGATGGCTGAGAGCACGTTGTTGAAGTCGTGCGCGATGCCCCCGGCGAGCTGGCCGACCATGTCCATCTTCTGCGACTGATTGATCTGGTTTTCCAGCGTGCGCCGCTCAGTGGTCTCGAGCAGATAGACGATGGCAGCTTCGGTGTCGCGCTCGTCTTCCTCGACAGCGGTGACGAAGAACTGTCCCCAGCGCTCCTTGGCGCCGTCGAGCATGACTTCCACCGGTGCGATGTCGCCCTGCCCTTCGGCCGCCTGGTTGATCGCCGAGATCAGAAGGCTGCGGTCGCGCGCATTTACCGTGCGGAAGATCGACTTGTTGGCCGCGCCGTCCGAGCTCAGGCTTTGCGCGAGCTTGGCGAAGCGGGCGTTGGCGCGCACCACCGTGCCGCCGCGGTCCACCGTCGCAATCGCCATCGGCGTATGGTCGAAGAACCGCATGAAGCGGACTTCGGCGGCGCGTTCGGGGTCGGAATGCTCGTCGCGCGCGCGGCTGATCACGAGCGTGCGCGACGAACCCGGCGAGCCGTCGGCGCCGAAGGCGAGCTTGTGGTAGAGCCGCACCGGCATGGTCTTGCCGCCGCGCATGCGCAGGTCGATGTCGAACACTTCGGTTTTGACCTCGCCGGGTACCGCTACGATCGAGGTCAGGAGCGAGGCGCCATCGCCGGAGACGATATCGGTTAGCTTCAACCCGCCGGAACCAATCTCGGCGAGATCGTGATCGAGCCAGTTCGCCAGCGTGGCGTTGACATAGATGACGTCGCCGGCCGGATCGACCGAGAAGAAGCCGCATGGCGCATGATCGAGATATTCGATCGCGTGCTGCAGTTCCCGGAACACATCTTCCTGACGCTCGCGGTCCCGCGTGATGTCAGCGATCGACCACACCGCGTATTTTGCTTCGCGCTTGCTCTGGCCAAGCGGGCGAACCCGCATTCGCAGCCAGCGGCCCTGCGCGCCGTCAGAGCCGGCGATACGGACCTCCTCCTGCTGCCGCTTGCCTTCACGGGCGGCCTTGAGCAGGCGGAACACGGCTTCGGAGACGTCGGGATTACCGATGAAGACGCGCTCGACCGGCCGCACGTCCTGCGCGGTGGCAGCTCCGGTCAGCGCCTGATAGGCGGCGTTGGAATAGACCACGTGGCCTTTGGGGTCGGTCACCGCCAGCCCGTCATAGGCGTGATCGGCGATGCGGCCCATTACCGGATCGTCGGCGCCGCGGTCGGTGAAGCGGATGATACCGGCGGCAAAAGCGAACAGATTGAACAGGCCGACCATGGCCAAAAGGGCCAACACGCCGAGGATATAAGGTTGGGCCTGGGCGCGGCCGATGGTCATCAGGGCCACCGCCACCGCGACGATGCCCGCGGCCACCAGCAACACCAGCACGATGCTACCGCCCCGCCGCGCCGGCTCGTGGGCCGCGAAGGGCTCGGTGGGCGGATGGCTATCGGTTTCGGCGGTCATCTGAAGAGGCACTGCCCGTCGGCAAGGAGGTGACGCGCGGGGTCGCGCGCCGCTTCTGAGTGCCTGAATCGGACCCGCAAGCGCAAGTCCATCAGGCGGTTATTTGACAGCTTGAAGGCATTTCAAGGCGTTTTCCAGCGGTTCCCCTCACCTTCCCCGGCCAGCAAACCCGTTCTTGAGGCGCATGACATAGCCGATGATCTCGGCCACCGCGTGATAGTGCTCGACCGGAATCTCCTCGTCGATATCGACGGTGGCATAAAGCGCGCGCGCCAACGGCACATTCTCCACGATCGGTATGTCGTGCTTCTTGGCGATCTCCCGGATCTTGAACGCGACGTTGTCCACGCCCTTGGCCACGCAGACCGGCGCCGACATGCCGCGATCGTAGGACAGCGCCACCGAATAGTGGGTCGGGTTGGTGATGATCACGCTGGCGTTGGGAACGGCAGCCATCATGCGCTTCTTCATGCGCTGCTGGCGCAACTGTCGGATCTTGCCCTTGATGTGGGGGTCGCCTTCCGACTGCTTGAACTCGTCCTTGATCTCCTGCAGCGACATCTTCTGCCGCGTGTACCATTGCCGGTACTGAAAGAAGTAATCGGCAATCGCGACGGCCGCCAGCATCGCCACCACCGCACCCATCAACTGCAGCGTCAGGTTGGTGGTAACGTCGAGGATCGCCGAAGGATCGAACATCAGGAACGATTCCAGCCGATGACGCTCGGGCCACAGCACCGCCATCATGACGGAGCCGAGCGCGATCAGTTTGAACAGTCCTTTGGCGAAGTTCGCCACCGCCTGTTTGCCGAAGATGCGTTTCAGTCCCGCGCCGGGCGATACCTTGCTGAATTTCGGTTTCAGCGATTCCGAAGACCACACCAGCCGGTGCTGGATCATGTTGCCGGCGATCGCGGCAAGCGCCAGCATCAGCAGCGGCACGCCGATCGCGCCGAGCACGGCGTAGCCCAGCGTGTTGCCAAGCGCGAGCAGCGCCGCGCCGTCGGCGCGAAGCTGGCCTGCATTGGCGATCAGGTTGCGCAGCGGCATCAAAATGCCGCCGCCGATCGATCCCGCGAACGTCGATAATATCAGTGTGCCGCCCGCGATGATGAACCAGGTGTTGACCTCCTGGCTCTTGGCAACGTCGCCCTTGGCAAGCGCATCGTCGAGACGTTTTTGCGTAGGGTCTTCTGTTTTGTCGTCGGTATCGTCGGCCATCGCGGCGCTCTAGTTTTCGTTTGAGCATGATCTTCTCGGAAAACCGGTACCCACTTTTCCGGATCATGCTCTATTTCAGCGGCGTCAATTCGTGCATCACGCCGATGAAGTAGTTGAGATAAGTCGCCATCATTCCGGTGAGTACGAGGGCGAAGATCAGAAAGCCCACCATGATCGACAGCGGCACGCCGACGAAATAGACCTGCATCGCCGGCATCAGCCGCGCCAGCACGCCGAGGCCGATATTGAAGACGAGGCCGAACACCAGGAACGGCGCGGAGAGCTGTATGCCGATCTTGAAGGCGGTCGCGAAGGCGCGCGTGGCAAGCGCCGCCACGTCACCGCTCGGCATCAGCTCGCCCGGCGAGAAGATCCGGTAGCTCTCGTTCAGCGCCGCGATGACGAGGTGATGGGTGTCGGTCGCAAACAGCAGCGTCATGCCGAGAATGGAGAGGAAGTTGCCGATCAGCACGCCCTGCTGCCCTTGCGTCGGATCGACGGCGGTGACGAAGCCGAGGCCGAGCTGCTGGGCGATTACCGAGCCCGCCACCGCAAGCGCCGCCAGCGTCACGCGCGCCGTGGCGCCGAGCACGATGCCGATGGCGATCTCGTGCACCAGCAGCACCCCGATCGCCGTCATCGAGGTCAGATCGACTTGGTAAGCGGTGCGGTGGAGCGGCAGAATGATCAACGTCAACAGCAACGCGATCGCGAGCTTGATGCGCACCGGGATGTTGCTCTCGCCAAACCCCGGCAACAGCATCACCATGGCCCCAACGCGAGCGAACACCAGCATGAAGGTGGCGGCAAGGGCCGGCAGCAGCGATATGTCGACGCGCATTTATCCACAATGCATCAACCGCCTATGATTCGCGACGATATCCGCATCATGTGACTGTGCATCGAATCGGCCATGAACGGTAACGCCAGCAATAACGTCACGAAGATCGCGAGGATCTTCGGTACGAAGATCAGCGTCTGTTCCTGAATCTGCGTCAGTGCCTGGAACAGCGACACCACGACGCCGACCACCAGGCCAATCACCATCAAGGGCGACGACACCACCACGATGGTCCAGATCGCATCGCGCGCCACGTCGAGGGTTTCGGCACCGGTCATTGTTTGCTCTCTCGCTTCGCCTGCTACGTCGTTCCGGGGCGATGCGAAGCATCGAACCCGGAACCTCGAGATTCCGGGTTCGCTTCGCGCCCCGGAATGACAGCATCAATCAAATCGGCATCTTCATGATGTCTTCGTAGGACTGGATCACCCGGTCGCGCACCGACACCAGCGTCGAGACCGCGACGTCAGTCTCCGCCACCGCCGTCACCACGTCCATGACATTGGCTTTGCCCGCGGTCATAGCCATGGTCTGGGCGTCGGATTTCTTGCCGGCATCCAGCACGCTTCCCACCGCGTCCTTGAGCAGCGCGCTGAAGGACGGGCCGCCGGTGGATTGGCCGCCCTTCTCGGCGCCGCCGGATTCCATGATGCGCGAAAGCGCGGCGTAGGCGTTTGCTGCAACGGTCGGTGAAGCCATTTTCTATGGTTCCTGTTCAGGCCTTGAGGATGTCGAGGGTGCGTTGAATCATGCGGCGCGTGGCGCTGATGATGTTGAGGTTGGCCTCATAGGACCGCTGCGCCTCGCGCATGTCGGTCATTTCGACCAGCGGATTGACGTTCGGATATTTGACGTTGCCGGCAGCATCCGCCGCCGGATTGCTCGGCTCGTGCTTGACGCGAAACGCCGACTGGTCAGCCCTGACCTTGCCGAGCGTCACCACGCGGGCGTCCAGCGTGCGGTCGAGCGCCGAGGAAAATGTCGGCACCTTGCGGCGATAGGGATCGCCGCCCGCCGATGGCGCGGTGGATTCCGCATTGGCGATGTTTTCCGAGATCACTCGCATCCGCCCCGCCTGCGCGCGCAGGCCGGAGGTCGCGATGCTCATCGAGCGGGCGAAATCGCTTCCATCATCTGCCATGATCCGGTTCTCCTAATCGCGCCGCGTCAGCGCTTTCCGATGGCGGTTTTGAGCAGGCCGAGGCTGCGGCTGTAGAGCGAAGTGGCGGCCGCGTAATCCATCTGGTTGGCCGAGACCTTCAACATCTGGTCTTCCAGATTGACCGAGTTGCCGGCAGGCTTGGTCAGGAAGCCGCTCCTGCCGCCGTCCCCCCTGAAGCTCTGGCGGCCGCCGGAGACGCCGATATGGGTGGCGCTGGTGCGCAGCATGGCGAGCGAGCCCATCGCGCCGCCGACATCTGTGCCCTTGTTGTCGAATTTCGGCTCAACCAGGTCGCTCGGCCTGAAATTCGGGGTGTTGGCGTTGGATACGTTTTCGGCGAGCACCCGCTGGCGTTCCTGGTGCCACTGCATCTTGGTACGCAGCGCCGACAGGATCGGAAGATCGTTGATGGCCATCGAGCTGTTCCCCGTTAACCTCTGGCAGACGCCGCGAGGTAGGCAGAATTTGCCCGGTGTATGGTTAACGGCTGGTTAAAGTCACGCCTGCGGCCGTGGACGTCGGCCAATGCCCGCTGACAGCGACGAAACGAGCGCATTTTCGCCACGAAAACTGCGTTAACCAGCAGCAACCAACCCGGCGTGGGGCGCTCAGAAGTCGTTTTGGGTCAAACGATTCTTGGTCTATTAATTAACCCGGATGGCGGCGTTCGCCGTGGGGATTAAGAAATATGGCTGATCTCGGGCATGATTCGCCGGTTGCGGATCGTTCCGGGCATGATCCGGCAAACGGGAACCGCTTTCCCAAAGGGAACATGCCCGGACAGGAAGACCTAGACCGCACTCGTCGAAGCCAGCAGCAAGAGAACGGCCCGTGGCCGGGGACTAAAGAATGCAGACACTGACATTCCTCTTCGCATTCATCGCCGTTCTGGCGCTGATCGGCGTGGCCGCATGGCTGGTCCGCCGCTTCGCCAACAACCGCCTCGGCGCCAACACCCAGCGCGGGCGGATGCCGCGGCTTGCCGTGATCGACGCCGCCGCCGTGGACGGCCGCCGGCGCCTCGTGCTGGTACGGCGCGACAATGTCGAGCATCTCCTGATGATCGGCGGTCCAAGCGACATCGTGGTCGAACCCAACATCGTGCGCGCAATGCCCAATCGCGATCAGATGGCGCCTCGCCCGGCGGTCGGCGAGCAGCCGCCGCGGATTGCCCCGCTGCCCGATGCTGCTTGGAGCGAGGAAGCGGCAAGAGCCGATTTGCGGCCGACGGACGGCTTCGATCATCACGCCGAACCGCAAATGCCGGAGCCGCCGCCGCGCCCCGCACGTCCCTCCTTCGCAGACGATCTCCGCCGGCCCGCGCCGCCGCCGGAGCGTCGCAGCGATCCTTTGACGGGCTTTGCGCCGGAATCGATCACCGGTCGTCCCGAAGCGGCCCCGCCGCGCCTGACCCGCAACGAACCGCTGATGCCGCGGCCGCAGCGCGAGTTGCCGCAGCGTGAGTTGCCCAAGGCACCGCCGGTGGTCCGTGAGGCGCCGCCAGTTCGTGAGGCAGCGTCGGTCCGCGAGGCACCGATAGCCCGCGAAGCGCCGCCTATCCGTGAGGTGCCGCCCGTCCGCGAGGCGCCGACCCGAGCGCCGGAACGTGCGGCCGCGGCGCCGCCGCCACCCCCTCCACCCCCCGCACCGTCGAGTGCCGACCAAAATCTCGCCGAGATGGCGCAGCGGCTGGAAGCCGCCCTGCGCCGGCCGGCCGAACCCGTGGCGCCGCCGGTAGCGCCGGAAACGCCGCCTGCCCGTACCTCCCGCAGCGAACCCCCCGCTCCTCCCACACCCGCTCCGCAGAAGAGCGGCTTCGAGAATCTCGAAGACGAGATGGCGTCATTGCTGGGCCGTCCGAAGAACCCTTCGTGAGGCCGGCGACTTCTCCGCGTAGAGTTTTATTTTTCTTAATCCTGACCGTCGCCGGATCGCTCGCCGATCCGGCGCTGGCGCAGGACATCAGCATCAATCTCGGCCAGGGCGGCGGCGGGGTGACTGAGCGCGCGATCCAGTTGATCGCGCTGTTGACGGTGCTGTCGATCGCGCCCTCGATCCTGATCATGATGACGTCGTTCACACGGATCGTCGTCGTGCTGTCGCTGCTGCGCACGGCGCTGGGCACCGCGACCGCCCCGCCCAACTCCGTGATTATCGCGCTTGCAATGTTCCTGACCGCTTTCGTGATGGGCCCCGTCCTTCAGAGGTCCTATGACGACGGCATCAAGCCGCTGGTCGCCAACGAACTCGGCGTCGAGGAAGCGCTGCAAAAGGCCTCTGTGCCGCTGCGCGGCTTCATGCAGAAGAATGTCCGCGAAAAGGATCTGAAGCTGTTTGTGGACCTCTCCGGCGAGCCGCCGCCGGCGACGCCGGAAGACCTGTCGCTGCGGATTCTGGTCCCGGCCTTCATGATCTCCGAACTGAAACGCGCCTTTGAGATTGGCTTCCTGCTGTTCCTCCCCTTCCTGATTATCGACCTTGTGGTCGCATCCGTGCTGATGTCGATGGGTATGATGATGCTGCCGCCGGTCGTGGTGTCGCTGCCGTTTAAGTTGATCTTTTTCGTGCTGGTGGACGGCTGGTCGCTGGTGGCAGGAAGCCTGGTGCAGAGCTACGGCGGGAGTTAGCGCCCGGTTCCCGCCGGTTCCGCGCGCAAATAGGTCAATATTGGTTACGTATTTGCAGCGGAGTTTCGCAGGGAATTTAAGGTGAGATTAGTTCCTTCGTGCACAATGGATGCCAAGAACTGACTTACCAAACGCATCACCGGATTAAAGATGGCAGGCCAGCCGATCGGCGACATGGACGTCGAATACGCCACGACGATTGCCGACCGCGCTATGCGGTTGATGTCGCAGCAGTCGGTCCCTCCCACCCCAACCAATTTCGCCGTCTGGTTCGAATATTCCTTGGGCAGTTCGCTGGCGCTGCGAAAGACCATCGACATTCTGATTGCGGGCAAGCGCAAATTCGACCCGGCAACCAACCACGAACTCTATGTCACCTATGTGGCGCAGGCCGGTACCGATCCGTTTGGCGACCTTCCCGATCAATTGAGCGGGCTGATCGAGACCGCGCAGCAATTCCTCAACACTGCCGTCACCGACAACCGCAGCCACATCGAGGCGCTCGATGAAGTGTCTTCCGAGGCCGCTGGTACCGGCGATCCCCGGACGATCATTGCAAAACTGGTTGATGAATTGTCGAAGGCGACGGCCCGGGCCGCCAAGCTGGAGGCGAATTTCGCCGCCACGTCGGAGGAACTGGACAGCATCCGCGACTCGCTGAAAGCGGCCGAGCAACGCTCCAACACCGATGCGTTGACCGGGCTGGCCAACCGCCACTCGATGGATGAATTCCTTCGCCTCGCCCAGATCGCAGCGATGGAAAAGGACGAGCCGCTCAGCGTCTTCCTGATCGACATCGATCACTTCAAGAAATTCAACGACGATTATGGCCACCAGGTCGGCGATCAGGTGCTTCGGCTGGTCGCCAAGGTCTTGCAGGAAGGCGTTCGCGAAGTCGATCTCGCCGCCCGCTACGGCGGCGAGGAGTTGATCGCGGTGCTGCCAGGCGCCGATCTGCAGGCTTGCACGGCCGTTGCCGAACGCGTTCGCCGGCGCATTGCCGAAGCGAAGCTGACACGCCGTGCGACGGGCAAGGAGATCGGCAGCATTACGGTATCGATAGGCGTGTCACAATTCCGCCTCGCCGAATCCGCGGAAGCCATGATCGAGCGCTGCGACCGCGGGCTTTATCAAGCCAAGCGACTCGGCCGCAACCGCACGGTGACGGAAACCGAGCTCGAGCCCGAGGCCGGCGCGGCGTAAAGTCTCCTTCGTTCCGACCCATCACAAACGCCGCCCATCATCTTCGTTGCGCGGATCTGCTTCGGCTTCGCTCGGTAAGCCATCATTGCCCCAATTCCTGCGAAACAAAACGGCGGCAGTCCACTCCGGCGTGGAACAAACGCCGCAATCCCGGCTTATGGTAGACCCCCCTTACAGCCGGGAGTGTTTCATGAAAATCGCAGGGATGATTATGGCTGCCACCGCGGCCCTCAGCATCGCCGGGACGTCGGCTCTTGCCCAGCAACCGCGGACCGGAATGGTGACGAGAATAGACCGGATCAGCGGCACCATCACCATCAAGGATATGCCTGAAGGCACCACCGGCGCGAATACCGGCGCTGCAGCCGAAGAATTCAAGATCCAGGATGGCGCGCGGCTGAACGCCCTGCACGCCGGCGACAGGGTCACCTTCGCCGTGAACGACACGCCGGGGACCAAGACCATCACGAAGATCGACAAGACGGACGCGGTCACCAAGATCGAGAAGAAGTGAGGCGAAGCAGCATCCCACTTTGTGATGCATTGCTTCGATCAAGGACAGCGAGGCCCGGAGTGCCCTAGGGCAAATGACGTTTCCTTCGAAACGTCATTTTGCTTGGGGAGTCCGGGCCTCGTCGTCACCTGAGCCGCCCCATCCGTATCAAGGAGCCGCTCGGCACAAACGCACCTTAAGGCAATCGGGCCGGTGTTGCCTTGATCTGCCGCAAATCACCCACTAGCGCGGCGACCGCTCGAGCGAAGCGCGAATTTCAGCGGCCGCCTCGTCGCAATACTCGCTTAATTTCTGGAATCGTTGCTGCAGCGCCAAGAGTCTGACGGCGCGCTTCGCCGGCCCTTCCCGATCAATATTAAATCTGTCGGCGGGCGATGGGCGGGACGCAGCAGCCTCTGCGGTTGCCAGCGCTGCTTGCATCGATGTGTCGCGACCGTCGGTGGAAGA
Organism: Bradyrhizobium sp. AZCC 1719; assembly: GCF_036924525.1. Lineage (NCBI taxonomy): Bacteria > Pseudomonadati > Pseudomonadota > Alphaproteobacteria > Hyphomicrobiales > Nitrobacteraceae > Bradyrhizobium > Bradyrhizobium sp. AZCC 1719. The sequence goes on along the minus strand of NZ_JAZHRU010000001.1, from coordinate 4,079,404 downwards.
CATTTTGCACGCCTCACAAATGCACAATCGGGCCGGATTCGATTCGGCGAACTCTTCTGTGCTGGCGCGCTGGTGCTCCGACTTTGCACCGCACAGTGTGTTGGTTGGATGCCCGGCCGGGGTCGATTTGGTGGCAAAACACGGACGCCGGCGGCGAATGAGTGGCACGACCTCGTAGTCTTACGGACTTTCTGTCCACGATTAGGATGCAATCGGCAACCAGCATTGCTGAATTGAGTCGTTTGTTGCTTCAGCGATAGTTCGATATGCCCGCCCAGCCTTCAGAAACCGGTCTGCCGCCGCGCTGCGAGATCTGCGGCGGTGGTACGGTCCAGATCGGAAAGCTGCCCCGGATCGGACTGCGTCCTCTCGTCTACGTTTATAAGTGCGACACCTGCAACCAGATCACTTCGATCGAGCCCGAGCGGCAGGACAGCCCCACCATCAGCCCTACCGTCACCCCGCCGATGCCGAAGTCGCGCAGCAAGAAGGCTCCGCACAGGGTCCCCCGGCGACAGCCACACTGATCGCCGGCTTCAGAGCGCGACTTTCCTAATTCCTGGAAAACGCCGCGATTGCGGCTGGACCGGGTTTCATCTCAGGAATGCCGCATGTATAGCTTCGGCCAAACTCCACATGAAGAAGAGGCAGGGCATGTCCGAGGGCTTCATTGACGAACTGCACAACGCGCTCGGCAAGGGCGCGGTGCTGTCAGGCGCTGATATCGACGCGCGCTATCACCACGACCTCGCCGGCAATCCGGTGCCCAAACCGCGCGCAGTCGTCCGCCCCAGAACGACGGAGGACGTCTCCCTGCTGCTGCGGCTCTGTCACCGCGAGGGCGTACCGGTTACGACCCAGGGCGGCATGACCGGGCTGGTGCGCGGCGCGCTGCCGAATGCGAACGAAATCGTGCTGTCGATGGAGCGCATGAACAGCGTCGAAGAGGTCGATGCCTCCGCCGGGGTCGTCATCGCGCAGGCCGGCACGCCACTGCAAAAACTGCAGGAGCGTGTCGAGCAGGACGGCCTGATGTTTCCGCTAGACCTCGGCGCGCGCGGCAGTTGCACCATCGGCGGCAACATCTCGACCAATGCCGGCGGCAACCGCGTCATCCGTTACGGCATGACGCGAGACCTGATTCTCGGTCTTGAGGTCGTCACCGCCGACGGCACCGTGCTGAAGGGCCTCCGCAAATACATCAAAAACAACACCGGCATCGACTTAAAGCAGCTTTTCATCGGCAGCGAAGGCATCCTCGGCGTCGTAACGCGTGCTGCGCTGCGTGTGTTTCCCGCGCCCGCGGAGCGGCAGGTGGCGCTGTGCGCCCTGCCCTCGTTCGGCCAGGTCATGGCATTCCTGAAGCTGGCGCGAAAATCGCTCGGCGGCGATCTGACCGCGTTCGAGGTGATGTGGAATGCCTACTACCGCCAGACCGTCGAGCGTGTGAGGGGGGTGGTTGGCCCGCTGTCGACCCACCATCCCTTCTATGTGCTGCTGGAGGCCTCAGGAAGCGACGCTGAACGCATTCGGGACAGCCTCGAGAAGATGCTGGAGACGGCGATGGGAGATAATTTGATTCTCGACGCCACGCTTTCGACCTCGAACGCGTCTGTGGCTGCGATCTGGCGCATCCGCGATTCCAGCGTCGAACTCGGTCGCAGCTTTCCATTCACGGCACGGATGGGGTTCGATGTCAGTGTGGCCATCGACAGGATGGAGGAATATGTGGATACGCTGGATGCACGCGTCAAAGCGATCGATCCGCAAGCCTTCACCATCGTGATGGGACACGTCGGCGACGGCAATTTGCATCCCAGCGTGTATCACGAACATACGCCTGACAAGCACGATGAGTTCGAGAAGCTGGTCTACGACCTCACGGGCGAGTTCGGCGGCTCGATCTCGGCCGAACACGGCATCGGCATCCTCAGGCGCCCCTATCTGAAAATGAGTCGCACCGAAGAAGAGATCGAAACCATGCGCACGCTCAAGCGCGCGCTCGACCCGAAGAACATCCTGAACCCGGGGCGAATTTTTACGGTGTGAAGGCGCTTTGGCGATCGTATATCGAGCGTCAGCTCTACGAACTGATGCCGAGATGATCGTCGGCCGCAGAAGCAGGTGGCGGCCCGGCCGGCAAGTTGTCCGGAGCCGGCTGTGTCGGGATATGCTTGGTGAATATCCGGATGACGCGACCTTTGACGGGCGGCAGCTTGTCGAAGAGATCGGACGCGATCTCCTCCACGGCGTCCCGCAAGGCCACGAACTGCGCCTGCCTTGCGATGCTCTCGGTGCCCCTGACACCTCCGAGCTCATCCATCGCGGCATCGCTGATCTGGCATTCGACCGTCTCACCGTCGTTCAGCATGGTGAACCTGAACGCAAGGCGTTCTCTGTCATGTCCAACAATTCTGTCCCGGGTCAACGGCATCGGAAGATCAGCTTTGAACGGTAGGCGTGGCTAGAAGCGGGTGAGAGGGCGCCAGAGCTTTCGTAATGTGCCAACACGTCAAAAATTGGCCGGACCTGCGGCCAAATCCGCTACCTGGCTACGTCCTCGGGCTCATTGGAATAGGCGCGGTCGTCTGCGCGGTATGGCTGTTGGGGCTCTCCCTCGTGCGCCGACCACCATTCCACCACGGCTCGAGCGACCTGGTCCCACAGCAGCGTCGGAAGATCGGGCACCGCGATCCTGACCACGTGACGATTGCGTGCGGTATCGCGAAACCATTCCGCTGCGCCGAAATCGAAGCCGAAACTCCCCGCATGCCGCAGCGGCAATCCGGCTCTTCGCAGGTCATCGCACAAATCCGCCGCCACTTGCTTCGTCTGCTTCTCGTCGAGCATTTGCTTCGGCGCCAGTGTGACATAGAGACCGTGCGCGAAATGCAGCTCCGCCGACGAGCCGGCAAGCCCGGATGCAAAACAGCGCGCCGTCCGCCTGCTGTTACGCAAAATGGCCGCCATCCGCCTGTCAGTCAGAGCCCGATAGGCCTTCGTTCCGACGTAGGGCGGGAAATGCGCAGGCACCGCCGCGCCGCCGAACAGTCGCACCGCATTGCGCGTTTCGTTGGCGAGGTCCTCCAGCCGCTCCTGCTTGGCCGGAACGACGTGCTTTTCGCAAGCGACGAAAACCACCGAGCCGAGCCGGCCGTACTCCACCCCGAGGGAGTCGAGCTTGGTATGGCTGCGCACCAGCGCGATCGGGACTTCCCAACGTCGCGCCCAGCTCACAACCCGGCGGATCCGCCCCGAGCCCGTCGAGAAGCAGGTCGTGTCGAAAATCACGAGATCGAGGCGCGGCCCTGCGCAACGGAGGGTCGCCTCGAATGCGGCAGCGGGCGTACATGAATCGAACAGAAGAAGTCGCGGTTGGTCCGCACCGCCGGCGACCTCGTCGGGAGAGCTTTTCAGCGGGACCAGGCGAAACTGACGTGCATGATTTTCGATCAGCTCAAGGGTCTCGCCATAGGCGCCAGGCAAAACCAGGATGTCCGCCTCAGATGCCAAGCGTGCGAAGGCCAGCAGCAGTGCCGATATCGCCGCCATCCCGGAGGACGTATAGATCGTCTGGTTCGCCGATGTCGAATGGTCATAAAAGGATGGGCCGCGCACTTCGAGGTCTGCACGCTGATAATCGTAGCTGAACGTGAACGGCCCGGCACGCAGCCGGCCCGGATGTGCCCAAGCTGTCTCCGTGAACGCCCAATCGTGCAGCGCATGCTGGGCCTTCAGGGCGGCGGCGATGTGAAATTTTTGTTCAATCACCTCGGCCACCGAGGTCGGACGCTGCAGCGCCAAAGGAGTCTCAAGGAAACCGTTCAGCAACGTGATTTCCTCGTATTTCCTGTCGAGATAAGCCTCAAGTGTTTCCATGGCTGGCTTTCGACCAACCCTGCCCTGCGATAACGTGCCGGGAGGGCCTTGGGTCCACGCCATAGAAAATGCATCGGTGCTCGGGCGGGCAAACCGTCTCCGACTTCAAACTGCGAGTTGGCGCTATCTTGCCGCGCCGATCCGCCTGATGCGGCCAATCGCCGGCAAGGCGCCGGTGTGAACCGGCTCGCCCCTGGAGATTTCCGGCGACAGCGGCGCGCGGGCGGTGGCATCCGGGAAGCGGATCCTCATTTCACGGATGAAGCCGTCGAGCGTGTCGACGCTGGCGGCCATTTTGGCAATCAAAGCGAACTCGGCGCTGCTGGAGGCGGCCGGCTTGCTCGCGGTCTCGAACGCGAACCGGTCGGCCTCGCCGATCATCAGGGGCGCGTATTTCTCGCGGAAACGGGCAAGGCCGATCGCGTCCTCGGCCAGCGCATAGCCAACCACGGCACGGATTATGTCGCTCTTCTCGGCGGCATTCAGCGGTTTGAAGTCCCGCCAGCGGTCGGCGTAGTACAATTCGATCTGTTCGGAAGCCTCCCGCCACTGCCGGGATGCCCAATAGATGTCGGAGCGCAGCCGGATTGCTTCGCGGCCGGTGAGGTTGGAGATGATATCGAGCGCGAGGTCGTGGCGACCGACATCGCTCTGGGCCCGTGCCTCCAGGAGTAGCCGCTGCTGACGCAATTCGCCGGACAGATCGGAGATCCGCGTGAGGCGCAGCGCCATGATCGCCCGGTCCGGCTTGCGGTTAGCCAGGTAGACCATGGCAAGCCGGGCCGCCACCTGCGCGCGCGCGGCGCCCTCCAGGCGTTTGTCGACCTGGTACTGCAACAGTTCGGCGGCCTGGTCGAGCAGGTCGACGGCGGCCAGCCGGTCCGCGAGGCGCCGTATCATTTCATCGCCGCGCCGGCCGATCGGCGTCAATTCGCGATACTCATAGAACATGGCGAGCGCATCGACCGGCTTCATGTCGTCGCCCTTCTGGCCGAGATAGAGGTCCGTGAACAGCGCGGACGCCGCATCCTGGCCCTGCCGCGACAGTTCGGAGTTGGGCTGCAGCTTCGTCGCGGTCTTGGCGGCGGAGAGCGCCTCGGCATAGCGCCCGTTTTCGGCATAGAGCTGCGTCAGCTTGTTCAATGCCTTCAACTCGATCGCGTCGCCGCGCCAGATCACCGACAAGGTCTCTAGTTCATGTATCAACTCGGCCTGGCCGAGTTCGCCGCGCCGGTGCCGCAGCAGGGTCTGCAGCAGGCTCGCCTCCGCCGATGCCTCCCGGTCGCTGGACTGCGCCGCGAATCTGTAGGCGTCGAGCGCGTCCTTGTCGTGCCCCAATGCCTCGGCAAGACGCCCGCGCAGCACGGCGATCTCGGGCTTCATCTCGTTGGGAATGCCGATCACTTCCAGTTCGCTGCGCCGCCGCGAGGCCCCACCATAATCCTTCACCTCGAGCGAGGCCCGCATCGCGTCGGTAATGATGATGCGCTGCAGCTCCAACGGCAGCGCGGCGATCGAGAATTCGGCGTTCTTGAATTTTTCACGCGCGTCCACCCATTTTTCTTGGCGGGCGAACGCGAACCCTTTCCACAATTGGGAATCGTAGCCGTTGCCGATCGCCGGATTGGCAAGGTCCTTCAGCGCGTGCTCGGGATGGCCAATCAAGATGCTGGCGACCGCATGCACCATCAGCACGGCGCCGTCTTCGTTCCCCGGGTTGGTTTCGGAGAGGATGAGGTTGGTCACCCCTCTCGCCTCCTGATACATGCCGCGCGACATGTAGAAGTTCGCAAGTTCGAGGCGAGCGTGCGTCTTTTGCTCAGGCCCCGCGGCGGCCGCGGCCTTGATCAGCGCATCCAGCCGGACAAGAAATTTTTCTTCCCGGTTCTTGCGCCATTCATCGGCGTCAAACAGCGGCCTGACCGCCGCGGTGGCGCGTTCGGCCGCGACGTCGGCGGACGACAGTGTCAATCCGCCGGGCCGGCCGAACATCACCTTGTCGGCGCCGACCTCGGCGTTGATATCGTCGGAGTTCGGATGCACCACCACGCCATGCACCGATTCCAATAGCGACAATTCGACGAAATCCTGCCGCTTGATGAGGCCGCGGGTCGGTGGCGGCGCGGTCACGACCCACAGCGTATCGCCTGCGTCGGGATCGACCAGCCGGTGCATCGCGCCGGGATTGGCCAGCGGCACGGTGACATTGGCAAGCGCGGGATCGGTAATATTCCGCAGCACCATCAGCGGCAGCGGCGGCGTCTGGCCGCGGTCGGCGAAGGTCAGCGTCCACTCGGCGCCGTTGGCGCGGCCTTCGCTTTCGAGCGAAGGGATCTGCGGCCGGTTGAGGCGGATGCGGACGGCCTGGCCCTTTTCCAGCGGCAGCCGGCTGACATCGCCGATGATGGCGCCGCCCTTGCTACGGATCGGCTCGATATCGACCGGCTTGGTCTGGTCGAATACCAGCCATACCGTGTCGGCACGGCGAAACAGCGCAGCCGGGGTCGGCGCGGCAAAGGAGAACGTCACGCGCAGGCCGTCACTGTCACGCCTTGCCTCGACGGCGGGGGTCTTGTCCTTGGCACCACTTTCCGACGGCTCTGCCGAAGACTGAGTCTGCTTGGATGCCACGGGCTTTGGCGCTTCCGCCGCAGCGGCCTGGACCGGTTCGGTGGGGTGCGCCGCTTTCGCGACTTCCGCCGGAGGCGACGTCTTTTCCGGTGCAACGGCCATCTTCTCGGTCGGAGGGATAGCGTTGCCATTGGCCGGCGGCGCCTTTTCGACGCCAGGCATTGCGGCCTCCGCAGCGGCCGGTGCTTCGTTCACCTGCGCGGGCTTGATCTCGATCCTGGCCTGTTCGGCAATCATCTCCGATGTGACGGGCGGAATCTCGGCCGGCTGCTGTGGTGGCGGCGATTCCTTCAGGGCCTTGTCGCGCGCGATCCGCGAGGCGGGTCCGGGCTTGGCCGGCACGACCGGTTTGGCCGCGGCTTGCGGCTCGGCCAGCGCGGGCTTTTCCGGCTGCTGGAAGGCTACGTCGATCACATAGTTCTTTTCCTCGCGGAAGGAATGCACGTCGACCTCGCCGATCAGCAGAATGTCGACGGCGGAAGAATCGACGTCGGCGCGCTGGTTGATCGAGGCGATGTTCGGCGGCGCCGCCACCTTCGCATCCGCCAGGTCGAAATTGAGCACGCTGTTGAACTGCAGCGTCAGCTTCTGATCATTCAGCACCGACGAGACGTTGACGCCGTCGGGCATCTCGAACACGAAGCGGACGAAAGTCGGCTGCACCGAGGCGCGGACACGCACCGGGGGCTTCTTTTTCGCGGACGCCACCGCAAGCTGCGCGCGCAGCGCGCGCTCGGCGGCCCGCGCCCGCTCCGCCAGTTCGCGAACGACCGCGGCAGGAAGCGGGGGCGGCGGCCCGGTCCAGCTATCGGGCAGGAAGTCGACGAAGATCCGCTCCCCCGCCGTCATGGTGTTGACGGTTGCCCGCCGCGCCAGCGACAGCCGGATCGCGGTGCCGTCGGGATCGCGCCGAGCCGAGCCGACATAATCGGGGACGGCGTCCGACAGCTTGTCGACGGGAATATCCACCGGGCGCTTGAAATGGATGATTATGATCGAACCCGCGGTCGAAACGTCGGATTCGACGTCCTCGGCCAGTTTCAATACCAGCCGCGCGAAGCCGCCTCCGGACGTGAAGGTGGCCTCCCCCCGCACGGGATCGTCGGCCCGGCAGGGCTGCGAAAGCGTCAGGCCGGCGAATAACAAAGCAACAGCAAGGGGCTGGCCGAGATAGTTGTGAAGGCAACGCCGCGCCGCCCGCGCCAATGCGCGGCCCGGCGACCCAGTTTCAGCGGCAGCCCTTTGCCCCATCCAGAAGATCTCGTGCCTCGATGAATTCTTCGGCGAAGCGCTCTCGCCCGCACGTTTGAATCTTGGATTGGCCGGCTTAAGGCTTTGTTAACGTCAACCAATTGATTTCATTGAAGGGACGATGGGCTGCGGCCTCGAGCAATTACACATCGTAATGGGTCGGTATCCGGACCTTTCTCGGGGTCACCGCTCGGACGTCGCGAGCCTCGGGGCGCAGCGATCACCATCACGCCCGTGCCATGATTGATCTGCATTATTTATCTCACGCAGCGTTGGAACTAACATCGGCGGTTCCGTCTTAGGGAAACAATGGACCCGGGAAGCGGGGCCGGCAGTCGATCAACCAATGCTCCCCGGGTCGCTAACCTGCCTCAGGCAGCCAATTCGGAGTGCGTGAAATGGCAACCCAGATCGTGATGGATCGTACTGGCGACACCCGGCATACTTTCGACGTCCATGACCGCGCGGAGGTCGAAAAGGCCGAGCGGCGCTTTATGGAATTGACCGGCGCAGGATTTACCGCAGCGGTTCGAACGGGACCCGGCGAGCAACGGGTTATCCGCTCCTTCGATCCGACGGCGGAAGAAACGCTATTTTATCCGCGTCTCGTTGGCGGCTGACGGCAGTGACCCAGCAGATCGTCCTTGCGATTTGCTCATTTGTGCTGGCCTTGCTCGGTACGGTGCTGCTGTCGGCGCTTTCGCTGGCAGTGGCGCGGTCCGGCTCCTGCAGCAAATCGTTTCGCTTCGAGACTGAGGCGCGAGCCCTTACGCTCTTGAAGGATTGGCTGTCGCCGAAGCAGCGCGCCTCTTACGAGCGATTCCGGTATTTCGACGTCGTCGGCAGCCACACCGGGACGCGCTACCGCATCCATCATGGGACGCAGACGAACATCGAGGAAATCAGCGGCACCGGCCAACATGTCTGCAAATGGTGCTTCGTTCCCGATGGCGACCTCGTCGCCGGCGATGTCATGCTGGCGCAGAAAATCGCCCTTGAAACCAACGAGCGCGGCGCGCTCGCCGTAGCCCACCGCTCGTTTGTCTCGTCAGGGCCGCGCAGGTTCTGACCGGACGTGTTACTACCGTGGCCGGCGGCGCATCCTGCGTCAGTTCGGCTTTGGCTGCAGGATCTTGCCTTCGATTTTCGGCAACTCGGCCGTGGACGTGGACTTATCGGTGCCGGCAGCGCGGCGGGCCAGTTCGACCGTCAGCCGTTCGGCCGCTTCCGGCTGCATCAGGCCCAGAATGTCCGACATCTTCCGCGGCGCAATCTGGGAGGCGATTTCGTAGAGCACGGACATTTCCAGCCGGTCGAACACCTTGGCGGCGTCCTTCGGCTTCATGCCCTCGTACATCGTGATGATGCCCTTGAAGCGGGCAGCGTCCTGTTCGGCCTTTTGCCCGCTCGCTGTCGAGATCCGCGCCTCGGTGGCCTTCATTTCCTCGACGCGGCCCTCGATGCGCTTCTCGGCCGATTTCAGAAGGCTTTCGCGAATTTCGATTTCACGCGCGCGCTGCTCCAGTTCCTGGCGCCGCGCCTGCAGCCGTTCCAGGATGGCGCGCTCCGACGGCGACACCGATTGCGGGTTCTGGTCGGGAAACACCACGACGCCGTCGTGCTTCGGTGCCTCGGTAGCCGGCGCTGCCGGCTTCGGCGCCTCTTCCTTTTTCTCCTCCTTCTTGACCGAACCGGTGATGTCGGCGGGGTCCGGCCCGCGGGCGCCGGGATAGCCCAGATTGTCCTGCGCCCAGGAGCGCTTGGCCGGCTGGCTGACCTGATAATCGAACACGTATCCGCCATCGATCACGAGGCCGGCGACCTTCAGCACTGCAAGGCCGAAGATCGCGACCAGCACGACCGGAATGACACGGATATCGCGAAACGACTTCATGCGGCGAGGCCACTGGCCTTTCGGCGTTCGGAGAATGCTTCAGCCGCCGCGGCTACCGCCTTGGCCGTAGAGACCCTGGGTGCTGCGGGTTCGGCTTCTTGCGAGGGCCGCGCCGCGATCGCGATCTTGGACAGCCGTCGAATGACGCCGTCGCCTTCGGCGAGCATGCCCTTCAGGTGCCCCGCCATCTGAGTCGCGGCGGCGAGTTGGCTGCCGAGATTCTCGTTGACGTCGCGCACGGTGTGCTTGAGGCCGCCGATCGCCCGCTCGGCGATTTCGGTTGCCGTGATCAGTTCCGCGATGGTGGCTTTCAGCGAATGTTCGTCCGCCTTCAGCCGCTTCAGCCGCTTGTTGAGCAGCATGCAGTAACCGATCGTGAGCAGTAGCAAAACCGCCACCAGACTCTCGATCACAATGCCAAGGAAATGACTCATTGTGCCTCCATCAACTTGGTTTGCTCGTCGGCCTTCTCGAACATCGCGAAGGTGGTATTCGGTTTGCGCAATTGCTTGGTGACGCGGATGGCGACGCGGTCGCCGACCCGGCCCATCCGCCCTTCGGTCAGGGTGACGTTGCCGCAGCGGACCGACACCAGCGCATCGGGCCGCATCTCCAGCGGCAGCGTGTCGCCGACCTTCAGCTTCATCAGATGCTTGAGCGGAATGTCGGCTTCATACAGCACGGCATCGACCGATATCTCGGCCTGCGCCACTTCGGTGGCAAAGTGCCCTTCCCAGATCGGATCGCGGCCGAATTTTTCGCCCATGAACATCTGCAGCAGAACCGGGCGGATCGGCTCGATGGTCGCATAGGGCAGCAGCAATTCGATGTTGCCGCCGCGGTCTTCCATGTCGATGCGCAGCCGCACCAGGATCGCGGCGTTGGCGGGCCTGGAGATCGCGGCGAAGCGCGGATTGGTTTCCAGCCGGTCGATCGAGAACGTCACCGGCGACAGCGGCCGGAACGCCTGCTCGGCGTCTGAAAGCACCACCTCGACCAGCCGCTTGACGAGGTTGGTTTCGATCGTGGTGTAGGGCCGGCCCTCGATGCGCAACGAGGTCTGGCCGCGGCGGCCGCCGAGCAGCACGTCGATAATCGAATAGATCAGGCTGGAATCGACCGTCGCAAGGCCGAAATTCTCCCACTCCTCGGCCTTGAACACGCTGAGCACGGCCGGCAGGGGAATTGAGTTCATGTAGTCGCCGAAGCGGACCGAGGTGATGCGGTCGAGCGAGACTTCCACGTTGTCGGAGGTGAAGTTGCGCAAGCTCGTGGTCATCAGCCGCACCAGGCGGTCGAACACGATTTCGAGCATCGGCAGACGCTCGTAGGACACCATCGCGGAATCGATGATGGCGCGAATGCCGGAATTGTCGTCGAGATTGACATCGCCGACGGTGAAGCCGAGCAGATTGTCGATTTCTTCCTGCGACAGAACCCGCTCGCCGGAATTCTTGTTGCCGAATTCGCGGCCGCCATCCTCGACCATGGCCGCCCACTGCAGCGCCATGCTCTCGGAGAGTTCATTGGCGGCAGCCTCTTCCGCAGCCGCCGCGGGATCTTCGGAATCCAGCGAGGCTTCCCATTGCGCGGCAATGGCGTCCTGGTCCATCTGGTCTTGGTTGCCGGCCATGATGCTAGATCCGCCCCATCACTGCACGACGATTTCCTTAAACAGCACGGCGCTCACCTGCTGCGGCGCCACCGCGTTGTTGACACGCTTGGTCAGCTCTTCCTTGAGGCGAAACAGGCCCGCCGAACCGTTGATGTCGGAGGGACGCAATTCGCGCAGGTAGGTCTGGAACAGGTCGGTGACGCGCGGCAGGTTCGGCTTGATCGCCTCGACCTGCTTCTCTTCCTTGATCTCGAGCACGACCTTGACGCGGAGATATTGCACCCGCTCGCCCGGGGCGCCGACCAGGTTGACCATCATATCGGGCACTTCAATGAAGGACGGCGGCTTCGGCGGCGGCGCTTCGGCGTGCTTCTCCTCGCCGTGGCCGCGCATCAGGAAGAACCAGCCGGCGCCGGCGCCAAGGATGGCGACGAATCCGGCGACCGCAATGATCAGCTTGAGCTTGCCCTTTTTCGACGGTGCGGCGTCTGCGCCGTCTGCGCCTTCCGCCTGCTCGTTATCAGCCATTGCCCCGCCCGCTTCCATCTAGGAACGAACGCGGTTGCCACCAGCCTGGGTAACAATGCCCCCACAACGCGAAACAAAAGCCGCCAGCGCACACGCGCCCTCTACACGTGCAACGCTAGGGTAATAATGGTTAACGGAACCTTTCCATTCGCGCCCAACTGGGAAAAATCTGCCGGGCAAACATGGTCAACAAGACCTTTCTGCCGCCCCCGCCGCCCGCAGAAAAATGCCTAACCCTTTAAGAAATCAGCATTTTCGGACTTGGCACGGCTTTCGCTGAGTAAACGGCGTGACCCGCCGGCTTGGGAGAGCCCAAAGGTTACGACGGATCCGGATTACGGGCTTGGGAGAGCCTGCTTCGGATCGATCAAGGGGAGAACCACCGATGGAGAATATGCTTCTCGTCGGACTTTCGCGAAAGATGACGTTGGAACGGCAGTTGGACGTCGTCGCCAACAATGTCGCGAACATCAACACGACGGGCTTCAAGGCCGACCGATCGCTGTTCGAGGAATATCTGCGCTCGCCGGCGCATGAAGACAATTTCATGCGCGCCGATCGCCGCGTCTCCTTCGTGCATGACCGCGCCACCTTCCACGATTTCTCGGCCGGCCCCTCCGAGCAGACCAAGAACCCGCTCGACGTCGCAATCGACGGCAACGCCTTTCTGGTCGTGCAGACGGCCGCCGGCGAGCGCTATACCCGCGACGGCGGCCTGCAGATCAACAACCAGGGCCAGCTCGTAACCGCGAGCGGCGATCCGGTGCTGGGGACCTCCGGTCCGATCGTGTTCCAGCCGACCGACAAGGCGATCAACATCGCAGCCGACGGCAATATCACGGTTCTCGAGGGCACCGGCAGCACCGACTCCATTCGCGGCAAGCTGCGGCTGGTCTCTTTTGCCGACCCGCAGAAGCTCGTCAAGGAAGGCGGCAACCTCTACTCGGCGGGCCAGGGCGTCGCCGCCCAGCCCGACACCACTTCGCGGGTGCGCCAGGGCTTCATCGAAAAGTCGAACGTCAATTCGGTCCACGAAATGAGCCGCATGATCGAGATCACGCGCACCTACACGCAGATCTCGGCAATGCTGCAGCAGCAGCACGACCTGCACCGAACCGCAGTCGAGAAACTCGCCGACGTTCCGGCATAACGCTTAAGGCATAGATCGATGCGCGCACTTTACACAGCAGCGACCGGCATGGCGGCACAGGAACTCAACGTTCAGGTGATCTCCAACAACATCGCCAATATGCGCACCACCGGCTACAAGAAGCAGCGCGCGGCGTTCCAGGACCTGATTTATGACCATGTGCGCCGCGTCGGCGCGCAGGCTTCCGACCAGGGCACCATCCTGCCGGTCGGCGTCGATATCGGTGGCGGCGTCAAGACTGTCGGCACGCCGCGGCTGATGGGCCAGGGCACATTGTCGCCGACCGGCAACGACCTCGACGTCGCGATCCGCGGCGAAGGTTTCTTCAAGATCCAGGTGCCCGACGGCACCTATGCCTATACCCGCGATGGCTCGTTCATGATGGACGCGCAAGGCCGCGTCGTCACCGCCCAGGGCAACCCGGTGCAGCCGACGATCACGATCCCGCAGAATTCCTCGCAGATCACCATCAACGCGCAGGGCCAGCTCACGGTGATGCTGCCGGGCTCGACCACGCCGACGCTGGTCGGCCAGATCGGCCTGACCCGCTTCATCAACAAGGCCGGCCTCAATCCGATCGGCGACAATCTGTTCACCGACACCCCGGCCTCCGGCACGCCGCAGGACGGCATCGCCAACACCGACGGCTTTGGCGACATGCAGCAGGGCAACCTCGAACAAGCCAATGTCGAGGTGGTGACCGAAATCTCCGACCTGATCGCCGCCCAGCGCGCCTATGAGATGAACGCCAAGGTCGTCAGCGCGGCCGACCAGATGCTGCAATCCACCTCCAACATGTTCCGCTAAAGGACTGGTCATGATCGCCCGCGCCCTCCTCCTGGCCGCCGCCCTGATCGCCGCATCGAGTACGGCGGCTGTCGCGCAGACCCAGGAAAGCTTCGCGAACCGCAACGTGATCGCCACGCCCATGCTGCGTGCCAACGTGCAGGTGTCGGGCGATCTCGTACGGATCGGCGACGTGATCGACAATGCCGGCAGCGCCGCGCAGATCGCGATCTATCGCGCCCCGGATCTCGGCACCACCGGCTCGCTGCCGGTAGCGCAGGTGCTCAACACCCTTCGTGCCCATCATGTGATCGGCGTCGACACCCGCGACCTCAGGGAAATTTCGGTAACGCGTCTGGCCCGCACGCTCGAAGGCAGGGACATCGAGCTGCAGGTTGCGCGCGCGCTGGAGCGCCGCAATGGTCTCGGCGACGCCGCCAATCTGTCGCTGACCTTCGATCGCGATCCCGGCGACGTCAGGCTGGATGCCGGCTTCAGCGGCAGCCTGCAGGCGGCCATCGTGCGCTACGACAACCGCAACGGCCGCTTCGACGTCACCTTTGAGATCGCCAACGAGAACGGCGCCGCTGCTGCCAAGCTGCGTTTTGCCGGCACGGCGATCGAGACCGTCGAGGCCGCGGTGCTGGCGCGCAACGTCGAGCGCAATGAGGTCTTGAAATCGTCCGACGTGATGATCGAGCGCCGCCCCAAGACGGAAGTCGGCCCTGATGCCGCTGCGCGCGATCGCACGGTGGGCATGCAGGCCCGCCGCCAGCTCCGCGCCGGCCAGGCCATCAGGACCACAGATCTCGCCAAGCCCGATCTGGTACAGCGCGACCAGAACGTCATATTGATCTACGAGACGCCCGGAATCTACCTCACCATGCGCGGCAAGGCGCTGGACAGCGGCACCGAAGGCGACGTCGTCACTGTCATGAACCTGCAGTCGAAGCGCACGGTGTCCGGCACCGTGACTGGCCGTGGGCAGGTCTCGATCTCACCGCCGGCGTCTCGCCTGCCACAGACCAGCGATGCCACCTCCTCGCTCGGCAAAGCACCCGCACCCGTCGCCGTAGCTACCGTCAGTTCGCCAGTCGCTCCAAAAGCCGAGTAATGTAAATGTCAGTCACCCGTCTCAACCGCCTCGCTCTCTCCGGCGCCATGCTGTCGCTGGCCGCCTTGGCGAGCGGTTGCTCCTCGATCGACCGTCTGTCGCAGATCGGCGAAAAGCCGAAGCTGACGGAGATCGAAAACCCGACTACGCAGCCCGGCTACAAGCCGGTGCAGATGCCGATGCCGAAGCCGGAGCAGGCCTCCTATAACGCCAACTCGCTGTGGCGGAACGGCTCTCGCGCCTTCTTCAAGGATCAGCGCGCGGCGCGTATCGGCGACCTCCTGACGGTGACCGTCAACATCACCGACAAGGCCAACCTGTCCAACGAGACCCAACGCAGCCGCTCCGCCAAGGAAGACTCGGGGATCACCGATTTCATTGGGTCAAGCACGATCACGCAGGCAAACAAGATCCTGCCCGGCAAGATCCTGACCACGGACTCGACGTCGTCGAGCGACGGCAAGGGCTCGGTCAACCGCCAGGAAGCGTTGCAGACCAACGTCGCAGCCGTGGTCACGCAGGTGCTGCCGAACGGCAATCTCGTGGTCGAAGGCAAGCAGGAGATTCGCGTCAACTTCGAAATCCGCGAACTGATCGTCGCCGGCATCGTCCGCCCCGAAGACATCCAGAGCGACAACACCATCGATTCCACCAAGATCGCGCAGGCCCGCATCGCCTATGGCGGCCGCGGCCAGATCACCGACGTGCAGCAACCCCGTTACGGGCAACAGGTGATGGACGTGCTGCTGCCGTTCTAGTTTCTCCCGAGCTCCCACACTCCATCGCGAACCTAGGCGCGATGAAGTGTATCAACGCGGCCTCCGTCAGCTCCCCTGGCGGAGGCCGTGGTCGTTTTGTGATCCAAGGAGCCGTATCATCTTGGAGCTTGCTCCAGCCAAGCCGCCTGCCCCTTGTCGTCTTCCCGAGTTGGAACCGAACCTACCCGCCGGCGTTCCTGACAGCAACGATCTGCACGGAGGCTAATCATGGGCCGCGGAATGCCATCGATGACTGCTCTGCTCGGGCTGCTCGCCATTGCGGGATATCAGAACCGCGACAAACTGGCAGAACTTCTCAAGGGCGTTGGGGGCCAGCCGAACACAGGCGGGGGACAGCAGCCGCCGGGCGGCTTGCTGGGTAATTTGAGCGGAATGTTGGGCGGCGCCGGGGTTGGCGGCCTGCTCAACGGCGGGATCGGCGAGTTGCTCGAAAGTTTCAAGCAAAACGGCCAGGGTGACAAGGCCGAATCCTGGATCAACCAAGGCCCGAACAAGGATGTCTCGCCTCCGGAATTGAAGCAAGCGATCGGGTCCGACGTTCTGGCACAACTCGAACAGCAGACCGGA
The DNA here is from genome assembly GCF_036924525.1 of Bradyrhizobium sp. AZCC 1719. Lineage (NCBI taxonomy): Bacteria > Pseudomonadati > Pseudomonadota > Alphaproteobacteria > Hyphomicrobiales > Nitrobacteraceae > Bradyrhizobium > Bradyrhizobium sp. AZCC 1719. The sequence continues at coordinate 4,063,210 of NZ_JAZHRU010000001.1, read as the reverse complement.
CTTTCGCAGGAAGAGATTCTGGCGAGATTGTCTCGCGAGCTTCCGGCAGCCGTCGACAGGTACACGCCGGACGGCCGTTTGCCCACAGCATGAGTCAATGGACGTGACGTTGGGGCAAACAACAGGGAGCATCGAGATGGGCATAATTTGGACGATCATCATTGGTTTCATTGCCGGCGTGATTGCGAAATTCATTATGCCGGGAGACAATGAGCCCTCGGGCTTCATTCTAACCACCATACTGGGCATCGTCGGCGCTTTCGTGTCGACCTATCTCGGCCAGGCGCTCGGATGGTATCGGCCCGGAGAAGGCGCGGGCCTGATCGGTGCGGTGGTCGGCGCCATCATTGTGCTCTTCGTCTACGGCCTCTTCGCCGGCCGGCAACGGCGATCGATTTAAGAACTGGCCTGATGGTTTCAGCGTTAGGCTTGGGTGTGGATGAGCGGAGCGGTCCGTCGTCCCCTAGCGAACTCAGGCACGAGACGATGATCAACGCGGTCTCCGTGAGTTCCTTGGGCGGAGACCGCGCGTACGTCGAAGTCAAGGAAACGCCTGCTCGTCCAGCAGAACTCACGATGCCAGCGCGGTTAGAAGCATCCGCGCGAGATCGGCGCTGAGGTAAGGCTTCGGCAGCAGCAGCACGCCAGCATCGAGACGGCCGTGATGTACGAGGGCATTCTCCGCATAGCCAGAGGTATAAAGCACTTTGAGCCCTGGGCGCCTTTTGACCCCCTCGGTCGCGAGCTGGCGGCCATTCATTCCCCCGGGGAGCATTACGTCAGTGAACAGCAGGTCAATGCGTTCGGGTCCATCGATGATTGCCAGCGCCTCGGCAGCATTGCCGGCGGCGAGCGTGTGGAACCCGAAACGGGTGATCTGCGCCACGACGTATTCCCGAACCAGCGGGTCGTCCTCGACAATCAGGATAGACTCATCGCCGTGTTCGCCCGCATACCCGCCAGTCTCGCCGGCGGGTGCCTCCGGGCCACCACCCGTGGCCTGCGGCAGGTATAGCTTCACGGTCGTGCCGTGGCCCTCTTCGCTGTAGATCTTGATGTGTCCATTCGACTGTTTAACGAAGCCATAGACCATGCTGAGGCCGAGCCCCGATCCCTTCCCGGCCTCCTTGGTGGTAAAGAATGGTTCAAACACCTTTTCGAGCAGGCTGCTGGGAATTCCGTCCCCCGTGTCACTTACTGCAATCATGACGTAGTTGCCCGGTCTAACCTCGCTGTTCAGGCGAGCGTAGTTCTCATCGAGCACCACATTCTTGGTTTCTAACGTCAGCTTGCCGCCGTTAGGCATGGCGTCGCGCGCATTTAGGGCGAGGTTCAGGATCGCGGTCGAGAGCTGACTGGGATCAATCAGAGCCGGCGCGGAATCGTGCGCCAGCATCGATTCAATTTCGATGTGTTCGCCGAGGGTCGGTCGTAGCAGACTCGCTGCATCGATTACCAACGCGTTGACATCGGTATTGCGCGGCTGCAGCGGCTGTCGACGGGAGAAGGCCAACAGATGCTTCGTCAGCTCAGCTCCCCTTGCTGCGGCTCCGCTAATCAGATTGGTGATCTGAGTGAGATGTGGACGATCCTTGACCGCATCGCTGAGGATTTCGATGGTCCCGGTGATCACAGTCAGAATGTTGTTGAAGTCGTGCGCGACGCCACCGGTGAGCTGGCCGATGGCTTCCATCCTCTGCGCTTGCCGGACCTTGGATTCGGTGGCCTCTTTCTCCTCAAAACGCCTGACCATGGCCTCAGCTTCGCGGCGTTGCTTGACCTCCTCCTCAAGTGCCGCATAGGCACCCGCAAGCTGGATGCGCGTGGGCAGCACCAGGATCCGCGGCAGCAGCAGTAGCAGTGCTGCCGCGATCACGACCGAGATCAGCGCCAGGAAAGCTTTGGTCAGGGCCTCGATTTCATAAGCCGGCACCCACATGGTGTAGATCGACAGCAGGCGGGTAACTCCGCAGACCGCGACGAAGATCGCGAATGTCAAGAATACGCCCCGGAACATAAGCTCGCGGTAGCGCCGCCACGCGAAGAACGCGAGGACGAACGCCGTGGCAAAGAAGGCGCCGGCGAGCATCGCGTCGGAAATGACATTCAGCCAGATCAGTTCCGGCTTCCACAATAAGCACGCGCCGTGCGCGGTGAGCGTCGACATGTGGATAGCTCCAACAAGCGGCTGCAAGCATGCAACCGCAATCCTCCGATCCGTGCGTCGGAGCGACAGAAATTATTCAGGTTTTTCGCCACCCGCACAAGCGCAGCGCTGGCCTCGGCGAATGTTGCTGCGCCCGTCCGAGAGCCATCAAGCCCGCATGTTGCATTCCCGGGAACAACCAGGCGGAGGGCTCATCGAGGCTTAGCATCGGCTTTAGGAACGGCCCTCCGCTGGTGTGCCGGCCAAGCCTCGGATGTCAGTGGCTTTTAGCGGACATGTCTACCAGACCAACTGTTGTCGGTATCGTGGGCAAACCGACATGCGGCTGGACGCGCCACATCCACATCGATGCGTCGATGGGTAGCTGCCACACTCCGGAACGTCTCCCCCCGCCCCTTGTTTTCGTTCATCCATCTAGCAGGAGGAGAATCCCATGGCACTAGACGCAAACGAAACCGGCAACCTGATCGGCAGCGACAAGGTTGAGGGAACTGCCGTCTATGGCGCCGATCGCAACAAGATCGGCTCGATTGAGCGCGTCATGATCGACAAGAAGAGCGGTAGGGTGTCCTACGCCGTGCTCTCCTTCGGCGGCTTTCTCGGCATCGGCGACGACCACTATCCGCTACCCTGGCAATCGCTGAAATACGATACCTCGCTCGGTGGCTACGTCACCGGCGTGACGGAAGCGCAGCTCAAGAGCGCACCGCATTACGGCAACGACAACGCCTGGAACTGGAGCGATCCGACCCGGACCCGCGCCATCAACGACTACTACGGCATCGCGATCTGATCGTGGTAGCTCCTTGGGGTCCGCCGCAGTGGCGGGCTTTTCTTTGCCTGGCAGGCGCGAACGCAGGGCCTGCGTTCGCCTGTCAGCAGAGAACTATTCCTGCTGCCTTGCGTTGTGATCTGCGAAAGGCGGAGCAATGGGAAAATTCTTCTTGATCATTATCGCTGTCAGCGTCGCCGTTTTGCTGGCGATGAGTGCATACGTCATCAGCCTGTGACAGCGATACGGCTTGCCAAACAGTTCGATCAAACAGCGCCCGGCGTGGAATCGGCCACTGGTCAGCCAAAAAGCAGGCCCCGGCGCCTCTCGGGGGCAAGATCGCGCCAGAGCCTGAAGGGTAGCCGCGTGTTCAAAAACACGATTGCATAATTTTCCCGACCAAGAATCGTTCCCCGCCCGAACGTTACTTCTTCATGGTTCCTGCGGGAGAAAGTAGCATCGCCCTTCTTGTCCACGGCGCCTGCAGTCCCCGCGCCCTGCGTGCTGGCGTCCTGGATGAAGACCTGGAATTGCTGGTCGTGTTGCCCGTTGCGCCGTTCTTCATGGCGACTCCGCCGGTAGCGGCACCTCGGGTGCGCAAGTTTGTCGCAGGGCGGCATCAACTGAGCGAGCAACCGCGCGGACGAGCGGTGACGGTTCTTCGAGCCCGGCAAGGTTTTCAATTAACCATTAATTCGCCGACGACGATGGCAAGATGGATTCATGGCCGGGGAGACGGCCGAGGAAAACCCGATATAAGCCGTTAGGCTCATTGCGCAGCGCACCGCCGGTGATAGGCACAACTGCGATGATTACCGTATCCTTACTACCAATACACACGGACGGCGGGTGCTGCGGGCATCTGGCGCTCCCGCGCCCTCTTTCTTTTTTGAGGGAACCCGTTAGCATGACCCGGCAAGCCGCGGGGACGCGAGCATACACCCATTTGTCATTCGCCCGAGAAGCAGGCGCTCGAGTATTCCAGAGACCGCAGTGATGGAAACGACAGGTCGCGGCGTAGTGGCTACCCCGCAAGTGCGGGGTGTGACCATTTCTTGTGGGGCCATGCTGCTTCTCTTCCTCGTGATCCTGATTCCGGCCTCGCCTGCATTCGCCGAGCCGTGCAGCAAGCCGACGGCGCGCTCCAAGATTGCCGAGACGCTCCGCCTCGCCTCGGAGCAGCGGCCTGTCAATCTCACGTTTCGCACTGGCGCCGACGGCGTGAAACTATCGATCGGCCTCAAGACGAAATATCCCGACGATATGACCATCATCCTGCAGAGTGACTTCGAGCAGTTGAACGTAAAGGATGACCGCTTCGATGTCCTGCTGCGATTGCGGGGGGCTCGGGAACGGGTCACCGTCCCCTTCAATGCAATCAAATCATTCTGGGATAAGTCCGAGTTGAAGTGCTCCGACGGCTGATGCCTCACTCCGGCGTCGCGCGCCGGATCAGGGCGCAGAGCCCTGTCATCCGCGCGATCGGATGTTCGACGAACAGGCGGCAGGAGACGAGTGCGGGTTTGAGCGTATCCGGCGGCGGCGCCGGCTTCAGTTGCTTTGCGAGAGTCGCACCATGCGCGCGCCCGAGCGCGCGAGTCGAAAGCGTCAGCGCGTTCAGCCGCCCTTCCCACTGCAGTGGCGCCAGCATTGTTCGCACCAGCGCCAGATAGGACGGCCAGTACGCCAGGTGCCGGTACATACTCGCAATCAGTTGCGGTTCGGTGTCCTCTCCAAAGGAATTCAATTCGGCGACCAGCGCCGCCACCTCGGGGTCCAGCGCCTCCATCGGCGGCAGCTCCGGAATTTTTGTGCCGGGCGCCGTTGGCGCCATATCGACGGCCGTCACAGCATCGGCCGGGGGCGGCTCGTAATGCGCCAGCAACGCCGAGAGCACGACGAGCGCGAGCGCATTGGTATATTGATAGCTGTCGAGCACGTCACGAATCAGTGCGCGTTCGGCCTCGTCCACACCGGCGGCAAGCAAGGTGTCGATGGAGAAGCCAGGCCAATCCGGCAGCGCGATCGTTCGCCTGACGGCTTCGGCGTGCAATGGCGCGTCACCGAGATAGAGCGGTCGCACGGTCGCCCACGTCCATTCCAGCGCACCCGGCATGGTCGCGAGGTTGCGCCAGATCAGGTTGACCACGCTGGTGCCGAGCACCTTGCGGATGTCGGCATAGATGTCTGCGATTTCGCCTCTCGCTTCGGATTCGAGAACCGACGGAACGCTCTCAGCCATTGCTGTCATTTCATGTGAATTTGGCTTCCGCTATGCCCAAACCGTCGAGCTCCATTTTGACGGCGTCGCCCTGGTCGAGCCACACGGTTTTCACGAGGCTGCCGGTGAGAACGATCTGCCCGGCATGCAGCCCCACGCCCTCTTCGGCGAGATGGTTGGCAAGCCAGGCCAGCGCGTTGTGGGGGTCGCCGAGCACGTCGGCGCCGGTGCCGCGGCCGGCCTCCTTGCCGTTGACAACGGCACGGCCCTTGGCCTTGAGCAGGTCCGGCGCCTTGGTGCGCGCCACCGCTTTGCCGAGCACGCAGCCGGCGGCGAAGAAATCGTCCGCGACCAGCGTCGGCGCGCCCATCGTCTCCCATTTGACGTACCGGTCGTCGACGATCTCGATTGCTGGGTGATACGCCTCGATTGCCTCCATCACCCACTCCGCGGTGAACGGGGCTTCTGACGGCGCGAGGCTACGTGCCAGCCGCACCGCGATCTCGCATTCGACGCCGACGCGGACGTAATCGCCGAAGCGCAGCTTGGCGCCGGAGTCATGCACGCCCTTGGCGAACACGCCACCGCCGCAAGGATGGGGAATGTCGAGATATTCCTGCATCACCGGACTGGTGCAGCCGATCTTGTAGCCGACCAGCGCGCCGGTCTGCGGCAGCAGCAGATCGTGGACGGCGCGTTGGATCTGATAGCCTTCGGCTTCATCGGCAGGCGCTAGCTCAGGCGGCAGCGCGGCCAGCGGCGCGCGATTGCGGCGGGCGGTAGCGATGTTCTGTGCGGCCGCGAGAATCTTGTCCATCAGCGGCGGCTTTCATGGTTGCAGCCTGCAGCGCTGACCGCCCGTCGCGGTCAGCCGCCAGGCCCTGTCCTACTCGTCCCGATAAACCTTCTCGCGCTTCTCGTGACGTTCCTGCGCTTCCACCGACAGCGTTGCAATGGGGCGAGCCTCCAGCCGCTTGAGCGAGATCGGTTCACCGGTCTCCTCGCAATAGCCGTAGGTGTTGTCCTCGATGCGTTGCAGCGCCGCGTCGATCTTGGAGATCAATTTGCGCTGGCGGTCGCGGGCGCGCAGTTCGATGGCGCGATCGGTTTCGGAAGAGGCGCGATCAGCGAGATCCGGATGATTGACGTTCTCTTCCTGAAGGGTCTGCAGAGTGATCTTCGATTCCCTCAGGATCTCGTCCTTCCACGCCAGCAGCTTGGCGCGAAAATACTCGCGCTGGCGGTCGTTCATGAAAGGCTCTTTTTCGGAGGGTCGATAATTCTTCAACTTTTCCAAGGCCAGCCCATCTTCACGTGCAAGGCGGGGCGGAAAATTGTCCGTCCGCGCGGGCCTTATATAGCGGCGGGTTGTGACAGACAATATAGGCCGTCTCCTTGGGGGTACCTCCCCCAAGGCCTTGCACAGGCAAAGTTATCGGGACCACCTAGCGCCTAGTAGCCGACCGTGAAGCGCTGGCGGATATGGGCGGGACGCTCGATCTCGTCGGCGAGTGCAACTGCGAAATCCTCGAAGGAAATCGAACTTTTGCCGTCGGCAGCGGTCAAAAGCTGGTCGGTCCCGAGACGGAACTTGCCAGTTCGCTCGCCGGCGGTGAATAGGGCGGAGGGCGACAGGAAGGTCCAGTTGAGTTCCTTCTCGGCTCGGAGCAGATCGAGGAAGGCGGCGCCCTTCTCGGCTTCCGCCTTGTATGCCACGGGAAAACCCGGGGTGGTGACCAGCCGAACGCCCGGGGCCACTTCAAGACTGCCGGCGCCCCCGACCACGAGGTAACGGCCGACCTTCGAATCCTTGGCAGCGCCGATCAGCTTGGCCGGGTCGCTGGCGAGAAAGTGGATCGAGCTGATCGCGGCATCATGACCGGCGAGCAGCCGGGCCAGTTCCGCTTGGTCCATGGCATCGCCCGCGGTGGGCGTCACGTTGGCCTGGGCGGCGATCTTTTCGGGATGGCGAGCGATGGCGGTCACAGTGTGGCCGCGGCGGGCGAGTTCGGCTGTGATGCGCGAACCGGCATTGCCGGACGCCCCGATGACGGCGATTTTCATGGAGGTCTCCCTGCGAGTTGATGGATATGGTATCCAATGGTGACTAGATAGCGAAATGAATGTAAGTGTTAAGAGAGCACTTTTGGGTCACCTGATTACGCCGGAGTAACCGCCGTGAAAGCCAGCGCCAAAACCCCGAACGCCTATTCGGCTCAATGCCCGACGCGGCAGATTCTCGATCGCGTCGGTGACAAATGGGCCGTACTCATCCTGCTTCTCATCAGGCACGAGCCGATGCGTTTCAATGCGTTACGCCGCACCATTGAAGGCATCTCGCAGAAGATGCTGAGCCAGGTTCTCAAATCGCTCGAACGCGACGGATTAATCAAACGCCGCGCGATCGCGACCGTGCCGGTCACGGTGGAGTATTCGATCACACCGCTCGGCGCGACGCTCGCCGACGCGGTCGATCCGTTGCGGGACTGGGCGGAGAAGAACCTGAAGGAGGTGCTGAACGCGCAGCGCCGTTACGACGCGGCGCGCAAGGATATGGCGGCGTGAATCAATCCACCGCCGTCATGCCTCGCTTCAAGCGGGGCATCCAATACGTCGCGGCCTTTCGGTCGAGCACGAACGTCTCTGGAATAATGGGTTGCCCGGCCAGCCCGGAAATGACATCAGGAGCTAGAACCGCCCGGCCTTCGCCAGTTCGACTTCAACGCGCAGCTCGATCTCGGCCAGCACCGCATCGAGGCCGGGATCGCCGGAGGACGACTTCAGATTGGCAGCGGCATCGCGCAGCCGGTTCACCGTAGAAGCATCGAGATTGCCGGAGAGCAAGCCGATCTTGAGCTCGTCGAGCACGTCGAGCGCGCCCCTGCCCCGTGCTACCGAACGCTTGCGGCGCTCCGTCGGATCCTCGACACCTTGCAGGGCGAGCAGCGCGTCGATGTTGCCGGCGGCTTTGGGCGCCACAGCCGCGCGCGGCTCCTCGGGCGTGGTCGGCGTCTCCGGCAGCGAGAAGCCGGTCGAACTGGTTCGCCGCGTATGACTTGCGGGCGATCCAAGCGTGGTGCCGTTCGGTCCGTAGATGCGCATCGTGGTGATCTCGCCCTGAGAATAGAGCGACCTTCGCCTTCTTATGGTTAATGACGCGTAAACGGCCCGGCAAAATCTGCCGACATGCGGCAGTTTCGCCCATCGTGGTGAAGCCGCCGCGACCTCGCGCCTCCGACGAAGACCCAGCAATATCAATGCATTGCATCGGAAATGCGGTGTGGCACGGCGCTCGCATAGTTAATGCCGGACCGTCGTCATGGGAGTGGCGCCTGCGGTCCGGTGGAAGACCTCGAGGGGAGCACAGGATGCCCGGCATCCGTTCGGCAAGAGTAATTTGGGTGGCCTGCGCCGCGCTGCTGGCGCTGGCGCTATCGCCCTCGTCCGCGGGCGCGACGTCGCGGATCAAGGATCTCGCCAATATCGAAGGCGTGCGACAGAACCAGTTGATCGGTTACGGCCTCGTCGTCGGCCTCAACGGCACCGGCGACACGCTGAACAACATCCCCTTCACCAAGCAGTCGCTGCAGGCGATGCTGGAGCGCATGGGCGTCAACATCCGCGGCGCCACCATCCGCACCGGCAACGTCGCCGCCGTCATGGTCACCGGCAATCTGCCGGCCTTCGGCACCCAGGGCACGCGGATGGACGTCACGGTCTCCGCGCTCGGCGACGCCAAGAATCTGCAGGGCGGCACCCTGCTCGTCACCCCCCTGCTCGGCGCCGACGGCAACGTCTATGCGGTAGCCCAGGGCTCGCTGGCGATCTCGGGTTTCCAGGCCGAAGGCGAAGCCGCCAAGATCGTGCGCGGCGTGCCCACCGTCGGCCGCATCGCCAACGGCGCCATCATCGAGCGCGAGATCGAATTCGCGCTCAATCGCCTGCCGAATGTGCGGCTCGCGCTGCGCAACGCCGACTTCACCACCGCCAAACGCATCGCGGCGGCCGTCAACGACTTCCTCGGCGTCAAGACTGCCGAGCCGATCGACCCCTCCACGGTGCAGTTGGCGATCCCCGCCGAATTCAAGGGCAACGTCGTCGCCTTTCTTACCGAGATCGAGCAATTGCAGGTCGACCCCGATCTCGCCGCCAAGATCGTCATAGACGAACGTTCCGGCATCATCGTGATGGGGCGGGACGTTCGCGTCGCCACCGTGGCGGTGGCGCAAGGCAATCTTACCGTGACAATTTCCGAAAGCCCGCAGGTCAGCCAGCCCAATCCGCTGTCGCGCGGCCGAACTGTCGTCACGCCGCGCACCGGCGTCAGCGTCTCCGAGGACGGCAAGAAATTCGCGGTCGTGAAGGACGGCGTCTCGCTGCAGCAACTCGTCGACGGCCTAAATGGTCTCGGCATCGGCCCACGCGACCTGATCGGCATCCTGCAGGCGATCAAGGCCGCCGGCGCGATCCAGGCCGATATCGAGGTGATGTGATGAACGGCATCGCCAATCCCTACGACAAGACCTCGCTGATCAACGGCCGCAAGGACCCGCTGCTTGCCGACGCCCTGACCAAGATTTCGCCGGAAGCGCAGAAAAAGACGCGCGCCAAGGCCGAGGAGTTCGAGGCGATGTTCCTCAACACGATGTTTTCGCAGATGACCACCGGCGTCAAAGGCGAAGGGCCGTTCGGTGACACGACCGGCACCGGCGTCTGGCGCTCGATGCTGACGGATGAGTATTCGAAATCCTTCGCCAAGTCCGGCGGCATCGGTATCTCCAACGATGTCTTCCGCACCTTGATCCTCCAGCAAGCCAACCGCGTCGGCTGATCCAAAGGAACCCCCCGACATGAATCAGCATCCTCAGGCCAGGCCCGCACCGGCCCCCGCGCCAGCAAGAGCGATCTCCACGCCGACCGAGGCGCGCAAGCTCGCGGAAGAACTGATGGACGTGATGAGCGGCCTGCTCGGCATCATCGAGCGCGAAACCGAACTGGTTCGCGCCGGCAACGTGCGCGAGGCGATACGGCTGGAAGAGCAAAAGGGCGAGCTGTCACGCCGCTACATGGTCGCGGTCGAGAATCTGAAGAACGCGCAAAAATATCTGGCGCAGGTATCGCCGGAATTGCTGACGACGTTGCGCCGCCATCACGACACCTTCCGCGCGATGCTGCAGATCAATCTCACCGTGCTTGCGACCGCGCACGCGGTGTCGGAGGGCATCGTGCGCGGCGTCAACGCCGAGATCCAGCGCAAGAACATTCCGAATACCTATACGGCTTCGGGACAACGGGCCGCGCCGGGACCACGCAACATCACCCCGCTCTCGGTCAGCCGTTCGCTGTAAGCGATCGCCGTTTTCGACTATCTACAATTTTCATTAAATTTGCGCGCTCGCGTCAGAGCGGAATTCAGCGTGTTCCCTAACATCACGTTGAGATGTAGAGGGCTATATTGCAACCGACGAGGGGTTGGGATTTGACTCGCAGCAAGCCTGGAGGCTGCCATGAGTACAGATTTCAACATCAAACCGGTGGGGGCACCGGTTGCCGCGCCGATCGTTCAGCACGTGAGCGAGGCGGCACAACATGCGGTCGCAACCGAACTGCCGGCGAGCCAGAGCGTCTCGGCAGTCGACTCAAGCGCGCGCGCCAGCACGGATTCCGCTGCGGTCCGCGTCTCCATTTCAAGTCCTGCAGTATCGAACCAGGTCGTGATCGACCGCGATGCGCGCGCCGTCGTCTATCAGGTAGTCGACGTCAAGACGAGCCAGGTCGTGAAGCAGTTTCCGGAGGAAGCCGTGCTGCGCCGGCGGGCCTATTTCCACACGCTCGACCTGACCAAGGACGCGCCGACGCGGCTTCGCGCAACCGACCGCAAGGCCTGAGCCGATTTCAGCCGGAGCGTGAGGCGTAGGCCTGGTCGAGATAGGTCTGCCCGCTCGACGGATCGGTGACGACGTTCTTGATCTCCGCTTTCCCGAGGGCGGATAGCGTGAACTTGGTGTCGCCGATCCGGAACGAAAGATCCTTGATCAGAACTTCCTGGAACTTGTTTGTGCCGCCGCTCTGGTACTGCACCTTGGCGCGAAAGCCGGTGACGTTCGAGACCGTGAACTTGAACGTCTTGTTATCGGCATATTTCCCGGTCCAGGTGCCTTCGTAGAGCTTGGGATCGACCGCCACGTACGGAGTCTTGGACGGAACGGTCAATCCCACCGCCTTGTAGTTGGCCGATATGATGCTCCAAAGGTCAGCCATCTTGGCCCGCTTCCTCGAACCGGTTAGCCGCGGCCCGAAAGGCCGGCGGCGAGATTGCAATTGATGTCGATCAGCGACTTCAGCTTGGCCGGATCCGGGTTCAATTGCATGTCGACAGTCTGCTTCATCACGAAGACGCCGATGTTCGCGATGTTCTGCCGCACTTCGATCGATTGAGGGTTCTCGTTCGCCTCAACGGCGCTCATGAAGATCGACCATAGCCGACGGTTGAACAGCAATGCATTGTGCATCGCTTTGTCGGGGCCGTTCCAGTTCGACTGAACTTCCTGAAGTTGCCGTGCGGCCTTCAGCAGCGCCTGCGCTTCGATTTCACGGGGAGACGTCGTCGTTTGCGATGTACGCGCGTAGGCTTGGGCTGCATTAGACATTCACTAACCTCGATGGGAGCGGTTGACCGCGGGACTGCAGAAAAACTGCCCAACTTTCATACAGGTTGCGCCTTTAAATATGGTTAGCAAGTGTTACCGATTGTGTCGGTAGTCCGGCAGAAATCCACATTTTCGTCAGCATGCCGGCCATCAGGTTCTGATGGAATTAACATCGAAGCCCAAATTCTCACCTTCGGTACTTTTCTTCATGCCGAGATTTTTCTTCTCGAGCGGAAAAGTTTCGTGACGGATCTGCACGATCGACAGGTTCGAACCCAAGGCTGACGCCTCCGTGCGCAGCAACGTCGAAGCGCTGGCCAGGTTGGCAACGACATTGTTAGTCGCTGCGTTGTCGATGAAGTTGGCGAGACCGACACCGGCCGCGTTGAAGTTGACGCCTGTGCAATTAATTCGTCGGGTCGGAATCTGCTCCGTATTCCTACTGGTCAGGCGCAAGAAAGCCCCGCCAAATGGGCACTATTGGTATGTTCACCATTGGTTAACCATCATCGGGAAGGATGCGAATCTGCCGGCGGGCAATCGACAACGCGCGAAAAGCGTCAAACGGAGAACAGGCATGGCCTTGAAAGTCGAGCTCAAACCGCACGAGCGAATCATCATCGGTGCCTGCGTAGTCACCAATACCGATCAGCGCGCCAGGCTGTTGATCGACGGCGACAGGATTCCGATCCTGCGCGAGAAAGACATTCTCACACCCGGGAGCGCCGACACGCCGGCCAAGCTCGTCTATCTCGCTGTACAGCTCATGTACCTGTCACCGGATCCGATGGCGCACCATCCGACCTATTTCAGCCTCGTGCGCGACATCCTGACCGCGATGCCGAGTGCCTGGCCCTTCATCGAAGGGATCAACAACTTCATTCTGAATGGCGATCTCTACCACGCGCTGAAGGAATCGAAGAAACTGATCAGCCATGAAGAGCAGATCCTGGAAAGCGCCCGGAAATTGCAATCACACGAGCAATCACACGAAGAGCCCGATCGTAAATCCGCATAGCCATCGCATCGCTCAAAAATGGAAAGGCCTCCGCAAGGAGGCCTTTTGCTTTGAAGCGAACAAGTTTTCTTCAGATCGGCAGGAACTTGGTCAGCGTGGTCTGGTAGAGCATCGATGTCGTTTGATACGAGGCCTGCAGACTTGTCTGCAGCGCCAGGATCTTGGTCGCCACTTCGTCCTGGTTGATGCCCTCGATCTGGTCCAGCATGGTCTGCGCCATTCCCTTGAGTTGGGTCTGGCGATCGGTCGAAGCCTTGATGGCATTCTGCGCGCCGGCGAACTCCGCCTGCATATCCTGAATCGATTGCTGGCCGGTCTGCGGCGCCAGGTTTGCCGAAATCCGCTGTTGCAGCGCGTTCACCTGCGCTTTCGAATTTGGGTTGGCGGCATTGGTCGTGACCGCGGCATACACCGCGATGTTCTGCAACTCGTAGCGCAGCGCCTGCTCGTTGGCGCGCGCGCCGTATTGCACCGTGATGGATTGGTCGATGCGCGCGATCGCCGTGCCGCGCGGCGGATCGGTGCCGACTTCGCCGGTGTACCACGAGACGGTGTTGGCGGTTGTGCCGCCGATCAGATTGGTGGCGGTGGCAAACGGCGGACCGTTCACGCGCAGCGGCGCCGGATTTGCGCTCGTCGGGGCGCTGAAGCCCAGCGCCGCGAATGCGGCCGCGTTCGAACTGGAAACAGTCAGGCTCGCGCCGTCACCGCCATGCAGCGCGATCACGCCGCCGGTGACGGTCGACGGGGTACCGGTGCCGGTGATCGAATCGATCTTGGCCAGCAGGGTCTGAACGCTGTCGGTGATATTGAGCTGGTTGCCGGTCGCGCCGGCAGCGACGAAGGTAATCGGCGTGCCGTTGACGGTAATGGTATCGCCCGCTGCAAAGTTTACGGCCAGCGAATCCGTATTCGCAGCGCCGTAAAGCAGCGTGGCGCCAGTAATCGGCGCCGGCACCGTGTCCTTGTTGTTGGCCGTACCTCCAACGACCGTCGCCGATGGATTGAAGAAATTGTTGGAAGCCTCGATCGCCGACGCGGCGACCAGCGCAGTGTCACTCAGCGTCTTGATCGAAGACGTCAACGCAGCCTGGAGGTTCGTAGTCGTCTCGACGGGACCGACACCGATCAGAAACGAGCCGGTAGGCGGTGGATCGGTGGTCGTCGCGGTCAGCGCGATCGACTCCGTGGTGCCGTCGGGCAGGTTGAAGTTGAACGTGATCTTGTCGCCATTGTTCGGATTGACGGCGCCGAGAGCGACGGTGGCCGCCGGCGGCGCGCCGGCCGGCTGCGTCACGGTCGCTCCCGTCAGCGATGAGCTGATTGAACCGAGCTTCAACCCGAACGATGAACCATCCTCGGCCAGGCTGGTCACGGTGGTCATCAACGGCGGCGACGAGACCGTCAGATGCGCCATGTTGCTGACGCCCTGATCGGCCTGGCGGCGTTCGTTGATAAGTTGCTTCAACCCGGCCTGGGTTCCCACACCGTCAAGCATGACGTCGGCCGGCACCGTCGCTGATGTGTCGGTGGTGCGGCCGGAAAACAGATAGCGGTCACCGGTCTGGCTGTTGAGCAGCGACACCGCATTCGAGAACGCCGCCTGCGCCGTGATCTGGCCGGAGGTTTGACCGTTGTCGTTGAGCACGATGGTCGAAGTGCTGGCCGCTTTCTTTACCGACGTGCCGATATCGGCCAATCCCTGCAGCGCAAGGTTGACGACGTTGAGTCTCGTGTTGACGTTGGTTGCGGTGTCCTTGAACGCGTCGATGCTGCTGACCTGCGCGCGCAAACTAAGCGCAAAGCCGCGATTGGCGCCCTGCCCTGCATAGGTCGTCGAGACCCGGCCGCTGGCAAGCTGCTGCGTCAGATCATCGAGTTGCTTGCGGATATTGAGGATCGAGGTCCCGATATAGGACGTCCTGCCGTTAACGCCATCGATCGACATGATACCCTCACATAGCCTGGATCAGCGTGTCGTACATCTGCTTGATGGACGACATTACGCGCGCGTTGGCGGAATAGGCGTTCTGCAGCGCGAGCAGATGCGCCATCTCGTCGTCGATATTGACGCCTGAGGCATCGGTCACCTTCTTCTGCAGGGTGTTCAGCACTACAGACTGACCGTCGGCGAGTTGCTTCGCGGCGGTTGCGGCTTCGCCCTGCTGGCTGATGAACTGCTTGGCGAAGTTGACCAGCGTGCCGGTGAACGGAGCGCCGGTGGTCCCGATGCCGGTCTGCGGCGAATAGCGATAGTTCCCCGACTGCAGTTGCGTGAGAATGAAATCGGAACGCGTGGTGTCGCCCGAAGGCGTCAGCGGGCTGGTGGAAAACACGATGGTGCGCGAGGGATCGCCGAGCAGCCCGAGATTGACGCTGATGCGGCCGGCAAGGCCGGTCTGCTGCGAACCATTGGCGGTGATCGCACCGGAAAACAGGCCGCCATTATCGGTGAACAGTGGAAGCTGAGGGTTGCCGCTGGTGAGCGACGACATGGTCGTTGTGACCGACGCCGCCAGGACGTCGGAGCGGTTTGGCGCGCCATCATCCAGCACGCGCAGGGTCGATCCCGACGGGTTTGAGAACTGCAGATCACTCGACCCGAGTGCGGCGTTGAGCTGGGAGACCACCGACGCCATGCCGCCGGCGAAATTGATGCCGAGCACCTCATCGTTGGGATCGAGGGTCGTAGTATTGCTCAGCGGCAGCACGCTCGGATCGTCGACGCGCACGATCGACAGATTGTGCGTAACACCGGTGGTGTTGTCCTTGTAGGTGACGTGGATGACGTTGCCGGATTGCAGGCCCGTGAGATCGAGATCGTAGCCGGCCTGCGGCAGCACGGACGCCGGAGCAGCGGAACCGGCCGTCGTCTTGTCCGACAGTGCGCTCGCCATCGACGCCGCGAACTGGTCGATCTGCGCCTGCGCCTTCACCAGCGTGTTGTCGCGCAGCTCGAGATAGGCAGCGATCTTGCCCGAACGAATCGAGTTGGTCGACACCAGATCGTAGCTGCCGCCGTGCGGGAAGTTGATGGTGATGGTGCCGACGTTGTTCTTGGTCGGGTCGGGATTGTACAGCGTGTTGGGCGTCACCGTGCCCTGGGGATTGAACGAAAGCTGCGCCGCCTCGGTGCCGACCAGTTGCACGCCGGAATTCGTGAACACGGTCACCTGGTTGAGGTCGTTGACGACGGTTCTGATGTCCATCAGGCTCGACAACTGGGTGATGTACTGGTCGCGCTGGTCCAGCAGCGATGCCGTCGCCGCGTCCGTCTTGCCGTTGTTCTGGAGCTGATTGTTGATGAACGCGATCTGGGCCATCGCGTTGTTCGCCGTGATGATGGAATCGTTGATGCCCATCTCGGCGTTGGCGCGCAGAGCCTGGATTCCCTGTGTCGCCGCATTGAGCGTTTGCGCCATCGTCTGCGCGGCGCTGACGGCGCCGATCCGCGCCGACTGCGAGTCCGGGCTGGTGGACAGGCCCTGAAATGCGGTCAGCAGCTTGTTGAATGCATCCTCGATCGTGCCGGTTTCGGACGGGTTTCCGTAGACGTTCTGCAAATTTTGGAGGTAGGTCGAACGAATATCGGCATAGGCTGCGCCGGAGGTTTCCGTGCGCAGTTGCGTCTGCAAATACTGGTCGAGCTGACGGTCGACGCCGTGGAGCAGAACGCTCGAGCCGTAATCGCCGGTCACGCCGGCGGACTGGATGATCGTTTTCCTGACGTAACCGGGCGTTTCCGCGTTGGCGACGTTCGATCCGACCAGCGAGATCGCGGCTTGCGTCGCGCGCAGGCCGGACATTGCGGTGGAGAGAGCTTGACTCAAACCCATGACTAATTGCCCATCTCAAATCGCATCGTGAGCGTCGCGGCAAACTATCGCAGCACGTTCAGGAGATCCTGCACCATCGTGTTGGAAGTCGTGATCACCTTGGTGTTGGCCGAGTACGCCTGCTGAGTGACGATCAGCTTGGTAAACTCGTCGGCGATGTCGGTGTTGGATCCTTCCAGCGACGAGCCGACAATGGTTCCGGCCTTGCCGAACAGCGCCTGTCCGGATGCGTCGGTGACTTCGAATGCGCCGCCGTTAACGCGCTTGAGGAAGTTGGTGCCGTTGAAGGTCGCGACCGAGATTTCGGCGAGGTCGAGGTTGCGGCCGTTTGAATAGTTGCCGACGATGCGGCCATTGGTGCCGACGCCGACGGATTGCAACTGGCCGGCCGGGAAGCCGTCCTGCTGGATCTGGTTGACCTGCACGTTGCCGTTGGCGTCCGCGAACTGGGTGACGCCGCCGGTGCCGAAGTTGATGACGGGACTACCCAGCGCGACGCCGTTGACGACGGCATTGGTGAGCTCCACGGACGGAATCGCCGGCGTCATCTGGCCTGAGGCAGAGAAGGTGAAATTGGTGTTGACGTTTTGCCACGCGACCTGAGTGCCGGTTGCGTTGGGATTGACCTGGTAGAACAGGTTCCAGGTGTCGGTATGGCCGGCACCGAGCGAGGCGCTGTCGACCTTGGCCCAACGGAACTGCAGGTTCACCGGAGCGCCCGAGACGTCGTAGGTCGTAACCGCACCACCCGCGATCGACTCGGCGAGGAACGTCGAATTGTCGTTGCCGACGACCTGACCGGTGCCGACGCCACCACCGCCACCGCGCGTTGCCGTCACGGTGCCGGTAAAGCCGAGCGCAGCCCAGGCTGCGGTGTTCGAACTTGAGATCGAGAGATTGAAGGAGGTGCCGGAATGCAGCGTGATCGAGCCGCCGCTGATTGTGGATGCGACTGACGTTCCCTGGAGCACGTCGATCTTGCCCAGCAAGGTGCCGATGCTGGCGTCGACGTCGATCTGGTTGGGGCCGGCGGCGGTGCCCGACGCCATGAAGGTGAGGGTTTGGCCGTTGACCGTGATGGTGTCGCCCGCGACGAAGTTGGTGGAGATCGAGTTGGTGCCGGCCGCGCCGCTGAGCAGGGTCGCGGCGGTATTCGCCACCGACGGCGTCGCTTTGTTGTTCTGGCTGGTGCCACTCCTGGAGGCGTCGGTATAGGGCGCCGCAGGCGTGCCGAGCGCCAGCGGGTTACGTCCGGCGCTGTATGATCCCGGCACGATCAATTCCGATCCGGGAACGGAAACGTCATGCTTGGTGGTCAGCGGATAGCTGGCGAGGTTGGCGCGATAGTCGATCCTGGTGGTTTGCTGCGCCGGCAAAAAGTCGTTCTGGAATCGGAGGACCTGCGGCGAGCTGCCGGATGGGTTGCCGGTGGTCGGGTCGATCGGCACACCCTGCAGGTAATAGCCGGCGCCGTTGACGAGATAGCCGCTTTTGTCGAGCTGGAAGTCGCCGCGGCGGGTATAGCGGTCGACGCCGTCGAACACCGGCGTGCCGTCGGTGAAGTTGCCAGGCTTTTGCACCGCAAAAAAGCCGTTGCCGTTGATCGCCATGAAGGTCGCGACCGAGGCCGTCTGCACGTCGCCCTGCACCGAGTTGGTGGAGCGGGATTGCGTGGTGACGCCGCCCGCGAGTTGTGCGGTCGCTGAGGTCTGCGGAATCAGATCGAGGAAGGAGGTGTCGACGCGCTTGAACGCCGTGGTCTGTGAGTTGGCGATGTTGCCCGAGACGTTTTCCAGCGCGTAGGAGTTGGCGCGGAGGCCGCCGACCGCGGTGGTGAGAGCGCCGAAGATACCCATGACATTTTCTCCAAATTCGATCCGGGCGGCTCGCCGGTGCAGGCCGCGTCGGGAGAAGATGTCGCAAGCGTTGTGCCAAACAGCAAAACCAATATAAATCAATGCTTTAAGAAAAAAGCCCCGGTCCAAAGACCGGGGCACATTTGCCGGGCGGGCAACAATTGCCGAGCCGTGGCCGCTATGATGCCGACGGCCCCGCCGGGTGGAACACCAGCCCAAACCCATCGATGCAATAGCGCAAGCCGGTCGGTTTTGGCCCGTCATCGAAGACGTGTCCGAGGTGGCCGCCGCAGCGGCGGCAATGCACCTCGGTGCGCAGTATGCCGTAAGTGCGGTCCTCGGTCTTGCCCAGGGCGTTGTCGAGCGGCTGCCAGAAGCTCGGCCAACCGGTGCCGCTGTCATATTTGGTATCCGAGGAGAACAGCGGCAGATCGCAACCGGCGCAGGCGAAGATGCCCTTGCGTTTTTCTTTCAGGAGCGGGCTCGAGCCCGGCCGCTCGGTGCCGTGCTTGCGCAGGATTTCATACTGCTGCGGCGTGAGCTGGGCGCGCCATTCGGCGTCGGTCTTTTCCACCTCGAATTTCCCGGCAGCCTGCGCCGGCGTGGTGCGCAGCCAGCGGAAAGCGGCCAAGCCAAACAGGCCGGCTACGGATGCGAGCAGGATACGGCGGTCGAACATGGAATTCTCCGTGCGAGGCGGGCCTAACGGTTCGCCATCAAGTACGGCCCGGAAGCGCCGAAGTTACACCGATCCGTCCCGGACTTTCTCACTTTCCTGCGAGGGAGCGACCGGCATCCCGCCGTCCCGGGCCTCTGCCGGCCGTGGCGGCGGTGGACGCACGGGGCGCGGCGCGACCGGCGGACGGCGCGGCGGCCTGGTTCCGGCCTGCCGGTTGGCCTCCGCCAACCGCGCCTCGCGCACCCGTTCCCGGGCGCGGGCGCCTTCGCGGTAACGGGCCAGCGCGCCCGCCGCCGCGGAATGGCCCCGCCCCCACAGGCCGATCAAATGGCCGGCTACGCGGCCGGTGGCGCCGCCCGCCCAGACCAGTTCGAATGGCGAGAACAGTTTCCAGCGGTCCTCCCCCCACAGGATGCTGCGCGCGATGACCTGCCCCGCCATCGCCGAAGTGTTCAGGCCGTGGCGTCCGAAGCCGCTGGCAACCCACAGCCCTTTGCGCAACTGGCCGATCTGCGGCATGCCGTGCACGGTCACCCCGACCGCGCCGCCGAACACGTCTGATATCGGGACTTTGCCGAGCCTTGGGAAGATGGTGGCAATGCGACGCTGAATGAGGGGGGCAAAGCGGCGCGGCCGCGCTTCCCAGGTGGTTTCCGGGCTCGCCCACATCAGCCGGTCGCCGTCGATGATTCGGAAATGATCGATGCCGTCGCTGTCGGCCACCGAGCCCCTGAAGGCGATCACCTCGCCGAGCCGTTCGCCGAGCGGCTCCGTCACCGCGGCATAGCGCCAGACCGGCAGCAGCGTCTCCGACAGGCGGCGTAACGGGGCGCCGAGATGAACGTTGCCGGCAAGCACGATATGAGAGGCGCGCAGCCGCGCCGACGGCGTCACGATGCGCTTGCGAATGCCCGACGGATCGATGCTGACAACCGGGGTATCTTCGAAAATGCGCGCGCCCGCCCGCCTTGCCTGCGCGGCAAGGCCATGGATGTATTTGCGGCCGTCGATCTGGAATGCGCGCGGATAATAGATGCCGTGGAAATAGCGTGCCGTCCCGAGCTGATCGCGAACGCGATCGACCTGCCATCCCTCGACTTCGGTCTCGAAATCCTCGCTCAGCGTCTGCAGCCGGCTGATCAGCGTCTCGCCAGCATCGACGTTGGAGACCTCCAGCGCGCCTTCAGTAAGCGCAATTCCCGGCATCGCCTCGTCGGTTGCGGCGGCGCGAACGTAATCGGCGCCCTCCTTCGACAGCGCCCACAATTCGCGCGCGTCTTCGATGCCCACGCGCTCGATCAGGTCCCCGATCGGAAGACTGTAGCCTGGCATGACCGTACCGAGCTGATGGCCGGACGCGTTCCAGCCGACATGCCGGCCTTCGAGTACGGCCACGCTGGCGCCGCGGCGCGCGGCCTCCAGCGCTACCGTAAGACCGGCAAGTCCGGCTCCCACCACGCAAATGTCGACATCCAGGTCGAACGAAAGACGCGAGCGAAAAGGGCCGTCGTCGGGGCTGTTGGTCGCACTTGAGAAAGTCTCGGGCATGGCGTTTCTTACGGCCGGCTGCAGCGCTTGTCACCTCGTCCCAGACATGAGCTTGTAGATTAGTCCAGACTAAGACCGAATCGAGATCGCGCCAATGCTCCGTTTGATGCTGCTGCGCCACGCCAAGACCGAACACGACGCGCCTTCGGGCCATGACCACGACCGCCGACTCGACGAGCGCGGCCGGCGGGACGCCGTCGCTATCGGAACCTGGATCGGCCGGCATCCGCCTTTTCCCGACGCCGTTCTGGTTTCGACCGCGGTGCGGGCGCGGCAGACCTGGGAAATCGCACGCGATGCGATAAAGGATGCAGTGCGGGAACGGCCGCCGAAGCCGGAGGTCGAACTGCTCGATGAACTCTACGGCGCCGAGCCGACGCAACTCCTGCGGATCATCCGCATGGCCGAGGCCACCGACCCCGCGCGCCTGATGCTGATCGGCCACAATCCCGGCATGCATGAGCTGGCGCTGATGCTCGCCGGCAGCGGCGACGCGGCGGCGAAGAAGGCGCTCGAGGACAATCTGCCGACCGCGGGACTGGCGATCCTCGACTTTGCCACCGAGGACTGGAGCGAGGTGGCGTTCCGCCGCGGCAAGCTCGTGCGCTTCACCAGCCCGAAATTGCTGAAGCAGGCGCTGGACGATTGAGGCGCGCGGACATCCAGGCTCTCCCGTGCTAAGCTCGCCACGACGCAGCTTTCGAGCGAATTAAGAACAAGTTTGCGTAAAAGAAAGCGCGTCAAAACAAAGGGCTGGAGTCGGGTTCTGACAAATCAGAACCGGATGGCTGCAGCGGGAGGCTCCGATGTTCAAGTCGATTCTCGTGCCGATCGATCTGGCTGATACCGATCTGGCCAAGCCCGCGATCGCGACCGCCGCAACGCTGTCGCAAACCTGGAGCGGCTCGGTACGATTGCTCAATGTGTTGCCGATGACGCCGGTGATGCTGGCGGAATACGTGCCGGCCGATTTCGACGCCCAGCAGCGCGCGACCTCGGAGGAAGCGCTCGCGATCGTGGCGCAGGAATCCGGCATCGAGGCGCCGCGCATTTCCACCGCAGTGCGGAAAGGCGGCATCTATCACGAGATCCTTGAAGAGGCGGCGGCGGTCAAGGCCGACCTGATCGTGATGACCTCGCACCGGCCGGCGATGCGGACCTATTTTCTCGGCTCCAATGCCGGCCATGTGGTGCGCTATGCCAAGTGCTCGGTGCTGGTGGTCCGGCACTAGATGTGGTCCTTCACACCGCAGGGTCCAGACACAAAAACGCGAAAACAACCCCATGCAAAGTAGAATGGGCCCCCCCGGCTCGCACTCACCCCGCTTGCGTCACTGTTTAGTCGTGCAGCGCAACCGCATTCGACTTCGTTCGCTATAATTGAAGGTGCGATTGTTTCAGTTGCCCTTCCCACCCGTGCAGGACCAGCGCGACAAGAGATGTCAGGGCCAACACGGCTCCAAGCCCGATGGCCGGGTCGCTGGAGAGAATCGCCGCGAGCGACACGCCGCATGCCGCCCCCGCCATCTGCGAGAAGCCGAACAAGGCTGCCGCGAGGCCGGCCCTGTCGCCAAATGGCGATAGCGCGGCCGCGCTTGACAGCGGGCTCGCGATTCCCATCCCGAACAGGAAGAGCGAAGCGGTGGCGAGAAACGGCAGCAGCGCGTCGTTCCCGGTCAGCACCACGGCAAGCAGCAAGAGAGCTCCGATGGCCGCCAATGCCAACCCAGCCAACGTCGCAAGACGGGAACCGAACCGCGCCGATAGTCTTGGCGCCAGCATGCCGGCACCGAACACCAGAACGACAACGCTGGCAAACAGCGAGCCGATCGTGATCGGCGACAAGCCGAAACCTTCGAGAAGCACGCGCGGCGCGCCCGAGAAGACAGCGAACACGCCGGCCATCAGAAGGCTTGCGGTTCTGGCAGGCGCAGCAAACCGCGCGTCTCGGATCAGGCCGAGATAGCAACTGGCAATCTTGAGCGGATGCAGCGAATTCTCGGCGGCTGCCTTGGTTTCGCCGACGAAGACAACATACGCCGCTCCGGCGCAGATGGCGAAAACCGCGACAAAAGCAAATTCATAGCGCCAGCCGAAAAGTTGATCGAGCGCACTGCCGACAAGGGGCGAGAATCCCGGCGCAGCCGCGGTGGCGATCGTGATCGACGCCATGACCTTTCCGAGCGCCTGGCCGTCGAACAGATCCCGCGCAATAGCGCGCGACAGCACGGCGACCGCACATGCTCCGGCAGCTTGTATCGATCGGCCGATCAGCAGACCCAACAGATCGCCTGCGAGAGCGCACCATATCGTTCCCTGCACGAAAATGCAGAGCCCGATCAGGATCGGCATTTGTCGTCCCAACCGGTCCGACACCGGGCCGACGATCAATTGTCCCACGGCAAAGATCGCCAGAAAAACCGTTATGCTCGAAGTGACGGCAGCGCTGGAGACACGCAGATCGGCCGCGATTGCCGGCAGCGAGGGTAGAAAGATGTTGGTTGCCAGGCCTCCCGTCGCCGCGAACGCGCAAATCACCGCTCTGCGGGCTGTCGCTGTTCGCTGCCTGGGTTCTGTTGCCGACGCCTTGCTCGGAATGGCTTCAATGCTCATTGCTTTGCGTTCCCGAGCTTGATGGAACGCAGAAGGATCGAATATCTGATCGCCTGCGTTGCCACAGCGCTTCCGTCCGGGCGCTTGCGATCCTGAACAATTGCCGTTCGGCTGTCGTCCTACGAATACGGGAGGAATTGTTGATTCGTCAGCATCGCGGCGTTACGCATGCCCGTTAGCGCGACAACCCAGATCGAAGAGGCGATGTAGCGTGACGATCCCGGTCGCGCTCAGTCAGCCAGCGGTGTCGCATATCCCGCGACGAGCTTGACGAGATCGGCCTGCCGCGCGGTGCCCGTCTTTTCAAACAGGCGGCTGACATGCGTCCTGATCGTGGTGTCGGCAACGCCGAATGCGATCGCGACTTCCGGAATGCCGCCGACTTCGACGATCGCCAGCAAGACGCGAAGTTCGGTCGGCGTCAGCTTGAACGCGCTGCCGATGGCTTGAGGCGCGGACGAGACCGCCAGGGTCGCCTTGCGAACGAACAAAGCCGCGGCAGCGGTATAGACAACACCGGCGCGGCGGCGCGCGCCCGAAGTCAGCGGCAGCGCATGGGCGACATAGCGCTCGCCATCGCTTCCGATCAGAGGGACGGCGATCCCCTTGTTGCCGAGCGCCGCATCGCCCTGCCCTGCAGCCGCAAAGACGTCTCGCAAGGCGCGGTCGACCTGCGCATCATTGGCTGCCAGCCGCCCGCCCACCGAACTCAGAATGTCGCTGGTGCCAAGAATGGCGTCGCCGGCGGCATTGGCGTGAATGAGGCGCCCTGCCGCATCGACGAGATACATGCCCGCACCAAGCCCATCGAGCGTATCGACGAACGTCGCCACTTCCGCCGCCTTGAACTCGAACAGCCGCCCGATCAACACGGCGCGCCTGATATGCGGAGCGATCAGCCTCATCTGCCGGCGCGCGTAGTCGTCGACCATGCCGTTTCGCTTGTGGCGGAACACTCCGAAGATGGCTGAGCTGATTACCGTCCTGTCGAGGACCGCGCTCAGGAAATCAACCAGGCCCTGAGGCTCGGCCCATTGTCGATAAAAGTCGGTCTGGGCATAGTCTGCGAAAGGCATCAGGTCGGTGGTCGCAATCGGCACTTCGAGATCGCCGAGAAAGTGCCCCTCCGCAGCCGAGTAGATCTGTCGAAAGAGGGCAACGGGCAACGGCCGCTCAAAGCCCACGCTGTGCGGAATCGCGGCGTGCGGCACTCCGACGTCCTTGCAGAAAAGTCCGGCGCCGGAGCCGCCGACAAAAAGGGCGACCCTTTCGAGGGTGCGCTGCCAAAGCGATGGATCAATGGCGGCATCATAAACGATGCCAATCAGGTCACTGAGCTGTTGCTGATTATGGAAAGCGCCTTCGGAGACCGACCGCAGATGTGACACTGTGTTCATTCCGAAACGCTTCCCGGTGCAGGCGTCATGATGACGCGCTTGCGTACTTGCGATGATCCGGGCTCATCGTCGCCTCAAATTATATTGATCCGGTCGCCGGGAATAACAGCCATCCTCCGATTGGAGGATGGCTGTTCGGTGCTGCGGCGCATCAAGATCACGCCTTGTCGGTGCGAGGTGTCCGGCGCCCCGTCAGAATGCGACGCGAATGCCGCCTCTGGCGGTCCCGATGCGGCTCTGGTCGGACATCGCAACCCCTTCCACCGCGCCGAACACAGCGACGTTCCTGGCGGTATGGTAGTCGAAGCCCGCGCCAAACACCGCGCCTACAGTGCTGCCCTTGCCGGGCGTCGCGAAGGAAAGGTTCTGGCCGATCAGCACCGTGTTGACGGTGGTATCGCCGACGCGTTGCTGTGCGATTATGCCGCCATGCACGCTGGTCTTCAGCGTGTGGTCGCCGCCGAAGAAGTTCGTCGTCTTCGACACTTCGAGTTGGCCGCGCTCCTCGAAATTCTGCAGCGTGCGGCTGCCGACCGTCAGCCCCTGGGCTGAACCTGTCTCGGAGTAACCGTCGAAGAAGCCGGCGATATAGCGCACGCGTGCCGTAGGCGTCAGCACATAGCCATTGCCGATCTGATAGCGCATGCCATAGGCCAGTTCCGGACTGATGAACCAGCCGTCATACGTCGCTCTTGCCGTCTCCGCAGCACCGTTGTTCAGCACCAGCCGATCCGACTTGTTGGTCGAGCTGCCGCCCTGCACGGTGAAATCGAGGAACTGCGAGACCCATTCGAAGCGGCTGTAGCCGCCGGCGAACAAATAATCCGTATCGACGCGCTGCGAGCCGAGATCGACTGCGAGCCGTCCCGAGCCGCCACCGATGAAGGCGCCGACCAGCCAGTCCGGCCGTATCCTGCGGTCGATGCCCATGGCGCTGCTCCAGGCGGTGTTGGTGGCGCGCAAGGTGGCCGCCGTTTCGTCCTGGGTGCGCTGACCGCCGAAACTATTGGCCCATACCGTGATCGGCGCGGCATTGCTCCAGCCGGAAGCGCGGGGCGCCTTGACGAAGCGCCCGGTATCGCTGCTGTCCGCTGCGTAAGCCATCGCCATCATCGACCCGTTTGCCGAGGGCGGCACCCCGTTGAGACGGCCCTGCACCAGCGACGACACGCCGCCGGTGAAATCCATCAGCGCGCGGTCGGCCAGTGCGAGCGCAGTGGAATCCAGCGTGGCGAGCGTGGTCCCGGCCGAGACCGCCGGATTGCTGTTGCCCGTCGAGAAGCTGGTGTTGAGGACGCCGGTGAAATTGATGAAAGTCGGAAGCGCCACTGACGTCAGTGACGACACCCGCGTATTGGGCGCGCTGACCGCCACATTGACGACGTCGTCGCCAAAACCCATGTCGACCACGCCGATGATCTGCGAACCGGTTCGTAGCGTGAGTGTGTCGGCGGCGGAGGTAAACTTGATGGCGGTGCCGCCGGTGCCAGCGATGGTCCCAGAATTGTCGATGGTGACGCCGTTAAACGAGGAGAGCACGCCAATGTCGCCGGACACGGTACCGGAATTGGCTATCGTGCCGCCACCAACAAGGATGCCGCTGATCCCTCCCGAAATGCTGCCGGAATTGGAGATGGTCCCTGTGTCTGCTGCGACACCGAACCTACCTCCCGCAATCGAACCAGAATTGATGGCCTTGACGTTGTCGCCGGAAACAGCCGATTCGCCGCCAGACATTGCGCCAGAATTGACGAGATCGATATTGTTCGCGCTGATCGCTCTGTTGCTACCGGAGATGTTGCCGGAATTGTTGACGTTGACGGTGCCGGCCGAGAGCGCGATGTCGCGCGAGGTGATGCCCCCGGAATTGGTGAGGTCGATCGTGCCATTACCACCGTTACCGGCGGCGATGCCGAACACGCCGCCGGAGATGATGCCGCCGTTGTTCACGGTCGCGCGCGTGAAGGCAGTGATGCCGCTGTTTCCGCCCGCGATGGTGCCGGAATTCACAATGTTGGCGATGTCGACTCCCCGAATGCCGGTGCTGTCTGCAGCCGTCCCCTGGATGATGCCTGCGTTCTCTACGCTGGCGACGCGGGCGAAAATGCCGAATTGCCGGCCCGAGATAATGCCGGGATGCACGTTGTTCACGGTGGCGGTGTCGCCCTCGATGGCAACGCCGTTCACCCCGAAAATCGCGCCGGCGTTGTTCACTGTCACGGCGGCGCCGCTACCAACGCCGGCATTGCCGCCGGAGATAGTGCCGGTATTGCTCGTCACGGTGATGTTGCCGCTCGTGAAGCCGAAAATGCCAAAGCTGCCACCCGAGATGATGCCGGCGTTCGCCACGTTCGCGACGCCCAAAGCTCTGATGCCGAATGCCCCGCCCGAGACGAAGCCAGCGTTGTTCAGGGTGACGGCGGTATCGCCATCAATGCCAACGCCGCTCGCGCCTGTCCCTGAGATGGTACCAGCGTTGTCTACGGTAACGGAACCGACGGTACCAATACCTCGATTGACGCCTGTGATGGTACCCGTATTGCTGGTCACGTTGATGTCGCCGTTAATGACGCCGACAAGGCCAAAGTTGCCGCCTGAGATGGTGCCGGCATTCGCTACATTCGCAAGCGTTGTGGCTTCGATGCCAGCGAATCCGCCCGAGATGGTCCCGGTGCCTCGGTTTATCAAATCGACCCTAAGGGCTTTGATGGCGATGCCTGTCGCGTCAGCGGCCGAAATTTGACCAGCGTTGTCTGTCACGGCGCTGTTGCCGATGATGGCGATGCCGTTTGGACCAGCCGCGACAATGGAGCCGCCGCTGGTGTTTGTGACATTGGCAAAAACGTCCCCCCTGATGCCAATTTTGGTCCCGCCGATGAAGCCGGAATTGAACATGTTCACCCCATCGGAAATGACCGCCGCGCCATTCGCGCCGCTTGCGGTAATGTTTCCAGAGTTGTTCGCATTGAGGACATCGTTGGACAGAACGGCAACGCCGCTCACGCCGTTCGCCGAGATGGTGCCGGTGTTAGTTAGGTCGTTGACGCCGCCGCCCCTGATGGCCGTGCCTTCCAAGCCGTTCGCCTCGATCCTTCCGGAGTTGGTGACGTGGAAGGAAGAGCCCGTGACGCCCCTGCCGTTGAAGTCATTCGCCGAGATGGTGCCCGAATTGTTGACGACGGTATCGTCGTTGCCGAGGACTGCGACGCCCCCGGCCGAGATGGTGCCCGAATTGTTCACGGTTCCGCGGCTAAAGGCGAGGCCCTCGCGCCTTCCCGTCACCGAAGCGCCCGGGACGATATTGTATGTGTTGCCGGTATCCGAACTGCTGCCGAAGCCGGTGGTCCCGTTGGCATCGACCGTGGCCCCCGTGCAGGTGATGACGGTGTTGTTGACCGGCGACGCCGCGTCGCATGCCGCCTCTGCGCGGCCGATCGGAGCGACCAGCGCAATCAACGGCGCTAGCGCGGTCGCCTGCAGCAGCAAAGAATGACGTTGGGCTAACAATCTCATCTTCATCTCCAGATTCGTTTGATTCCGCGCTGATCGTTTGCGTACCGATCGCGCGCGAAATCTGCGTCCTACGAACCTATGAGACGTCTGTTCGCTTCCATTCTATTCTGGGTGGTGGGATATTTTAGCCACGCTACGTGATCGAGCGTGGCGCGGCATGTGACCGACAAAAAAGCGGCCCGATCGATCGACCGGGCCGTTTGATCTACTGGCGATTAATTCAGACGCCTCACATCATCCGTCCGTACATCGGATCGATCATGCCGCGCACGGCCACCTCGATCTGGCTGCGCTCGACGCCGATGTCGCGGAGCGCGCGATCGTCCAGTTCGCTCAGCGTTTTGACCGCTTCGCGGTGCGCAAAATAGGTGACGATGCCGTTCACCCAGCGTCCGAGCAGGCCGAAAAATCCGGTCCGCACGTTTCGGGAAGCAGGCTGACCTGCCGTCTGGGATATCGTCGTCATCGCCTTTCTCCTTGCTTGCGAGCGGCAAAGCGCTGCCGCCGGCGCAAACGCCGCCTAAGCGCTTGCACCTATTGAGTTCTGATTGCTTGCACCCCTCTCAGTGCAATCACGGGCTTGATGGGTTCAAAATGATCCGATACATTTCTCGGTGCAAGGAAAACATTGCTCTCGGTGCAATAATGTCGAAGTTCGAGTACTTAAAGCTTGCCGATACCGTCGCCGCCGAGATCGCCAATGGCGCGCTCAAGCCCGGCGATCGCCTGCCGCCGCAACGCAGTTTCGCCTATCAGCGCAAGATCGCGGTCTCGACCGCGAGCCGCGTCTATACCGAGTTGTTGCGCCGCGGCCTGGTGGTCGGCGAAGTCGGGCGCGGCACGTTCGTGTCTGGCGAGACGCGCCGCGGCATCGCCATGCCGGCAGAACCGCGCGGCGCGCGCATCGATCTGGAAGTGAACTATCCGATACTGCCGACACAATCGGCGATGATCGCGAGAAGCCTTGCAGGGCTGGAACGCCCCGAGGTGCTCGACCTCGCGTTGCGGCACTCGACCACGGCAGGCACTCTTGCCGCACGGACCATTTCCGCCGAGTTTCTCTCTCGCGAGGACTGGTCTCCTGCCCCCGACCAACTCGTCTTCACCGCGAACGGGCGGCAATGCATCGCCGCGGCGCTAGCGGCGGTGGTGCCGAGCGGCGGCCGCTGCGGCGTCGAGGCGCTGACTTATCCGTTCATCAAGGACATCGCCGTCCGGCTTGGCGTGACGCTGGTGCCGCTTGCGATGGATGAGTACGGCGTTCGCCCCGACGCGGTGCAGAAGGCTCACCGCGAAGCGCATTTGTCGGCGCTGTACGTTCAGCCGACGATTCAAAATCCGCTCGGCATGACCATGCCAGCGGCGCGTCGGGCCGATTTGCTGCGCGTGGTCGAGAAGCTCGGCCTCACCGTCATCGAGGATACGGTCTACGGCTTTCTTGACGAAGAAACTCCGATGGCCGCGCTCGCGCCGGATAGCTGCATCACGCTCGACAGCCTGTCGAAGAAGGTGGCGCCCGGCCTTGCCCTCGGCTTCATCGTTTCGCCGCCGCGGCTGCGCGAACGCGTCATGTCCGCGGTTCGATCGGGTGGGTGGACGGCTTCGGGATTTGCGTTTGCCGCCGGACAGCGGCTGATGGCAGATGGCACCGTTAGCGAGCTGTCACGCCTGAAACGGATCGATGCGGCACGACGTCAGCAGATGGCGGCCAAATACCTCGCCGGATTCGATGTTCAGGCCAACGTCAAATCCTACCATCTCTGGCTGACCCTGCCCCAGCATTGGCGCTCGCAGACATTCGTCGCGGCCGCGGCCCGACGCGACATCGCGTTGACCCCTTCGACCACCTTCGCCGTAAGTCCGGGACACGCCCCCAACGCTGTCCGCCTGGCGCTCGGCGCCCCCAGCACCGAACAGCTCGATCTGGCGCTACGCACGTTGTCGGGAATGCTGACTGCGAAAGAAGACGTCGATACGACCGAGTAGAACTATCGGTCGCCTGCCCGGCTTGCCGGCCATTCCGCGATGAAGCCCCTCGCCTTGTACGGCTCGATCTTGTCCCATTCGCGGAGCATGCGGCGGCTGAATTCGGCGTCGGTGTGCCAGAGCGCCCGCGGCGTTGTGAAGCTGTCGACCATGACCAGCATCTTCTCCACTTCCGGCCAGTGTCGGTGCAGCGTCATCGGATAGCGGCGCGCGGTCCAAGTATTGCCGAGACAGATCACGCTGCGGATGTTGGCGAGGCCGAGGGCAGCGTCGATGATCGGCAGCGAAAGGATCACGTTTTCGCCGGTGTTCATCGCGCGCTCCTCTCTCAGGATGATGTCGGCCGGAACGCCCCGCGCGATCATGGCACCCGCAATGACCTCGCATTCCGACAGATCCGATCCCGGCGTCACGCCCGCCGCTCACGATCGCCCAGCGAAAATATCCGTCGCGCCACAGCCTGCAGGCTTCATCGACGCGCTCCTCGACATCCTCGCGCGTTCCGAATACGAACAGCAGGTCGGCCGGCCGTAACGGCGTCTCGATCAGATGCCGCGTGTTGATCGCGGCAATTTCGGCCTCGGTTGGCGATCGCCTGTTTCGATCCGTCACGGCAGTTCGTCTGATAACGAAAACGATCCGATCATGATGCCGCGCGTCCTGCGTCGGGCGAAGTCACATTTCATTTCGCCGGATTGCGAGGCGCCGGCGGCAGCAACGTCTCGGGCAGCTCATCGAACGTGTACAGCCGCGGCTTGTTGCGCCGGATGAAGCCGCCCATCTGCCATCCGAACAGGGCGGCGAACCCGACCAGGAACAAGGCGCCGGCGAATTCACCCGTAGCGACTGCGCGCGCGAGCAATCCTGCGATCGCGATCGCAACCAGCGCCAGCAGCAGACAGCCGCCGGCATAGGTCATCGGCCCGATGCCGCCGACCAGCGCGACCCTGCCGCCTGCGGCCTTCAGGCGCGCGTGCAACAGTTCGATGAAGGCGCGGTAGTCGCGGTCCTGCGGCGCCATCAGCGCAACCGTCTGCCAAGTCGTCGAAAAAACCGAAATGCTCTGGCCGCTCTTGTGCTCGATATCGGCGCGGAAGCGGCGCGACTGCATCGACATCGGCCGATAGGACAGGCGCACGGCGGCGATATCGGCATAGGGCCACATCCCGGATTTTCCCCTCGCCTCCCACGACAGGCCTTGTTCCGTCAGTTCAAATTCATGCGCTGATCCGATCAGCGATGCCTTGTAGGCGTAGCGGGTCCCGAGCGTGCTCTCGCCTGCTGTCGCTGTCTGTTCCGGTCGTGCGGTGGACAATCCAAAAATCCCGTTGTGAGTTGAACGCGGCCTGCTTGCGCGGCGAGCTGGCTTTACCTTACAAGCGGGCCATGGCCGATACGACTTATTTTCCGCGTCGCCTGATCCTGGCCGGCGCGATTGTTTCCGGAGTGCTGCTGGCGCTGGCCGTGCACATGTTGGGCGCACGTTACGGGCTCGATCTCGGCGGCCTGTGGCGAACAGACACAAGCGAATTCATGCCCGCGGGCGCGGCAATCGCGTGGTGGCTGATCGCGACCGTGGGCTTTTCCGGCGGCTATTTTACCGCCAACCTGATGCACAGCGCGGCCTCGGGCCAAATTCCGCAGCGGATGCGACAGTTCCTGATCGCGGTCGGCGTGCTGATCCTTGCCGGCGCCGGACAGGCCGCCTCGTCGCCGAGCCCGGTCCCGACGGTGTCGGGCGTGCTCGCCGGCCTTGCGGCCTTATGCCTCGGCGCCGTGATGGCATTCTGCGGCGCGCATTTCGCGTTGCGCGAGGCTTAAAGAGAGAAACTAAGCGACGACCCGCGCCCGTGGCTTCGACAGCATCGTCTCCACCTCGGCAGCGGGACGCGGCGGGCTGAACAGATAGCCTTGCGCCTGCGTGCAGCCCTCCTGGCGCAAGAGCTCGAACTGCGCGTCGGTCTCGACGCCTTCAGCCGTGGTGATGATACCCAGGCTCTTGCCCAGGCCGGTCACGGCGCGGACGATCGCCATCGAATCATCGCGTGTCGCCAGTTCGGTGATGAACGAGCGATCGATCTTGATCTTGTCGAACGGGAAGCTGCGCAGGTAACTGAGGGACGAATATCCGGTTCCGAAGTCGTCGAGCGAAATCCGGACGCCAAGGGCGCGAAGCTCGTGCAGAGCCGAGAGCGTGGCCTCGCTGCTTTGCAGTAACACCGATTCGGTGATCTCGAGCTCGAGCCGGTGCGCCGGAAGGCCCGAGTCTTTCAGCGCCTCCGTCACCGTCGATACCAGATTGGGATTCTTGAACTGCACCGGCGACAGATTGACGGCGACGCCGACATCCTGCGACCACTGGGCCGCGTCGAGGCAGGCTCGGCGCAACACCCAGTCGCCGATCGGCACGATCAGGCCGGTTTCCTCCGCCAGCGGAATGAAGTTGGCCGGAGAGATCATGCCGCGGAGCGCATGATTCCACCGCACCAGCGCTTCGAAACCGACGACGACATCTTTGGCGACGTCGCGGATCGGCTGGTAATAGACTTCGAATTCTCCGCGCTGCAGCGCGGCGCGCAAGTCGAGCTCCAAGAGCCGCCTTGCCTGCGCGCGGGCGTCCATCCCGGTCTCGAAGAAGCGGTAGGTGCCGCGGCCGTCCTCCTTGGCGCGATAGAGCGCGAGGTCGGCCTTCTTGAGAAGCTCGTCGGGGTTCTTGCCGTCCTCCGGCGCCAGCGAAATGCCGATGCTGACCCCGATGACGAGCTGGTGGCCGGCAATCTCGTAGGGCGCCGAAACCTTCTCGACCACGTGGCTGGCGAGCAAGGAAACGGCCGACGGGTCGCAATCGTTGCAGAACTGCACGATCACGAATTCGTCCCCACCCAGCCTCGCCACCGTGTCATTCTCGGTGATGCATTCGCCGAGACGGCGGGCGACTTCCTTCAAGAGCGCATCGCCGACCGGATGGCCGAGCGAATCATTGATATCCTTGAAGTGGTCGAGGTCGAGGCAGAGCACCGCAAGCTGATCGCTGCGTTTGGCGAGCCGCAACGCCTTCTCGAGTTGCTCGCGGAACAACGTCCGGTTCGGCAGATTGGTCAGCGCGTCATGGCGCGCCATGTGGGAAATCTGTTCCTGGGCAGCCTGCCATTCGGTGATGTCCTCGAACGTCGCGACCCATCCACCGCCCTTCATCGGCTGGTCGACGACGCGGAGCGAACGTCCATTGCGGCCGATCGACTTGGTCACGGTGTTGCCGGCCTTGGCATCCGCTACCACCGCAGCGAAGAATTCATCGGGATCGCCGTCCCATTCGCCGACCGATTTCAGTTGGCGCAGAACGTCGATCAGCAACCGGCCTTGCAGCGGCATGCCGGACCGGTCCATCAGCTCGACGTAGCGTTGGTTGAACAGCAGGATGCGGCCGTCCGCATCGAACATGCAAAGTCCCTGCGACATGTTGTCGAGCGCGGTATCGAGCAGCACTTTCTGCTGATGCAGCTCGCCCTTGGCGCGGCGATCGATCATGGCCGCCAGCAGCGATAGCCCGAGGATGGCGAACGCCGCCACCGCTGTCAGGAAGGAAAGCGCGGTCGGCGAAATCGACAGCCCGTCGGTCCCGAGCGTGGGGTCGGGAATCAGCGTGACGGCGCCCATCGCCGTGAAATGATGCGAAACGATGGCAACCGTCAGCAGCCCGGTGGCGCCCATGGTATAGGCGGGATGATCGCGACGCACGGCAACAAGAAGCGCCATGGCCGCAAACACGCTGCCAAACACGATCGAGGCCACAACGATGCCGGGCGACCACACAATGAACGCCGGAAGCTCGAGTGCGGCCATGCCGGTATAATGCATCGCTGCGACGCCCGCGCCAATCACAGCGCCACCAATCGCAACCACCGGCCACCGTGCGCTCGACAGCGCAATGCACAGACCGACGGCGACGATGCCTATCGCGAAGACCAGCGACAACAGCGTAACGGGAATGCTGTATCCGGCTCCGGCGCCGGGATCGTAGGCCAGCATCGCGACGAAATGGGTAGCCCAGATTCCGCAGCCGCCGACCGCTGCGTCGAGGCCGATCCAGATCGCACGCGTACGGCCGCGCGAGGCCCTGGCACGATGAAACAGGCTGATGGCGACTGCACTGGCGAGCCAGCAAATGACACCGGCGAGCACGACCAGGCGCCAGTCATGCTCGGAAGTGAGGCAAGTTAGGACGCGGTACATACAGACCCCCGAAGGCCTGTAACAGCACCCCTATTGGTATATTTGGCGTAACCGCCGCGACGCAGTTGCGCGGATGGTGAACAAACGCTTTTTGGCATGCCAGGCATGCCGGCGCGGAAACGCCGCGCGAGCTACGTTCCCGCGCGGCGTTTTGCCTCAATGGCGCGATGGATCAGCTTGCGGCTCGCAGGTTAACCTTGCCTTCCGCCAGCGATGTCAGCTTCTTGTCGACCGTCTTTTCCTCGTCGAGCGTCTTCTGCAGGATGCTGGCGCAATCGTTGCGGCCGAGCTGCCGTGCCCACGCGACCAGGCTGCCGTAACGGGTGATTTCATAGTGCTCGGCAGCCTGGGCAGCGTTGATCAGGGCCGCGTCCAATACGGCCTTATCAGCGATGTCGCCCGCAACATCGTCGGCTTCCTCGATGATGCCGTCGATCGCCGGGCAATCGGCCGCCTTCACCTCGGCGCCGTGCATGCGGAATATCTCTTCGAGGCGCTGCACATGCGTCTTGGTTTCGTCGAGATGGCTCAGGAAGCCCTGCTTGAGCTGCTTGTCGGTGGCCTTTTCGGCCATTTTTGGCAGTGCTTTCACGAGTTGCTTCTCGGCATAGTAGATATCCTGCAATTGATGGATGAACAGGTCATTCATCGTCTTGATGTCTTTGGTGAACAGTCCCATTGCGGTTCTCCTCCATTTGGGAACACGCACGGCGCAGGCCCCGTGCTGGCCGGGCGCGCTTCATATTCGGTGCTGTTAAAGGCTAACTTGGTTGCGAGATGGACGTTCCTGAAAGCCGCGAAAGCGCCGCGATGGAACGAACGGAACGGCGCGGCAAAAAGCACCCGCGGAACGGACCTCGTTGCGACTCAAATTCGTTAACGCCGCGACATATGTATGGCGTATGACAAAGGCGGCGAACGACGCCAAAAGGCATGCTTGTCAAGGGCTGCACAACGGCCCGGTTTTGGCTTATGGGTTTCGCGCACGGTGCCTCTGACCGTCGACTGTCACCCGTCGTGACAGGCCCCATCTTTACGTATTGCCGCCCCGCCGGGAGGATGAATGCATCGGCTGCTGACCGCGCTCAGGCGTGGCTTCAAGGAGAAGATCGGCTGGAAACGGCTGGGAATTGTCGCGAGTCTTCTCATCATAGCTCTTGCGATCACCCATCTGGTGCGCACCCTCAAGGGCGTCGACACCGGGATCATTCTAACTGCGCTGACTGAAATAGCACCGCATCGCATCGCGCTGGCAGCGCTCTGCGTGGTGGGGGCGTTTTGCACGCTGACCTTCTATGATTTCTTTGCCTTGCGAACCATTGGCAAGACGCACGTGCCCTATCGCATCGCCGCGCTGTCGAGCTTCACGAGCTACACCATTGGTCACAATATCGGTGCCACCGTGTTTACCGGCGGCGCGATCAGGTTCCGGATCTATTCCGACTACGGCCTGACGGCAATCGATGTCGCAAAAATCTGCTTCCTCTCGGGTCTCACCTTCTGGCTCGGCAATCTGTTCGTGCTCGGCCTCGGCATGGCCTGGCATCCCGAGGCGGCGTCGGCGATGGACCTGTTGCCGCCGGCCATGAACCGCTTGATCGCGATCGGCTGTCTTGCCGGCATCGCCGCCTATTTCGTCTGGCTATTGATGGGTGAAGGCCGCCGTGAGCTCGGCCAGAACGGCTGGAAGGTCGTGTTGCCCTCCGCCCGGCTGACGCTGCTGCAAGTCCTCATCGGCGTCGTCGATCTCGGCTTCTGCGCGCTGGCGATGTATTTGTTGATGCCGATGACGCCGCACATCGATTTCGTTTCGCTGGCGGTGGTATTCATCCTGGCGACGCTGCTCGGTTTTGCCAGCCATGCGCCCGGCAGCATCGGCGTGTTCGACGCGGCGATGCTGGTGGCGCTGCCGCAGTTCGGCAGGGAAGAATTGCTGGCGACGCTGGTGGTGTTCCGGATCCTCTACTTCCTGATCCCCTTCGGTATCTCGATTTCGATCATGGGAACGCGCGAAGTCTGGCTCAGCGTGGTGCAGCCCTGGCAGGAACGGCGCCGGCTCAGCGAAGCCTGTACGGCCAAGGCCAGGGTGCGGCACCCGATCAACGGCCGGCAACCCTGAAGCTGGTAACGGCGTCGTTATCTGCGCCGTCTGGTGTTTTGAGCCGGAGCTGCCCCATTCTCTTATTTCTGCCTTACCACTAACGTCAAACGACGCCATGGCTGGAATTCTCCTACGTTCGATGATGTCGGCCGCGCTGCTTGCCGGCGTGCTGATTGGAATATTCACGTCCGCTGCGGAAGCCCAGACCGCCGGCGGCTATGGGCCGCTGCAGATTTCCTGGGAGGTGCGTAACCGCTTCCGCCTGTTCCGTGAGGAGCGGGATTTCCTGCTGCATGCCGAAAGCGGACGCGGCCGCAGCGTGCTGGCTTCGGAGCAGGTGCTGGCGATCCAGAGCGACGGCCGCGGCTGGGCGCGCAACACCGTGAACCGGCTCTGTATCGATCTTGCGGGCCGCGTCAGCGAGCCCTGCACGCGCGACAACACCAAAGAAAGCTATCTGACGCCGATCGATCATCCGGTCGTGATCCGCCTGACGGGCCCGGTGCCGGTCGGCGCCACCTGCGCCTGGACGGTCGACGACGGTGACGGCCCGCAAACTTCCGCTTTCGACTGCGCCGAACCGGTCAATCTCCGCGTCCGCTATGGCCGCACCACAGTCGTGACCGCCGACATATCCAGTTCGGAGGGCAGTCAGCGCGCTTTCACCGAGATCGCGGTACGCGACATCTTCATAGCGGGTCTCGGCGACAGCATCGCGTCCGGCGAGGGAAATCCGGACCGCCCAATTGCGCTCGCCGACGAAGGCTTCTGCTTCCGCTCCTATCTCGGAACAGCGGCCTCGCAATATTACCGGCCGAGCCGCGCGGGCTACAAGGGCGGGCGCGCGTGCGAGGCGCCCGATTTGCTGACGGTCTGGCAGCGGCAGAGCGCGCTCTGGTTCAACCCTGCCTGCCACCGTTCGCTCTACAGCTATCAGACCCGGACCGCGCTGGCCCTTGCCGTACGATATCCGCACATCGCGGTGACCTATCTGCCGCTGGCCTGCACGGGCGCCACCATTGCCGACGGGCTGTTCGGCTCGCAGCGCGCCCGCGACTGCTTGCCGTCGAAATCGGGCGGTGCGTGCCAGGGCACCGTCAACGGGCAACTGGCCGAACTGCGTGAGGCCGTCGCCGCCGCGAAACGCCGCCAGTCGGACCGCCAGCTCGACCTGGTGCTGCTGTCGATCGGCGCCAACGACATCTACTTTTCCGGCCTTGTCGCTGACGTCATCGTGGACACGACGACCGAACGCGCGCTGTTTCGGCGCAGCGGCGTGATGGCCTCGGTGGACGACGCACGCAGTGCGATGACGCGGGACCTGCCGCAGGGCTTTGCCAAGCTGCGCGAGGCGCTGAAGCCGCTTCTCGGCGGCGACCTGTCGCGGGTGGTCTACACCGCCTACGCCAATCCGACGCTGTCGAATGGCGGCGCGCCCTGCCCCGGCGGACGCGCCGGCTTCGACATTCATCCCTCGTTCAACGCCCAGCCGCAGCGGCTCGCCGCCGTGTCGAACTTCGTCGAGAGCGAATTCCTGCCGCAGTTGCGAGCGCTGGCGCTCTGCGAGGGCGGCATCCTGTGCCGCAATCCGCGCGCCGACCGCATGACCTTCGTCGACAACCATCAAGCCAGTTTTGCCAGCCACGGCTTCTGCGCACGCGCCGAAAGCGATCCCGAATTCGATCGGCAATGTTTCTCGGCGACCGGCGACAGCTTCGATCCCGATCTCGTCACGGCCGCCAACCAGCCGATGCTGTGCGGCCGCAGCGCCGGCGAGTACCGCGCCTATCTGCCGCGCGCGCGCTGGATTCGCGACGCCAACGACAGCTACTTCGCGGCGATGACCTACCCGCAGGGCCTGCCGGCATCGCAGCAGCCATCCGATATCCACGATGCGACCTGGGGCGTCTTGTCCGCGGTCTATGGCGGCGCGGTGCATCCTAGCGCCGAGGGCCACGCCGCGATGGCGGATGCCGCGGTGCCGGCGGCCGCCGCCGTGCTGCAGCTCGATGCGGCGGTGCCTGAAGTCACCTCGCAACCAATGCAGCCGATACCGGTTTTGCCGGATGTGCCGCGTCCACCAGGCAGAACCGGATTGAATTAGCGCGCAGGTGCAGGAACCGGTGCTGGCGCCGTGGTCTTCTTGGCTGCTGCGGGGGCCTTCGCCGAACCTGCGGGCTGCTTCGTGACCGCGGCATGCGCCGGCAGATATTTTGCGATGACAGCAGGATCGACTTGCGCCAACGCCGTATCCGGCAGCCGCGTCCAGATCTCATCCCTGCCGAGCAGCGAGATGCCGAGATAGCCGCGCATCGTCAGCGTCTGCCCATCGGGACTGAGCGTCATCTTCGCCTTGTAGATCTTGCCATCGCGCGGATCGAGCACGTTGCCGTTCTCGTATTTTAATCCGTCGCGCTTCATGTCGCGGATGAAGGAGAGCCCGAGCCACGGCGCATCCTTGCGATCGTCGGTGCATTTCGAGCAGGTCGGATTGGGAGCATCGCCAGGTTCGGAAAAGAGCTTGGCGAACACGCCCTCGAAGGCGCCATTGCGATCAACGACGAGAAACCATCCGACCGGCTTGCCCTTCTCGACCTTCTCCCACAGCCCGGCAGCAGAAGGTTCCGCCGGCTGCGCGGCGAGTTCAGCGGCAAACGCGAGCCCGATCACGATCGGGAGTATCAGTTGAAATCCGGCCAGCTTGCGCATCGTCATCACCTGATCCGTTCGCTAAAGGAATGGCCGCAGACTAAGGCCATTTCGCGGACGGCTCCAGCGATGATCGCCGCGCGCCCCGACAAAGCTCCGCGAGCCCAACCGTCATTTTTTGGGAATCAGTTGACCCCGAGCTTCTTCTGCAGGCTCGACGACGAGGTGGTGTACTGGAACACCAGCCGCTTGTCCGGATAGACGTAGCGGTGCGCCTTCTGCGCCATCAGCGCGCCCTCATGGAATCCGGATAGAATCAACTTGAGCTTGCCGGGATAGGTGTTGATGTCGCCGATCGCGAAGATGCCGGGGACATTGGTTTCGAACGCCGCGGTGTCGACCGGCACCAGATTGTTCTCGAGCGCGACGCCCCAGTTCGCAACCGGACCGAGCTTCATCGTCAGCCCGAAGAACGGCAGCATC
Organism: Bradyrhizobium sp. AZCC 1719; assembly: GCF_036924525.1. NCBI lineage: Bacteria > Pseudomonadati > Pseudomonadota > Alphaproteobacteria > Hyphomicrobiales > Nitrobacteraceae > Bradyrhizobium > Bradyrhizobium sp. AZCC 1719. The sequence continues at coordinate 4,023,488 of NZ_JAZHRU010000001.1, read as the reverse complement.
GTATCGCACTCGATCTTCGAGACCGCATTGTCGTTGCCCTTCATCATCGCCGCGGACAGCTTGCCGCCATCGCCTTCGAGCGACGTCACCTGACCGATCTTCAGATCCATCTTGCCGCTCGCGACCAGCGCACGCATCTGCTCGACGCTGTGCGGCGCGGCGCGGAAATCGTCGCGCCGGTGCAGCAGCGTCACGCGCTTCGCGATCGGATGCAAATTGAGCGTCCAGTCGAGCGCGGAATCGCCGCCGCCGACGATCAGGATGCTCTTGTCGCGGAATTGCTCCATCTTGCGCACGGCATAGAATACCGAGCTGCCTTCATACGCCTCGATGCCCGGCACCGGAGGACGCTTCGGCTGGAACGAACCGCCGCCCGCGGAAATCACCACCACCTTGCACTCGAACACCTTGCCGGCATCGGTGGTCACGCGGAACAGCGGATCGCCGATCTTTTCGATCGTCTCCACCATCTCGTTGAGATGGAAGGTCGGACCGAACGGTTTGATCTGCTCCAGCAGCGCGTCGGTGATGCCCTGCCCGGTGACGAACGGAATGCCGGGAATGTCGTAGATCGGTTTCTCCGGGTAGAGTTCGGCACACTGGCCGCCGATCTTGTCGAGGATGTCGACCAGATGCGCCTTCATGTCCAACAGGCCCAATTCGAAGACGGCGAACAGGCCGCACGGACCTGCGCCAATAATCAGCACATCGGTTTTGATCGCTTCGCTCATATCAGCTTCTTTTCGGTTGAACCTGGCGAAATGCCGCATCTGTCTAGCCAAGGCAGCGGCAACAGGAAAGCCAAATATCGCACTCCTGGCCGCGGCAACCCCTTGCCGTCACTCGACAAGTGGGCTGTAAGGAAATGAGACTTTCGGAGATGGCCCCGTGAATGCCCACTTGCGTCCCGACGCGACCCCGCGTCTGGAGGATTTTCCGTACCGCTTGTCGGACAATGTGAGATTTGCCGACCTCGACCCCAACCAGCACGTCAACAACGCAGTCTACGCGACCTATTTCGAAACCGGCCGCGTCACGCTGATGAAGGACCGCAGCTACGGGCTGATGCCGGACGGCGTCACCTGGATCATGGTCCGGCTCGACATGCATTTCCGCGCTGAATTGCGCTGGCCTGGTACGATCGAAATGGGACTGGGCGTCGTCAAGTTCGGCCGAACTTCGGTCACCTTCGATCAGGTGGTTTTCTCCGAAGGCAAATGCGTTGCATCGGCGCAATCGGTTTCGGTGCTGCTTGACGAAGCTACGCGCCAGCCAACGCCATTGACGCCGGACATACTGGCCAATTTTCAGCGCTGGATTCGCCGCGGAGCAAAGCCGACATGACGCTCGCGGCGACGTCTTCCGGAGTTCAGGCTTGCCGTTCCGGCGTCGACACCACGAGGCCGTCGAGGTCGTCGCTCACCTTGATCTGGCATGACAGGCGCGAATTCGGCCGCACGTCGAAACCGAAATCCAGCATGTCTTCTTCCATCGGAGTAGGTGCACCGACCTTCTCGCGCCAGGCTTCGTCGACATAGACGTGACAGGTTGCGCAGGCGCAGGCTCCGCCGCATTCGGCTTCGATGCCTGGAATGGCGTTGCGGATCGCGGCTTCCATCACGGTCGCGCCGTTCTCGACTTCGATGGTTCGTTTTTCGCCCGTGTGGTCGATAAAGTGGATTTTGGCCATGATCGCTCGTGCTGCCGGAATAGGAGTCCCGGCAGTCCTATAACGGGTCGATCCGCACAGCGCCAGCGGTCGGGACGAAAACCTGAGGCAGCATTTTACCGGGATTTTGGCCGTTCCGGACCGCTTTCCGTTCCGGAACGATGCAGAACCGCTTTGATCGCTGCCCGCGCCTGCTCAACCGCCTCGCCCAGGTCGGCGAGCGGCGCTGATGCGTCGGAGCCACCACCGATTGCCGCCTCCAGCCGGGCTGCGGCGTCGGCGACCGCAAACGCGCCGATCGCACGGGCCGAACCCTTGAGCGTGTGCGCCAGCGCGCCGGCATCAGCAGGCATGGCGGCGAGCCTGTGCAGCAGTCTTGCCGATTGGGCCGAGAACATCGTCAAGACCTCCCGCTCGAGGCCAGCATCGCCGAACGTCATGCGGTCGAGATGTTCGAAATCGATCGGCCCGTCGCCGGGAACCAGCGGTGGCGATGGCATCCATTCTACCCGTTCGAGATGAAGCGACATGGCAAGGTCCGGATCGCCCCGCCGCGTGATTCTCGGAGGGCATTTTGGCCAGCCAATCACGACAGGAGTTAACGGAACGTTCTCGGAATACGCCGCAACTTTGCCTTGTTTTTGCCGACAATCTGCCCTGATCCCAGATTCGGTTCCAAAAAACTGTGTATCCTTAGGGCCTTAAGGAACAAAGCTGTTAACGATGATTAAGAAAGTCTTAATCACGGCCATTTCATTCGTATCGCTCAACCAATAGGATGTTCGCGGATGAGCGGACAAGCTGCCGGCGGGCATGCTTGCGGTCCGCGGGGGATTATGAATCCGGCTTCGAGCTTGCGGGGGCATTTTTGCCAGAGCGGCCGGATGCGTAAGTTTAAGAGGGCTCGGACTGCACATGGCGAACAATCCCAAGAAGGTCAAAGATCCCACTGAAGTCGCGCTCTCCGCTATTCAGGAAGCGCTCAACATCAGCGACACGCCCATCGATACCAGCCGAAATTCGATCAGCGGCGAACTCACGCCGCCGATCATGCCCTCCGCCGCGCCGGCCTATTCAGAAACGCAGTTCGACACGCGCGCCGGCGCCGAGCGGCCGGCGTTTGATTCGATCGACGAGCCGCGCGGCCCCCGTCGCGCCGCCAACGACGATCGCGAAACCATCGGACAGATTCTGCAGGCGATCCAGAAGAACCATCCTGCCCGCAGCGTCTACACGCTTGCCACCGTGTTTGGCGGCGTCTGGGTGCTCGGTTGCGCCCTTCTGACCGCCAGCTTCCTGCCCTCGCTGCAGGCGGCGATCGGACAGAGCGGCGGCGTGCTGGTGCTCGCCGGGCTTGCGGCGTTGTTCTTTGCGCCGGTGCTCTTGTTCTATTTCCTCGCCAGCCTTGCCTGGCGCGGCCAGGAAATGCGGATGATCGCGCAGTCGATGGCGCAGGTCGCGATCCGCTTCTCCGAGCCCGAGGGGGCCGCCGCCGATTCGATGGTGACGGTCGGTCAGGCAATCCGCCGTGAAGTCGCCGCGATGGGCGACGGCGTCGAGCGCGCGATCGCGCGCGCCGGCGAGCTGGAAACGCTGGTCGCCAATGAAGTCGCAGCGCTGGAGCGCGCCTATAGCGATAACGAAGTGCGCATTCGCGCGCTGCTGCAGGACATCGCCCATCAGCGCGACAATCTGGTCGGCCAGGCCGAGCAGGTTCGCAGCGCCATCTCCGGCGTCCAGATCGACTTGCGCCACGACATCGCGCTGATCTCGGACGCGATCGCCTCACGCGTCGACGAGGTCGCAAAAAGCATCACCGGCGCACTGGAAGAGCGCGGCCAGCACATCACGAGCGCGTTGAGCCATGCCGGCGACAACATGATCCTCGCGCTTGGCGAGCGCGGCGGCGACCTGCTCGATCGTCTGGAAGAAGCCAGCGCCGAGACCACGCGTGCCGTGCTCGACGCTTCCGAGCGGCTGACCACCAGCCTCAACTTCAAGACCGGGCACGTCCATGACGAGTTCGTCGATCTGGCCGATCGCGTCCATGAGATGCTGAACGAGCGCCTCGATCGCATCACCAGCGAATTCGAGCAGCGCTCCTCGACCATCGTCGACGGCATCTCGGACCGCACCGAGCAGGTCCACGACTCCCTGAAGAATTCCTCCGATTCGCTCTTGCTCGAACTCGAGCTGCGCTCAGGTGATCTCGTCAGCAAGATCGACGACGCCGGCAACCGCCTCGCGAGCCGCATTCTCACCTCCGGCGACAAGGCCAGTGACGCGCTGGACGTGACCGTGAACACGCTGGTCGCCAAGGTGATCAGCCAGACCGAGAACGCGCACGACAGCCTCGCCCTGCAGATGAGCGCCTTCGACGAGCTGGTGAAGAACCAGGGCTCGGAGCTTTCGGAAAAGTTCGCCCGTGACAGCGGCACGCTGGGCGCGCTGATCACGCGGCACATCTCCGAGTTCGATCGCACCGTCAAGACCTTTGGCGGCGACATCGTCGAGCGCATGGGCCAGCGGACCCAGGAGATATCAGACAACCTGAAGAACTATGTCGACACCTTCGACACCCGCCTGGTCTCGAACAGCGGCGAGATCACCGCTTCGCTCGATCAGCGGCTGCTGCAGTTCGAAACCCAGCTCGGCACCCGGGTCAACAGTCTCGACGCTTCGCTCGACAACAAGATCAAGTCGTTCGACGAGACCATCGACGGCCGCCTGAAATCGCTGGAAACCACCTTCGACACCCGCGCCAAATCCGTCACCGAAACCATCGACGGCCGCCTCAATACGCTGGCAACCTCGTTGACCGATGGCGCGACGCAGGCGATCCAGTCGATCGACCAGCGGCTCACCCTGCTCACCTCCTCGCTGACCGAGGGCACCGCACAGGCGATTGCCGCGGTCGACCATCGCATTGCCAACGTCACCGAGACCATCGACGGCCGCAGCGCCCATTTGACCGACACCATCCAGGCGCGGTTCCAGGACATTCATCAGGGCATCGAAACCCGCGTCGGCGACATTGCCAACGGCGTCGAGACCAGGGTCGGCGCCATCGCCAGCGACATCGACACCCGCGTGGCGCAGTTTGAGGATCTGCTCGGTTCGCGCATCGAGGCTGTGGCCGGCCGGATCGAAAGCAGCGGCCGCCAGGCAAGCGAAGATATGATGTCGCGCGCCGAAATGCTGTCCTCCGGCATCAAGTCGCATGTCGAGGACGCCGAGCGTTCTCTGACCAACCTCGTGGTCAATACCTCCGAGACCATCCAGACCGGTGCACGCAGCGCGCAGCAGGCGCTGCTGACGGTTTCCTCCGATGTCGGCGCGCAACTCAAGCTGACCTCGGCCGAGGTCGAGGCCGCCCTCACCGCGGTGGGCACCGGCGCGGCCAATTCGATCCTGACCAGCGCCAAAGATGCTCAGACCTCGCTGGTGTCCGCGTCCTCCGAGGCTGCCGCCCAAATCAAATCTCTCGCCGCCGACGTGGAGCGCACCCTCTCGGCCGCAGGCGACGCCACGGCCGCATCGGTTCTCGCCGGCGCGCGCGAGGCGCAGACCACGCTGGTGACCGCGTCCACTGAGGCCGCAAGCCACGTCAAGTCGCTCGCCATCGACGTCGAGCGCTCGCTGTCGGCCGCCGGGACGGCAACCGCTGAAGCCGTTACCGCAGGTGCCCGTGAAGCACAGAGCACGTTGGTCACCGCCTCTACCGAGGCCGCCAATCAGGTCAAGTCGCTTGCAGCCGACGTCGAGCGTTCGCTCACGATCGCCGGCACGGCGACCGCCGAGGCTGTCACCGCAGGTGCCCGCGAGGCGCAGAGCACGCTGGTTGCCGCCTCCACCGAGGCCGCCAATCAGGTTAAGTCGCTTGCGGCCGACGTACAGCGTTCGCTCACGATCGCCGGAACGGCGACCGCCGAGGCGATCACGGCAGGCGCCCGCGAGGCCCAGAATACCCTGATGAACGCGTCAGCCGACGCATCGACCCAGGTCAAGGCGCTCGCCGCCGACATGGAGCGTTCGCTCTCGATGGCCGGCAATGCCACCGCCGAATCGATCACGTCGGGCGCACGCGAAGCCCAGAACGCGTTGATCACGGCGTCCACGGAGGCCGCCAACCACGTCAAGTCGCTGGCGATCGACGTCGAACGCACGCTGACTTCCGTCGGCACCGACACCGCGGCCTCCATCCTCGGCACCGCGCGCGAAGCCCAGAACTCGTTCTCTGCGACCTCTGCCGAGGCCGCCAATCAGATCAAGGCGATCGCCGCCGACATGGAGCGTTCGCTCGGCACCGTCACCGCCAGCACGACCGATACCATCCAGACCACGGCGCAGAACGCGCAGAGCGTGCTGGTCGCCGCAACGAACGAGGTCAGCTCCAAGGTCAAATCGACCTCGGCCGATATCGAACGTTCGGTGCTCGCCGCGAGCAGCAATTTCGGCTCGACGATGACCGGCAAGACCGACGAAATCGTGACCTACGTCCAGCAGCAGACCGACCGTCTGGCGCAGATCGTCGACAGCCGCCGCGGTTCGTTGGTCGAGGCGCTCAGCGCCAGGACCACGCAACTGACGACAGACATCGACCGTGTCACCGGCGACGCCCTGAAATCGATCGAAATACGCGGCCAGGCGTTCTCGCAATCGATGTCGACCCACGGTTCGGAAGTCGCGCGCACGATTACCACCGCAGGCGACCTCGCCACCGGCGCGGTGGCCAAGTCGCTGAAGGACCTCGAACAGGCGTCGCGCTCGGCCATCGACCAGTCGCGCCAGGTATCGATCGCCGCCGTCACCGAAATGCAGGAGACCAGCAAGATCCTGCGCACCGACACGGTGGCGCTGTTCGAGCGGCTGCGTGAAGGCAACATCCTGCTGCAGGAAGTGCTCACCGGCGCCCACGACAATCTCAACTCGCTGGAACGCGCGCTGGTGACCCGCGTGGCCGACTTCGTATCCGCGATGAACGACGTCACCGCGCGCAACGGCGTCGCGACCCAGACGCTGGAAGACCAGTTGACCGTGTTCAACTCCAAGACGACGAAGGCGCTGGAGGATCTCGGCGCGCTGTCGATCGAGTTCGAAAAGCACGGCAAGGAGCTGGTCGAAGCAGCCGGCGTGGTCGAACAGGCCAACCGCTCCACCTCGACGTCGGTCGCCGACCGCAAGTCGCAGCTCGAATCGCTGGTGACTACCATAGACCTGCGCACAACCGACCTCGACCAGCGGCTGTCGCGCTTCACCGGCCTGCTCGACGAATCGCTTGCCGCGGCGGAAGAACGCGCCCGCGATATCGCGCGCGTCGTGGCGGAAACTGCCGGCGCAGGATCGGCCGCGATTAGCCGCCAGTTCGAAGCCGTGCGCGCTGCGGCCGAAAACGAGCGGCAGCAGACCCTCGACGCCATGAACGATCTGTACCAGCAGAGCACGCATGAAACCGATGCGATGTTCAAGCAATCGACCGAGAAGTTCGCTACAATGGTGCAGTCCATGAAGCAGATGGCCGCCGAAATGCATCAGGAGCTCGAGGCGACACGCAACGAGCTGCGCCGCGGCGTGCTCGAGATGCCGCAGGAGGCGGCCGACAACACCGCGCAGATGCGCAAGGTGATCGTCGACCAGATCGAGGCGCTTGCCGAGCTCAACCGGATTGTCGCGCATCATGGCCGCGGTCTCGACGTCGTGACTTCCGGCCGCGCCAGCGTGCAACGCCAGGAAGAGCCCGTGATGGCAGCGGCCGCCGGCGGCCGCAACGAAGTGCGGATGCGCGACGCCGGCAGCGCGTCGACGCTGCCGCCGCCGGATCTCGGCATGCCCGCCCCGCGCCGCGCCGAAGCCCCGCCGGTCAGTCCGGTGAGCCAGGATGCCGGACGCGGCGACGGATGGCTGTCCGACCTGCTCCACCGCACCGACGCAGGTACGGGACGCGAGGCTCCCCGTGGCCGCTCGCCGCAGACCCCGGCCAATCCGCTGGAGTCGCTGTCGCTCGACATCGGCCGGCTGATGGATCGCAATCTCGCCGCCGAAATGTGGGATCGCTACCAGCGCGGCGAGAGCAAGGCGTTCAGCAAACGCCTCTACACGCCGGCCGGCCAGAAGGCGTTCGATGAGGTCGCCCGCAAATATCGCGCCGACCGCAGCTTCAAGCAGACGGTCGACCGCTATATCGCCGAGTTCGAACGGCTCTTGGACGAAGTTGCACGCGAGGATCGCGGACCACAGGCGCTGCGCGGCCACCTCACCTCGGAGACCGGGCTGGTCTACACCCTGCTCGCGCACGCAGCGGGACGGCTGGGGTAAGCAGCGAATAGCGAGTGGCAAATTGCGAATGGAAAACGGAGGCCTCGCGGCCTCCGTTTTTCGTTCAAGATGCGGATATGTTCGTCATTGCGAGGCGCAAAGCGACGAAGCAATCCATTCTTTCTTACGTGAAGGCATGGATTGCTTCGCGGAGCCTGTCATCGGGCGCGCGTTCGTGCGACCCGTTGGCTCGCAATAACGCGGCGAAAGCGCAGCTTCGCGGGCGGTGACAAAGTGAGGCAAGCCATTCGTTGCCTACTGCCGCTTCTGCCCGCTCGGTGCCCTCGCCGGTGCCGCCGGCGCTGGTGGCGGCGCCGCCGCCTGGCTGTTGCTGCTGCCTCCCCCGAAGATCACCCGGGTCGGGTTGCGGTCGAAATTGTTCACGGCGCGGCTGATGTCGGAGAGTGTGCGGCGGCCATCGGCCATCAGCGCGCCCGACCGCTTGTCGAAATCCTCGGCCAGTTCGCGGATCGACTTGACCATGAGATTCAGTTCGCCGCCGGCGGCGCCGCCAGCGATGGTGTTAAGCCCGAGCATGAGACTGTCGGCCTTGCCCATGACGCCATCGACCCTGAGCATGACGTTGTCGATCTTCTCGGAGTTGCGCGCGAGCGCAGCCGTAAAGGTCTCGAGGTTTCGCAGCGAGTTCTTCACCGATTCCTGATTGTCGGCGACAAGCCGGTTGACGTTCTGCAGCGTGGCGCGGATCGACTCCGTGACATCCTGGAGCGCGCCCGGGTCGGCGGTCAGCATCGGCACGCCGTCCTCATCGAGCGGCACGGCAGGCGCGGTCTCCTCGCCGCCCTTCAGCGAGATCGCCGCGACGCCGGTCAGCCCCTGGAATTCGAGACCGACGAGGGTGTCTTTCCGGATCGGGGCATTGTTCTCGACCATCGCCAGTGCGACCACGCGCCGCGGGTTGTCGAGTTTGACCGAGACAACTTCCCCTATTCTAATACCGTTAAAGTTGACGCTGCCGCCGTTGCGCAACCCGGACGCCGGGCCTTCGAATACAATACGTATCGGGCTGCGCTGCTTGGTGGTGTGCAGGCTCTGAAACCACAGCACGAAGCCGAATGCGGCGGCGATCACCGCCAGCGTGAAGGCTCCGATCAGGACGTAATTCGCCCGCGTTTCCATAATTCAAGGTACTCCGAAATCAGATCTATCCAGCGTCGCCGATAGACCCGTCATTTATCTCATGTTTGAGCACGATCTGATCCGAAAAACCGATCACACTTTTGGGGGCCCTAGCCCATGACCGCGCGGGCGCGCTTGCCGTGAAAATATTGCCTCAGCCAGGGATGCTGCGAGGCCTGCATGTCGGCAATCGATCCTGCGGCAATGATCTTACCGTTCCCTAAAACCGCGATGCGGTCGCAGGCCGTATAAAGGCTGTCGAGATCATGGGTTACCATGAAAACCGTCAGGCCCAAAGTACGCTGCAGGGTGCGCACCAGCTCGTCGAAGTCCCCGGCGCCGATCGGATCGAGCCCCGAGGTCGGCTCGTCCAGGAACACCAGCTCGGGGTCGAGCGCCAGCGCGCGCGCCAGCGCCACGCGCTTGATCATGCCGCCCGACAGTTCGGACGGATAGCGGTCGGCGACTTCGGGCCGCAGGCCCACCATGCCGAGCTTGGCCACCATGATCTCGTCGAGCAGCCGCTGCGAGACGTTGAGATATTCGCGCACTGGAAACTGGATGTTCTGCCGCACGGTGAGAGAAGAAAACAGCGCGCCTTGCTGAAACAGGATGCCCCAGCGGCGCTCGACGCCGCGGCGCTCGGAGGCGCTCGCTGCATCGAGATCGACGCCGAACACCTCGATGCGTCCACTGAGCTTGGGCACCAGACCGATGATGGTGCGCGTCAGCACCGATTTTCCGGCGCCCGACGGGCCGACAAACCCCAAGATCTCGCCGCGCTTGACGTCGAGGTTGAGTCCATCGAGCACCCGCGTCTTGCCGAACTGCACGGTGATGTCGCGGACCCGGATGATCGCGTCGGAAATCTCACCCACCATGGTCACATTCCGATCGACGCGAAGAAGATGGCGAACACGCCGTCCATCACGATCACGAAGAAGATTCCCTTCACCACCGAGGACGTCGTGTGCTGCCCGAGCGACTCGGCACTGCCCTGCACGGCCAGTCCCTCGACGCAGGCGACGATGCCGATGACAGCCGCCATCACCGGCGCCTTGATGAGGCCAACGACGAAATGGTCGATCGAGATGGCGTCGCGAAGCCGCAGCAGGAAAGCCTCGGGCTCGACCCCGCCATAGAGCCACGCCACCAGCCCGCCGCCGTAAAGCGCCGCCATCGCGCCAAGGAACGCCAATATCGGCAATGCCAGCACCAGCGCCAGCATCCGCGGCAAGATCAAAACCTCGATCGGATCGAAGCCCATGGTGCGCAGCGCGTCGATCTCTTCCCGCATCTTCATCGAGCCGAGTTCGGCGGTGTAGGCCGAGCCCGAGCGTCCCGCTACCATGATCGCCACCAGGAGCACGCCGATCTCGCGCAGCACCAGCACACCCAGCATGTCCACCACAAAGATGTCGGCGCCGAATTTGCGGAAATGGAAAATGCCCTGTTGCGAAATGATACAGCCAATCAGGAACGTGATCAGCACCACGATCGGCACCGCGCGCCAGCACACCTGCTCCAGGTGATGGATGGTCGAGGTCAGGCGGAAGTGGCGGGGACGAATCAGGACACGGGCGGCCGCGGCGAGCACCGCGCCAAGCATATCGATCAGCCCGATCAAGGTGCCGCCGATGCCGGCCACGGCGCGGCCGATCTGCTCCAGCATGCCCGTGATCGTCAGTCGGTCGGTCTCAACGATTGGCTCGGCCTTCACCCGCCGCACCTCGTCGACAAGGCTGGAATAATTGGCCGAGAGCCCGGCGATCTGCGCCTCGACGCCGCCATGGGTCAGGCTGCGGCGCAGCCGCTCGATCAGCCAGGCGCCGAAAGTGTCGAGCTTCGACACCTGCGAGACGTCGATGGAGATGTTGGGCCGGGTGCCGCCGAGCTTCTCGGCGTCGGCGACCATCCGTTCCAGCACCGGGGCAAAGCGCGCCGTCCACGAGCCGGCCGCGCACAGCGCCAGCCCGTTGCCCCTGGCTATCCGCTCCAATGTCGGGTCGCCGCTCACAATGCCCACCCCTCGGCCGATACCGATGCGAATCCCTTGGGTTCCGCGCGCCGTATTGCCTTGTCGAATCTGCCCCTAACCAGCCATAGTTGGTAGCGGCGGGCAAGCTTGCGGTTCAGGAAATTGCCAGATTTTAAAATGACTTCCAGCCTATCTCGAAAGCTTGCCGTCAGCATCGAACGCTGGCCCATTGCAGGCGCGTTCACCATCAGCCGCGGCGCCAAAACCGAGGCCGTCACCGTCGTCGCCATCGTGAGCCAGGGGGACTGTAGCGGGCGCGGCGAATGCGTGCCCTACCCGCGTTACGGCGAGACGGCGGAGGCGACGCTTGAAGCACTTAATGCGATGCAGAAGCCCCTTGCCAAGGGACTGGACCGAGCGGCCCTGCAGGCGGCGATGCCGGCCGGCGCCGCCCGTAACGCGCTGGATTGCGCGCTATTGGATTTTGAGGCCAAGAGCTCCGGCCAACGAGTCTGGACACTGCTCGGACGGCCGGCGCCGGGCCCCTGCACCACCGCCTTCACGATTTCGCTGGGCACGCCGGAGGCTATGGCGTCGGCAACCGCCAAGGCCGCGCATCGGCCGCTCCTTAAGATCAAGCTCGGCGGCGACGGCGATGACGAGCGGATTGCGGCGGTCCGCAAGGCGGCCCCCCAATCCGAATTGATCGTCGATGCCAACGAAGCCTGGACGCCGGACAACCTCGAATACCACCTCGCCGCCTGCGCCAACGCCGGGGTCACGCTGGTCGAGCAGCCGCTGCCGGCCGGGCGCGACGAGGCGTTGGCCCGCATCAAGCGCCCGGTCGCGGTCTGCGCCGACGAAAGCGTGCATGACCGCGCCTCGCTGGAAGGCCTGCGCGCGCGCTACGATGCCGTCAACATCAAGCTCGACAAGACCGGCGGGCTGACAGAGGCGCTCGCGATGGCGGATGCCGCCCAGGCGCTCGGCTTCGAGATCATGATCGGCTGCATGGTCGCGACCTCGCTGGCGATGGCGCCGGCCATGCTGCTCGCGCAGCAAGCGAGATTCGTCGATCTCGATGGCCCCCTGTTGCTGGCGCGCGACCGCGACGGCGGCCTGCGCTACGACGGCAGCCTGGTCTATCCGCCGGAAGCCGCCTTGTGGGGCTGATGCGCGAGCCGGTCCCGCGCCAGCCAGACCACCAGCCCGCCGAGAGCGGCCATCGCCGCCATCACGTAATAGATGCCCTGCCCAAAGGTCTCGTAGATCGTGCCTGACGCGACCGAGGCGAGGCCGGCGACGATGCCGCCGCAGGCGGTCAGATAGCCCTGTGCGCGCGCCATCACGTGGCCGGGCACGTGATGCAGCATCAATCCCATGATGCCGACCTGCGTCAGCCCGAAACTCAGCGCATGCGCGAGCTGGACGATCGCGAGAACAGCGAGCGGCAGGTCCTGCGCCGTCAACACCCAGCGTGTGGCCGCGCTCAGCGCCGCGATCACCACCAGCATCGACGGCTGCAGGGTGAACCGCGGCGACAGGGCGAACAGCACGATCTCGGCGATCACGCCGAGCACCCACAGAACTGCAATCGTCAGCCCGTCGAACCCGGCTTGCTGCCAGGCTATCGACGCGAAAATGTAGTAGGCGGCATGGCTGCCCTGGATCAGCGCCGACGCCACGATGATCGCGAGAAAGCCGCCGTCGCGCAGCAATGCACGCGCGCCGCCGGCGGCCGGGCGTGTGCTCTTGACTTCGTCCAGCGGCTCCAGCGCAAGGCTGGCCAGCGCCCCGAGCGCCGCCGAGCCGGCGATGATCCAGATCAGGTTTCGGGCGGCGATGAGGTCGAGCAACATTCCGCAGACCAGCGCGCCCAAGACGAAGGCGGCCGAGCCCCACAGTCGCAACGGTCCGTAGTTGAGGCCGTAGCGCTTCACTCCCCGTAACGCATAGGCATCCGTGAGCGGCACCATAGGCGTCCACAGGCAGCAGGTCAGCGCGTAGATCAGGAACACCAGCACCGGCAAATGCTGGGTGCCCAGCACGAAAAAGCCCAAAGCGGTGGCGAAGGCGGTCAAGATGATGCCGCCGCGCAAGGCCTGCCGCCGTTCCGCAAGGCCCGTCACCACCGGAAGGACGGTAAATCGGCTCACCGGCGGCACGGCCGTGATCAGCCCTATCCAAAACGCATCGATCCCGACCGCCTTCAACCATACCGTGAAAAACGGCAGATGGGTGCCGGTCATGCCGAACAGCGTGCCGTAAAACAGCGCCACCCGGGTCGCGAATCGCTTCGATGCACCTTGAGAAGCGATGGGGATTTGTGATTCGCTTGGCATCAATTCAATTGCGATTCGGTCAATATCGTGTTGTTTCGTTATCGCAATGCGCGCCGATTTGCGCGAAGAGTTTGACATGGCCGACGAAGCATTCGCCCTTTCGCCGATCTCAGCACGCGCCGCGCTGCCGAGCGAGGAGGACTATGCTGCAATCGCCGAAGCCTTCATGGAGACTTCGCGGGGCCGCTGGTTCCTGACCGAATACGCCAAGCGCAACCGCAATGCCGACACCCGCATGGTGCTGGACGCAGTGGCGCGGATCGAGCAAAGCCTCACCGCCCAGCGGGAAGAGACCCTTCAGCGGGAAGCAAGCCTCCAGCGGGAGGAAGGCCTTTCGGCGCAGCAGGCGGCCGAGGCCGTCGCCGCGGCTGCCGCGGCGCAAGAGCGCCTGACCGAGGCGCTTGCCGCTATCCGCGGCGCGGTCGAGGCGGCCGAGGAATCGGCGGTCGAGGCGCTCGACAGCCTCGCGCTGGAGCAGCGGCTGGCCCCGGTCCGTAAGGGCGCGCGGGTGCTGCGCGAAATCGCCTGGCGGCTGCGCGAAATCGGCAATGACGGGCGAATTTGCGACCTGATCGATTCACAGGTCACCGTCATCGAAAAGGGCACCGAACAGTTCTCCTCCGAGGAGGCGCGAGCAGCGCTGCGTGCGGCCTTTGCCGCCCTCCAAGGCCGGCTTGTGGAATTCGGGGACGAGGACGGCGCGCCAGTGCCGGCTGCCGAGTCCGAGGCGGCGGCGCCTTCCCCGGCCGCGCAGGAAATGCCGCCGGCAGCGGAGACAACCTTCGCGCAGGAAGCACCGGAAACTGCCGAGACGCCGTTCGCTTCGATGGCCGCATCCGCGGAGGCCGTGCTTGCGGCGGCGGAAGCCGTGCTGACGGAAGCGGAAACGCCGCTGTCCGCCGAAAGCGCCACGGCTCCAGAGGCCTCGGTCCAAGATACCGCTGTGCAGGACGCGACCGCCCAGCACGCAGCCGCCCAAGACAACTCCGTCCGGAACGCCGACGCCCAAGACGCTGATGCCCAGGACGCTGATGCGCAAGACGAGGCGATCCTCGACATGATCGCGATGGAGATGGGTGCACCGGATCCGATCAGCGACGAGGAGATCGCCGAAGCGATAGCCGAGCAGGTCCGTCTGGCGGAGCCTGCGCCGATTGCTCCCAAGATCGTCGCTAAGGCGCCCGAACCGGTCGCCACGGCGTCGCCGCAGCCGGTTCAACCGTCGCCACCGCCCGCCGCCGCGCCGGCGCCCACGCCAGCGGTGGAAGTGTCGCTCGGCTCGACCCTCATTGCGAGCGGGATGCTGCGAAAGCCGGTCACGGCGGCCAACGACCCGCTGGCGCCGATCCGGCGCATGAGCCAAGCCGAGAAGATCGCGTTCTTCTCGTAAAGCGCTGCCGCCTGAAGCTCGCCGGCATCGACGACGCGCCCGCAGCATTTGTTGCACCTGCGAATAGTTCGCTTTCCGGTTGATTCGCCTCACCGCCGAGATCAAGCTGGCACGATTGTCTTCCCTGCGGAGATAGCCGTGAAAACCAGGATCATTGTCAATCCAATGGCCAACAAGGGTAACTGCGGCAAGCGTTGGCCGCAGATACGTGCCGAACTCGAAAAGCATCTCGGCCCGATCGATAGCGACCACATTGCGATGACCTGCGCGCGCAACCACGCAACGAAGCTGGCGCAGGAAGCCGTCGCTTCCGGTTACCAGCGCCTGATCTCCGTCGGCGGCGATGGCACCTTCAGCGAGATGATGAATGGCCTGATCTCGGACGATCGGCCGATCGCGCCCGACCTCGTGCTGGCGCAACTGCCGGGCGGCACCTCGAACGAACTCTCCCGCTCGTTCGGACAACTCTCGCTCGACCAGGCCAGCAAGGCCATCGCCATGGGACACACGCGAGACATCGACGTATTCCGCGCTGATGCCAAGGGCTATGCAGGCGACCAAGTGACGCGCTACGGCTTCGTGCTCGCCATCGTCGGCGCCGCCGCCACGATTTCCTGGCGCGCGCAACGCGTGCCGCTTTTGAAGCGGCTCGGCCCGATCAGCTACGTGCTGATGACGGCGTTCACGTCGCTAACCTACAGCCCGCGCCCCTACCGCCTCAGGATCGACGACGAGGACGAACAGAACCTGGCGATGTGGTCCCTGATGCTCTGTAGTTTCGACGGTGCAGGCGAAGGCCTGATGCTCGCGCCGGGCGCCGACCCCGGCGACCGCAAGCTCGATCTGATCATGGTCGGCGACATCGGACATTGGGAGACCCTGACCAAGATCGTCCCTAACCTCGGCGACGGCAGCTATCTGGCGCATCCGAAGGTCTCGCGGCGCCACGCGACGCGGATCACCATCGACAGCGACCGTATGGTCCGCGCCGACGTCGACGGCGAAAGCATCGGACAACTGCCGATGTCGGTGACGATGTTGCCGTTCCATTTGAAGGTGGCGGCGATCAATCGAATCTAACCCGAATTCGCCTCCTGCGACTTCGCGCTCACCGAGACGTCTGTTCTGGCTTAGCCTTGTCATCCCCGACGAGGTTCTTGTGAATTTTCCCGTCCTTCATGATGACCAGGAAATTCTTGGCCGGATCCTCAATCAGCTTGATGTTCTCGATTGGATTGCCGTCAACCAGCAGCAGGTCAGCCAACGCCCCTTCCTCCACCACGCCGAGCTTTCCCGGATAGGGATTGCGCTTGCCGGATAGCGCCAGCAATTCGCCGTTCGTCGCAGTCGCCATGGCGAGTGCTTCGGCGGGGGTGTACCAACGGACAAGCGAGGCCAGAATGGCCCCCTGGCGCTGGGCCAGCGCGCGGGAGAAGAGAACATCGGTGCCCCACGCCGTCTTGAGCTTGTACTTCTTCGCAAACTCGTAAGTCCTGCCAATGCCCGGCCACACCTCATCGGCCTTGGCTCGCTGAACCGAACCCTCGGGAAGGCCTGTCCTCATCTCTTCGGGGAGCGGCTGCAAGCTCAGCCAAACGCCCTTCTCGGCGATCAGCTTGGCGGTTGCATCGTCCATCAGGAACCCATGTTCGATACACTTCACGCCGGCGGCAATAGCCTGTTGGATTGCAGCCGACGTAAAGGCATGCGCGGCAACGTATGTGCCCCAATTCTCGGCCGCTTCCACCGCGGCGCGCATCTCGGGCCCGGTGAAGGTGACGGCATCGATCGGGCTGAAGGGCGATGACACCCCGCCGCCCGCCGTCAGCTTGATCTGCGACGCTCCCTGCATGAGTTGCTCGCGCACGCGCACGCGCACCTCATCGGGACTATCGGCGACCATGGCACCGCCGATCTGCTCCATGCGGGTGAGCACGCCGCCGATCGTTCGAGGCAGATCGGAAAGTTGCCGGAAGTCGCCATGGCCGCTGGTGACCGTAATCATTGCGCCGGACGGGTAAATGCGCGGGCCGGCGACGACGCCCTCATCGATGGCTTGCTTGAGTCCAAAGGCCGGCCCGCCCACGTCACGAACAGTGGTGAAGCCCCGCATGAGCGTGTCCGTCGCTTCCGCAGCCGCAAGAAGATTGTTGTAGCCGACGTCGCCCGCTATGGCGGCCGCCGGCGTTGGGCGGATCAACATCGCGTGCCAATGCGCGTCGATCAGTCCCGGCATCAGCACGCGTCCTCCGCCGTCAATGACGGCCGTTGGCGCGGCGTCTGCGGTGATCGCTGCGGGCGAGATCTTCTCGATCTTGTTGTCCCTGATCAGCACATTGGACGATGCTGAAAGCGTGTCACTTCTTCCATCGAAGATACGAACGTTCTGAAATAGCACAGCCGCGCCTTGCTGAGCTTGTGCAGGAAGTAAACCCGCCGTGAGGCTCAATGCCGTCGACGCAACGACTGCAAGAATTTTGACGACTCGATGCCAAGACATGGAAGACCTCGGCTGAATAACGCAGGGGTTCGGCAAGGACCAGAAACATCGCGACCGTAACGAGCGATGTTGGGAGGTGTTTGCCTGGAGATCATGCTCAAACAGAAAAAGGAGCGAGATAGCGATTTGAAGAAAGCCATCTCGCTCTAGTAGGCAGGGAGGAGCTACGCGCTTCGGGTGGTAGGCTGCCACGCGTAAGCCAACCATCCGATGCCATGGGAAATCAGATCGACGCCGAGCAGCAATCCGAGGACCCACAGGCCGGTCATCGGAAATCCGGTCAGAATGATGAGGCCAGCCACTACACCAAACGCGCCGGACAGCAGCATGATCCAGCCTGCGTCTCGCCAATGACTGATGCCGATCAGGATGCGGACGAAACCGGAAATCACCAACACCAGGCCCAGGACGTAGGTGAGAATCAAGGCGCTGGCGACCGGCTGGCCCACCAGCACGACGCCAAAGGCGATGTACAGGATGCCGAGAAGCACCTGCCATACGAAACCTCCCCACCCCTTGGTCCAGAATGCATGGACGATCTCGAAGGCGCCCGCGATGATCGAAACCCAGCCGATGAAGATGGTGCTGATCACGGTGACGAGCATGACGTCGCCGAGAACCAGGAAGCCGGCCAGGATCAAGGCGAGACCAAGCAGAACACAGATCCAGAACGGCGGCGCAGGCAGGTTGGTGACGCCCATCGGCGAGCTGTTGTCAACTGTGGTCATGTCAGCCTCCTCTATTTGGTCTATTTGGAGCGAAGCCGGCGAGAGTCGTGGCTAGCGCGTTCGCGCGAAGTTCGGCCGCCGCCGCGCCCGCCGGCTCAATGATCGTCATCGCCAGACGCAGACACGCCGGCCGCGACGCCAATAGCAGACGCGGCGCGGGCGACGCCGGCGCCAGTGAGGACGCCGGCGCCAGTGAGGAGGAGGCCGCCGTGGCGGCCGGGTCACCACGGCCTGAGCTTCTTCCTTGAAATCACCCGACTTCTTTCCGGGATCCTTCTGCATCGCGAGTGGCATCGCCTCGGCCGAACCGCCCAATATGTCCGCGCCCAATCCTGCGGCGACCACACCACCAAAAAGGCTAAGCAGCGCCGTGCGGCGATCGATTGCATCCATTACCTGGTCTCCTTTCCGGATGTCCCTTTGCCCAGCTCCGAAGCTCTTGTTTCACATCAGGCTGATCTCGGGCGCTCGGCAGCCGACGCATCGCTCGGTATCTCGCCCGGCAGATAATTCGGAAGCCGGCCCGCCGGGATGATCGCCAGCAGCGCAAGACCGGCCATGATCAGCAGTCCGATCTTCAGCGCACGCAGCCGCGCTTCGGTATTCACGCGCACCGCTTCCTCGACCTGCTGCGGCGTCGCGGTCGTGCTTTCCATCACGCTCCGCAGCCGGTCGTTGCTGACGAAAGTGATGTTGTCGAGATCGACCTGGCTCTGGATCTCCTTCGGCAGTTCGGGGCTGGCCGCGATACTGCTGAGCGCGATCGCACTCAACAGACCGACCAGAAGCGCACCCGCCACCGCCGTTCCAACCGCAGCGGCAAGATTTTGCGTGGTGCCGCGCAGCGACCCGACGTCGCCTGCGAGTTCCTTGGGCGAGGCGGTGACCAGCACGTTGAACAACAGCGTCACCAGCGAGCCCTGCCCGATCCCGAACAGAACCAGGCCGATCAGCACAGGAATCTCGCTCCAGTCGTTGCGCACGACAACGGCCAGCCACACCAGGCCAACCGTACACAGCAGGAAGCCGTAGCGGCCGATCTGCCGCGGCGTCAGCCGGTCGTAGACATTGACGATCAGCATCGCCGTGAAGAACACGGTCAGATTGAACGGCATCATCGCGATCGCAGTCGCAAGCGGCGAGCGGCCCTGCACGATCTGAATGTACAGCGGCACCGAGAAATTAAGCGCCGCCTCCAGCGCGACCACGGCAAACAGCGCATAGACCGCGCAACGCTCTTCCGGCGAGTCGATCACCTCGAGCGCCAATAGCGGGGTCTTCCCGGCGGCCTGACGCCGATGCGTCCACATCAGGAATGCCTGCCCGAGCACGACGCCGAGAACGATCATGATCGGCGCCGGCGAAAGGCCAAGCAGATCGAACGGCGCATTGGCGGTGGCCAGCGCCAGCCCCCATCCGTTCAGGTTGTTGAAGCCGAAACTGATGAGAACGATCGCCGATGCCGCCAGGACCACGCCGAAGAGATCGATATGCACATCCGGGCGGCCATAGTCTCGCTTGAGACGGAAACTCAACAGGAAAACAATCGCAGAAACCGCGATCAGGATACCGAATGCAGGCCGCCAGCCGATATAGGTGCCGAGCACGCCGCCGATGATGAACGCCAGCACGCCGGCCGCCGCGCGCGCGGAGCCGAGTGCGCCCACCGCCGTCGCCTGCTGCCGTCCCGTGTAATTCTCGGCAATCAGCGCCACCAGCGACGGCACGATCACGGCGCCGGCCGCGCCGCAAAGCGCTTGCGCTGTGATCATCAACGTCGCCGTGGGACTGAATGTCATCAATATCTGCGACGCGCAGAACAGGATGACGGCGAAGCGAAACACCTGCAGCGCGCCGAACCGCTGCGCGAGTTTTGCGCCAAGCATCACGAAGCCGGCCACCAGCATGGAATAGGCCACGATACCGGTCGCAACCGTCGTCGGCGGGACGCCAAAACTCTTCACCATCCCGCCGAGCGCCACCGGTAGCGAGGCGACGTTGTAGGACATGATCATCTGGCCGAGCGCGATGGCGATCATCGGTACCCATGATTCCCGCGCCTCTTCCCGGATTGCTCCGATCGACATCGAGTGCGTCGCCATGGTGTCCTCCCGAGCGGCTCGGTTCCGGATTGATCGAGCTATCGGCTCGATCGAGCCACTCTTTGCATCTGCTTCAGTTTTCCGGTTGCGATACGAACAGATCCATTCCCAGCCGCTGCGACAGGAATTTTGCCGCGAGTTGCCCCTTCACGCTGTTGCCGGCCGCGTCGAGCGGCGGCGCGAATGTACCGAAGCCGCCTTTCCCGGGAGAGACCGCGACGATGCCGCCGCCGATCCCACTCTTGCCCGGCAGGCCGATGTCGTAGAGCCAGTCGCCCGAGGTCTCGTATAGGCCAGCGGTAATCATCACGGTGAGCGCGTAGTGGCAGACCGCAGCATCCACTACGCGCTGCCGGGTAACCGGATTGACGCCGCCGTCCGCCAGCGTCGCGCCCATGACCGCCAGATCCCGCGCACTCACATTCAGCGAGCACTGCTTGGTATAGAGATCGGTCGCCTGCTTGGCGTCGCAATAGATGCGGTCGTAGCTCTGCAGCAGCCGGGCGATACTGCGATTGCGATAGTTGGTTTGCGACGCCGAGGCGTACACCTCTTCATTGAGCGTGAGCTTGCGCCCCGCAAACCGCGACAACCCGTCATGAATGAATTGCCATTGGCCTTCAGCCGTCAGGCCCGGCACGAGGCTGGTGGTCGCGATCGCGCCCGCGTTGACCATCGGGTTGGTGCGGCCACCGCCCTGCTCGATGGCCGCGAGAGAATTGAAGGGCAATCCGGTGGCGTTCGCCCCAAGTCTTCTGCGCGCCTCTTCCGGGCCGATCGTCTCGCAAACAAGCGCGAACACGAACGGCTTCGATACGCTCATGATCGAGAATTCGTAGCCGGTGTCTCCCGCCTCGTAGATGCGTCCGCTGGTGCCGGCAACGCAAATCCCGAACAGTTCGCGGGGAACCCTGGCAAGGGCCGGATAGACCTGTGAATTCTGTCCGTCTCCGTTCGACTTGAAGCGCCGGTGCGCGTCCGACACCAACTCTTGCACCAGCTCGGGTTCTGGCAGGTGTCCTGTCGAGATGTAAGGGCGCTCTATAAGTTCCGAAATCGAAGGTGAGTCCATCGGACTCCTCCATCCGGCCCGACATGCTGCGCGCAGATGATCAAGCCGTTCGGCAACACGAGTTACATGCTGATAGACGGTCTGCGTTGACCGTCTCAGCTTCGTTTGACTTCCACGCACCGTAACGCTCGAAAGTGCATCGAGTCAATCACACAACCTTAAAGTACGTTTGCGTCGGGTGTGTTCCGCTACACAACTTTGTGAAAGATCACGAGAACGCCGATGGCATCGCATGGAAAAACCTCCGCAAATTAGCGACCAATTTGACCGAGCGCTGTCATGGTTTGGTGAGAGCGATCAGCGAACCGTGATCCGCTCGCTCGCAGGTTGTGATACGGTCAAAACCATGCCGAGCGCCTTCGAAGGAGGCGCTCGGTAAGGACGGCTTTCATGCGCCGCGCAAGCGAAGCAAGCACTGAGACGGCCAGGGCAACCACGCCGGCCATGCTCGACGCGATCGAGCGGATCGGCAACAGCGTTCCCCACCCGGTTCTGATCTTCCTGATTCTGATCGCCATTGCGGTGATCGCATCGCACCTGCTCTATTTGCTCGACGCGTCGATTTCCTACCAAATCATCAATCCGGCGACCCACGGCACGGAGACCGTGACAGCCCGCGCCAACAGCCTGCTGACGACGGAAGGTATCAGGCACATCTATACGCGGCTGGTGCCCAATTTCATGGGCTTCAGCGCGGTCGGACTGCTGATCGTCGCCATGATCGGCGTCGGCGTCGCCGAGGAATCGGGCCTGGTCAACGCCTGCATCCGCAAGCTCGTCGCCGCCTCACCGCGCTGGACGCTTTCCTACATTCTTGCCTTCGTCGGGATCCTCTCGAGCGTGGCCTCCGATGCGGGTTACCTCGTGCTGATCCCGCTGGCCGGCACGGCGCTGATGAGCGTCGGCCGGCATCCGCTGGCGGGTCTGGCGCTCGGCTTCGCAGGCGTGGCCAGCGCCTTCAGCGTGAACATGCTGATCAAACCGCTCGATGCCGTCCTCACCGAACTGACCAACGACGCCATTCACATCGTCAACCCGTCACTCTCGATCGAAGTGACCGCCAATTTATGGTTTTCGATTGTGTCTGTCGTCGTATTGACGATCGTGATTGCCCTGATCACGGAGCGGATCATCGAACCGCGCCTTGGCGCGTATCGCGAGGATCAGGCCAGCGCAATGCTGCCCCCGCACGAGGGCGGACAACTCTCCGCACGAGAGACGCGCGGCTTGAGGTATGCCGCCGCAGGACTACTGGCCGTCACGCTCGTCTTCTGCCTGCTGGCGCTGCCGCCATGGGCCCCTCTCCGCGATCCCGCGACCGGAGCGCTGGTCGGCAATTCACCCTTCATGAACGGGCTGATCGGCCTCGTCATGATCTTGTTCCTGGTGACCGGCATCGCCTATGGCATCGGCGCAGGAACAATCAGGCACGCTACCGACGTCGTCGATGCTATGACCAAGGCGGTCTCCGGAATGGGCGGCACGATCTTGCTGTTCCTGGTCATCAGCCAGTTCGTGGATTACTTCACCTACAGCAACATTCCGACGCTGCTCGCGGTCAAGATGGCCGATACCCTGAAGGACGCGAGCATCGGCCCGCTATGGCTGTTGCTGGGACTCATTGCGGTGGTTGCCATACTCGATCTGGTCTTCACGCCGGCTATCGCCACATGGGCGATCTTTGCGCCGGTGTTCGTCCCGCTGTTCGTGCAGTTGGCCGTCGATCCGGCGGCGGTGCTGGCTGCATACCGGGTCGGAGACGGGCCGATGAACTCGATCACTCCGCTCAATCCTTACTTCGCGCTCGTTGTCGGCTTTGCCCAGAAGTACGACCGCAAGGCAGGCGTCGGCACCGTCATCGCGCTGATGCTGCCCTATGTGCTCTGGATGGCCGCGCTTTGGACACTTCTTTTTGTCGCGTGGTACCTGATGGGCCTCCCCTGGGGCGTTTAGCCGAAGACGGCGCGAGCGGCAGGATGCGGTATTGAGCAATGACGAAGCCGATCTCCGAGCGACACGCCACCAAAGCCGCAGAGAATATGCTGGTCGATCCGCGGAACGGCGATATTGAGGATGATGCCGCCAGTCCGGGACAGCGGTCGCTGCTGGCAATCGCCGGAAGCCTGCTGGTCGAAATCAGTTTGCCGAAGCTCTTGTTCGCCTGGACGGTCTTGCTGTTGTTGCCGTCGGTGCTGCTCGGTCTGGCGCCGTTGCTGGCTTCGGCCTGGTTTTCCACCTTGTCGGAACAGCTTGCAGAGCTGACCGAAATCGGCACCGCGCTGTTGCTGGCCGCGATCGTCGCGGTGGGATGGATCGGATGGCGCCCGCTGCTTCGGATCGCCGAGATCAATTTCTGGTCGCTCAATGCACTCGCGGTGCAGCCGGGCTATGCGTTTTCGCGCGAAGCCTTGCGTCATCTGACGGAACTGATCGTAGGAAAAAACTTCACTCCTGCCGGCCGGGCGCGCTTGCGCAGCGCCAATTCGGTTGGCGCCGGTATCATGTTGTCCGCATGCGCGGCGGTGATCGCGATACTCGCCTGGCCTGCCTCGCGTTGGGCTGGTAACTGGAGCGATCTGCTCTTGCTGCATCGGCTCGCCATGCCCACGCTTGCGAATGCTGTTGTACTGATGGCAGGCTATCTGGCGATCGCATCGCTGGTTTGGGGTTTTGCCGATGCCAGCATGCCTCAACCGCACGATCTTGCCATGTTCGATGCCGCCCCGTCCGAAGGCCGGATCTGGCGCGTTGCGCATCTGTCGGATCTTCATGTGATCGCCGAGCAATATGGTTTTCGCATCGAAAGCGGACGGGCTGGCCCGCGCGGCAATGGCCGGCTCAATCGAATCTTCGCGCGGCTGGCCGCCATCCATGCCAGCAATCCGCTCGATCACGTTCTGGTCACGGGCGACATGACCGACGCCGGTCGCGCCAGCGAATGGGCATTAGTCCTCGAAGCGCTGGCGCGCCACCCGGAGCTTGCCGCGCGCACGATCCTGTTGCCGGGCAATCACGACGTCAACATCGTCGACCGCGCCAATCCGGCCCGGCTCGACCTGCCGTTCAGCACCGGCAAGCGGCTGCGGCAAATCCGGACGCTGTCGGCGATGGCGGCCGTGCAAGGCGAACGGGTACACGTCGTCGATGCCAAGGGAAGACCGGCCGCTACGCTGCAACAGGCGCTGGCGCTCTACCGCGACGCGATCGTGGCCGTTGCTGAGTTTGGAGGTTTGCGCCGTGTCGCCGCGCTGCGCAGCCTGTTCGACGACCAGTTTCCGATGATCCTGCCGCCGGAACCGGAAGATGGCCTCGGAATCGCGATCCTGAACTCGAATGCAAAGACCCATTTTTCCTTCACCAACGCGCTTGGACTGGTATCCGTCGAACAGGCGCATCGCCTCGAGGCAGCGATCGGATGTTTTCCGCGGGCGCGCTGGATCGTCGCATTGCACCACCACCTGGCGGAATATCCCATGCCGGTAAAAGCATTTTCCGAGCGCATCGGAACGGCGCTGATAAACGGCAGTTGGTTCGTCCGCAGATTGGAAGCGCTGGGAGATCGCGCCGTCGTGATGCATGGCCACCGTCATATCGACTGGATCGGCGCATGCGGCGGGTTAAAAATCATCTCCGCTCCCTCGCCCGTGATGGGTGCGACCGACGCTGCAGCGACGTACTTCTACATTCATTCACTGACGGCCGGCCAGGATGGCCGGCTGGGCCTGTTGCCGCCCGAGCGGGTAGAGATCGAGGGCGACATCGACGACTAACTTTCTCAACCCCTCATCCTGAGGAGCCGGCAGAGCGGGCGTCTCGAAGGATGTAGGCCACAGACAGGGCCTCATGGTTCGAGACGCGCTTCGCGCTCCTCACCATGAGGGGCTTATGACACAGCAAGACTAGAGCTTGCCGGGTTTCTCCGGCTCCGGTCCGCCGAGCAGATCGGCAATCCAGCGGCTCGACGGATGCTGGGCACAGAAGGTGAGTATGGCAAGCGTGATGGGTACGCCGATGAAGGTCCCGAACAGGCCCCACAGGAACGTCCAGA
Organism: Bradyrhizobium sp. AZCC 1719; assembly: GCF_036924525.1. Classification (NCBI taxonomy): domain Bacteria; kingdom Pseudomonadati; phylum Pseudomonadota; class Alphaproteobacteria; order Hyphomicrobiales; family Nitrobacteraceae; genus Bradyrhizobium; species Bradyrhizobium sp. AZCC 1719. The sequence goes on along the minus strand of NZ_JAZHRU010000001.1, from coordinate 3,998,204 downwards.
AGAAGATTGCAAATAGCACCACCACTGGCGAGATCGACAACAGGCTGCCGGCCACCCGCGGCTCGATGTAGCTGCCGACCGCGAATTGAATGATGTTCAGGCACACGAATACGCCGAGCACCGCCGGCCAGGTCTCGAACTGCGTCATCGCCAACAGGGTTGGAAACAGTGTCGCAACGAACGGGCCGATGAACGGGATATAGTTCAGCACGAACGCGATCACGCCCCATTCGAACGCGAATGGCAGCCCGGTAATCCAGGCGAAGCTGCCGACCAGCAGGCCTGTGACCGCGCTCATCTGCGTCCGCACCAAAAGGTACTTTCGGAATTTCGCCGCGGTCGCCTCGCCGCCGTCGAGCAGCACGCGTGCTGCGGTACGGTTATCCAGCCGTTCGATGTTTCGCCTGATGTGTTCGACTTCGAGAAGCCCGAGCATGACGTAAACCAGCGCAATCACCCAGAAGCTGAGCGTCGTGTTCACCCGTCCGGTGACATATTGCGTGGCGCGCAGCAGCCAGCTTACGTTGAAATGTTCAGCCCACAACCCCGCAACCGAGACGCCGTGGCCGTCCAGCCAATTGACGGTCGCTGCATAAAGGGCCTGGTAGCGCGCCAGGTCGGCGAGCAGTGATTGCCCTACCCGACCAAATCCCCAGGCTGCGAGCGAGGCGAAGCCGAGGCAGATTGCCACGGTGGCGACGATGGTGATCGCCAGCGCGGCAAGTTTTGGCATCCAGGACTGCAACTGCTTCTGGATCGGCCACACAATCGCAATGATGAACAATGCCGCCGCAAGCGGCGCGAACACCTTGCTCGCCTGAGCCAGCGCCGCCGTGACCAGCACGCCCGCGATGATTCCTGTGGTGGTCTTTAGCCCGAAGCCCATTTTGGGTTCCTTCGACCGTTCAGCAACCCGAGATTGTCAGCGGTATCGCGCGGCGGCAAGCGTGGAAGCGCCGCGCGCTGCAACCGTGATCGCGGTCACGTACGACAGCCCGCGCCCGGCTTAGCGTCCCCAGCAGCAAATCTCGCAACGAGGTCGCGCCTGAGGAGGCAGCCATGTCCCGTTTTAAGTCATCGCTATTGGGTGCCGGCCTGCTGGCAGGCCTGCTCGGCTTCGCCGGTGCAGCGTTGGCCGAAGCCCCGAACGTCGACATCCGCAACGGCATGCAAACGCCGCCGGCGGACCAGCGCGTCGCGCTGGTGATCGGCAATTCGAATTACCAGATCGCGCCAAAGCTCGCCAATCCCGGCAACGACGCGCAATCGATGGCGCAGCTTTTGAACTCTGCCGGCTTCGAGGTCACCCAGGCCACCGACCTGACGCGCAGCGACATGGTCAAGGTCGTACAGGACTTCTCCGCCAGGGTCGCCGAGCGCGGCCCCGGCACCGTCGCCATGATCTATTATGCCGGTCACGGCGTGCAGGTGGCGGGTGAGAACTATCTGCTTCCGGTCGATGCGAAGATCGCTTCGCCGTCCGATCTTGACGGCAATTCGGTCCGGCTGGTCGATGTGATGGGCACGCTGGAATCGATCCCGAGCCGGATGCGCATCGTGGTGCTCGACGCCTGCCGCAACAATCCGTTCCCCGAGATCAACGACGCCGGGCGGGGCTTGGCGATCGTCGATGCGCCCCGCGGCTCGATCGTCGGCTACTCGACCGCGCCGGGCATGGAAGCGCAGGACGGCGACGGCAACCACAGCCCGTATACGTCAGCTTTCCTGAATGTCGCACGCGAGCCGAACCTGCCGATCGAGCAATTGTTCAAGCGCGTCCGGCTCGAAGTGAACAACACCACCTCCGGAAAGCAGACACCGTGGGAAAGCTCATCGCTGACCTCCGACTTCTATTTCTTCGGCGATACCGCGGTCGCCGCAGGCCGCGCGCCGGATCGCCGCCCGATCGTCCAGGCCGCGTCGAATCTGCCGTCGCGTTCGGTGCGCCAGGCTTACGACTACGTGCTGTCGGAAGGCTCGCCCGAGTACTATGAGGAATTCATCCGCCTTTACCCGCATGACCCGCTATGCGACCACATCCGCATGCTGCTCGGCAATCTGCGGATGGCAACGGCGTGGCACAAAGCGGTGGTCGCCAACTCGCCGTTCGCCTACAAGACGTTCCATGACAACTATTCCAACAGCCCCTACGCCAAGTCCGCGTTGAAGCTGCAGGTCGCGCCGAAGGCCGTGCCCCTGATGCAGTTCACGCATCTGGCGAAGCAGTCGCCGAACTTCAAACCGGCGAACATCGGCAATTCACCCATCCTCGGCATCTCCAAGCACAACCTTGGTGCCCAGGCCCACATGCCGGCGCCTTCCAAGATCATCACGCTGCCTGCCAAGGGCACGGCAACGAATAACCCGATCAATGGCGGCATCAACAACGGCAAGATGGGCAAGGTCACGACCCTGCCTGGCAAGCTCACTGGCAACAGTAATGGCATTGGCGGAAAGGCCACGACCCTGCCCGGCAAGATCAACCCGGTGCCTGTCAATGCCGGCAACAACAGCAGCAAGGTCGGCAAGGTCACGACCTTGCCGCCCAGGATTCATAACAATCCGATACGGGTCACCAAACCCATCACGACCAGGCCCATGATGACCAAGCCCATGATGACCACAGCGCCGCGTCGGTTCAGCGGCGGCATGGGCGGCGGAGGAGGTTTCAGCCAGCGCTTCGCCTCAAGCCCGTCCCGCAGCTCGTTCGGCGGGTCATTCGGCGGCGGCGGCTTCAGGCGCTGAATAAGGAGCTCAGGACAACAAAAAAGCGGGCAGATCACATGCTCTGCCCGCTTCCGTTTAAGATGTGATGATCAGGCGACCAGTTTGGCGAACAGGTCGGCGTCGACATTGCCGCCGGAAAGCACGATGACGACGTTCTTTCCCCTGGCATCGATGCGGCCGGTCAACAGTGCCGCGAGGCCGACGGCGCCGCCGGGCTCGACCACCAGCTTCAATTCACGATAGGCATAGGCCACCGCCGCGCCGACCTCCTCGTCGGATGCGGTCACGCCATTTGCGAGCAGCTTGCTGTTGATCGAGAAGGTGAGTTCGCCAGGCATCGCCGCCATCAGCGCGTCGCAGATGGTGCGGCCGGCGGCGTGATGCGCCTCGCGATGGCCGGCGCGGAGCGAGAGGCCGTGATCGTCATAGTCCTTGGGCTCGGCGACGATGACCTGCGCTTGCGGAAATTTTGCCTTCACGGCCGTCGCAACGCCGGCGATCAGCCCGCCGCCGGAGGCCGGCGCTACCACGATATCTGGCACGAGCCCGAGCGCTGTCATGTCCTCGGCGATTTCACGGCCCGCAGTGCCCTGCCCTGCAATGACGAAGGGATCGTCATACGGCCGGACCAGCGTCGCACCGCGTTTGCCGGCGATACCGTTGGCGATCGCTTCGCGGTCCTCCTTGTCGCGGTCGTAGAGCACCACCTCCGCGCCATAGCCCTTGGTGCGCTCGCGCTTGGTGACCGGAGAGTCTGCCGGCATCACGATGGTGGCCTGCATGTTGAGGATCTGCGCCGCCGCCGCCACGCCCTGGGCGTGGTTGCCGGAAGAGAATGCGACCACCCCGCCGCCGCGCTTGTCCTGCGGGATCGAGGCCAGCTTGTTGAAGGCGCCGCGGAACTTGAACGATCCGGTCCGCTGCAGCATTTCGGGCTTCAGAAAGACCCTGGTCCCGACGCGCTCGTTGAGAACGGGGAACGACAACAGCGGCGTCCGCACCGCAAACGGGCCGACTACTCGCGCCGCCGCGTCGATATCTGCAGCACCGACCGGTGCCGTTGAGGCTTTTTCCGTCATGCGCACTTTGTATCGCGCAAGCGGACCGGCGGGCAATACAGATTCAGGTGATATTAGAGCGTTTTCCAGCGAAGTGGGCGCCGGTTCGCGTGAAGAAAACGCGTCAAAACAAAAACCTAGAGCCCGGTTCTGATTCAATCAGAACCGAAATGGCTCTAGGCGGCGAAATGCGGGTCCTTGGCCGCAAATTCGAGCAGCTCGCCTTCCGGCTGCAGGGGACCAAGGTTGAGGGCATGGTCGATAAAAACCCGTGCCGAGGCCTGCCAGGTATGGGCGGCGGCAAATTCCACGCATTCTTCTCGCGAAATCTGCAGCGCCTCCAGGCAGGCCGTGCGCAAATCCTCGTTCAGCACGCCAACCGGCGCCGAGCCGATCACGTCGCGGGGACCGGTGACCGGAAAAGCCGCGACCGGCAAGCCGCTGGCCAGCGCTTCCAGCAGCACCAAGCCAAACGTGTCGGTCTTGCTGGGAAAGACGAAAATATCGGCCGCCGCATAGATTTCGGCCAGTTCCTCGCCATGCCGCGCGCCGAGGAACATGGCGTCGGGATATTTCCGTTCCAGCGCCATCCGGGCCGGCCCGTCGCCAACCACGAGCTTGGTGCCGGGCAGATCGAGATCGAGGAAGGCCTCGAGATTCTTCTCGACCGCGAGGCGGCCGACACTGAGATATACCGGCGTCGGAAGGCAGAGATCGGCGCTGCGCGGATGGAACAGCGAGGTATCGACGCCGCGCGACCACAGCACCACGTTGCGAAAGCCGCGCAGGCGCAGCTCAGCCGCCAGCGCCGGCGTCGCCGCCATCACTGCCCGGCTCGGCCGGTGGAAGGCACGCAGCGCCCACCAAACCCAGGATTCCGGAATTGGCGAGCGCGCCGAGACATATTCCGGAAACCGGGTGTGAAAGCTCGTGGTGAACGGCAAGCCGCGCTTGCGGCAATAGCGCCGGACCAACAGCCCGATCGGCCCTTCGGTCGCGATATGAATGCTGTCGGGCTTTGCCGCTTCGATCAGTTGCGCGATCTTGCCGGGAAGCGGCAGAGCCAGCCGCAGGTCGGGATAGCTCGGCATCGCAAAGGTGCGAAACGATTGCGGCGTCAGGAAACTCATCTCGACGCCAAGCCCCCTGGCCGCCTCCGCCAGCGCGGTCAGCGTGCGTACCACCCCGTTGACCTGGGGATGCCACGCATCGGTCGCGACCAGGATATGCGTCATGCCGCGCGCGCCGCGACGCGGGGAACGGGCGCCGCCCTTCGCTGCGGATCGGTCCAGGTGATGATCTCGAACCGGCCGTCCTCGTGCTCGGCGAGCGCGGTGCAGCTTTCCACCCAGTCGCCGCAATTCATGTAGCGGATACCGTGCTCGTCGCGGATGGTGGCGTAGTGGATGTGGCCGCAGATCACGCCATCGGCGCCATGGCGTCGCGCCTCGCCGGCCAGCGTCTGTTCAAACGCGCCAATGTAGTTCACGGCGTTCTTGACCTTCAGCTTCGCCCATTGCGACAGCGACCAATAGGGCACGCCGAACATGCGGCGGAAGAAGTTGACGAGGCGATTCATCTGAATGGCGAAGTCGTAGGCCTTGTCGCCGAGATGGGCGAGCCAACGCGCGTTCTGCACCACGAGATCGAAGATGTCGCCGTGGATGATGAGATAGCGCTTGCCGTCGACGCCGGTGTGGATGGTGTTTTCCACCACGTCGATGCCGCCGAAATGCGTGCCGTAGTAGTTGCGCAGGAACTCGTCGTGATTGCCCGGCACGTAGATGACCTTGGCGCCCTTGCGCGCCTTGCGCAGCATCTTCTGCACGAAGTCGTTGTGCGATTGCGGCCAGTACCAGCTCGACTTCAGCGCCCAGCCATCGACGATATCGCCGACGAGATAGATGGTGTCGGCGTCGTGGCTTTTGAGGAAGTCCAGCAAACGGTCGGCTTGCGAGCCGCGGGCTCCGAGATGGACGTCGGAGATGAACAAAGTACGAAAGCGCCGTTCGGGGCTCTCTTCACTCAAGGAGTCACTGCCCATATCTGTGCACCTACCAGATTTCTGTGACAGGGCGATGACTGATCACGCGACCTATAGCCTCACGAGAATCAATACCGCGCCCTTGGCTCTCGCGGATAGCAGCGTGATGCGACAGGCAAGCGACACGGCGGCGGCGACAACTCAATGTCATCCCTGCGAACGCAGGGACCGATAACCACCGATGCTCATTGTTGGAGAAGATAACGAGCCGCTTGCTTCAATTGATAAGCCGCGGCGCGATGGGCGCGATTGCGCTCACGCTCGGGGTCCCTGGTTCGCAAGGACGACAGTTCAGCTAGTAAAACTTATGAAAATGGTGGATCGGGCCGTGACCGTGGCCGACGCTGAAGCTATCTGCCTCCGCAATCGCAGCGCTGACCCACGCCTTGGCGTTACGCACGGCGGTTTCCATGCCCTCGCCCTTCGCGAGCTCCGCCGCGATCGCCGAGGACAATGAGCAGCCGGTGCCATGGGTGTTTTTCGTCGCAATGCGCGGCGCGGCCAGCGCGATGGTGCCGCTCGTGCCGATCAGATAGTCGACGCACTCGGCGCCCTCCCCGTGGCCGCCCTTGATCAGCACCGCCTTGCACCCCATGGCCAGCAATCGCCTGCCCTGGCTTTCGACGGCGGCCTCACCCGCAGCCACCGGTTCGTCGAGCAGCGCGGCGGCCTCAGGCAAATTGGGCGTAATGACCGAAGCAAGCGGAATGAGTTTTGTCCTGAGCGCCTCGACCGCCTCCGCAGCCAGCAGCCGGTCGCCGGAGGTTGCGACCATCACAGGATCGAGCACGACGTGCTTCGGCGACCAGCGCTTGAGGCCGGCGACGATGGCGTCGATAACCGATGGCTGCGCCACCATGCCGATCTTGACCGCTCCGACGTCGAGATCGGAAAACACCGCATCGATCTGCGCGGTCACGAACTCCGCCGGCACCTGATGGATGCCGCTGACGCCTTCGGTATTCTGTGCAGTCAGCGCCGTAATCACGGAGGCGCCGTAGACACCGAGCGCGGCAAACGTCTTCAGGTCGGCCTGGATACCGGCACCGCCAGAGGAATCGGAGCCGGCGATGGTCAGCGCGATTGGCGCCGTCATCGCAAGCCTCGTGCAAGTCGTGGGTTGAAGGCCATGGAATCTCCTACCGCGCCATGGCATGGGCAGCAAGCTGGCTTGCCATTATCAGCGGTTTTTGGCCTATTGGGACCAACCAATTCGGAGACGACAGCGATGGTTCCCTTCTTTGTCCAGTTCAAATGCAAACTCGGCCAATCCTATGCCGTCGCCAATGCGCTCGCGGAGGCCGAGATCGCCTCGGAGATCTATTCCACTGCCGGTGACTACGATCTGCTGGTCAAGTTCTACGTCGATAAGGACACCGACATCGGCCATTTCGTCAACGAGAAGGTGCAGGTGATTCCAGGGATCCAGGACACCCACACCATCATCACCTTCAAGGCGTTCGGCACGGGCTAGGCACGCTTAAGGCTGCGTCCCTGGCGCGGCCGATTGGCCCGCCTGTGATGGAGGGGCTGCCAGCCCTACCCCCTGCCACGCCAATTGAGCGCCCCAACCGCAGCGCATGGTTAACGACGTTAACCATGGCATGCTTTTGCCATAAGGGGATCATCCTACCGCCTTGATATTTTTGATTATCTAGCGCGTCGTCAATCGGAAGTTCCGCGGCGGGGACGGTCCGAGGGGGAAACGGTCGCGAGTACCACCATGGGGACGCTGTACGATTTGCTCGGAGCGCTTCCGAGTGACGACGCCGAGGAATTGCGGAAGGCATTCCGCAAGGCCGCGAAGGCGACTCATCCCGATATCAATCCCGACAATCCCGAGGCCGCGCTGAGGTTCAGGGAACTCATGCGCGCCTATGACATCCTGACCGACAACGAGCAGCGCGCGACCTACGATCAACTGCTCGCCATTGCGCTGCAGCCGCCTGCCACGAAGGCGATCCAGACTTACGAGACCGTACGAAAGGTCGCCTCCAATACGATGGCGGCAACGATCATTTCCGCGGTGCTGGTCGGCGGCTACACCGTGTTCGGATTGTTTTCAAAACCACCGGGTGCCGCAGAAATGCCGGAGGACAGCCGCGGCGCGCAGCAAGTTGCGGCCGTGCAGCCCGACGCTCCGGCGCAGGACGAACTGCGCATCCAACGCGGGGGAGAGGTTTTAACCGGCGGAGCGGTCGCGCTCGCCTCCGCAGTACCCGCAGCCAAGGAATCGGGCGCCGCCCCCATCGGCCGCTTCGAGCCTGTTCCGGCGTTTGCCACGTACAATCTGGGCGTTCAATATTATCCGCGCTTCGCAACCGCCTATTTCGATCGCGGCGTGGTGCTGTACCGGACCGGCGATTTCGATCAATCGTTCGGCGACATTGCGTCGGCCAAACGTGCCACGGATTTGAAACGGACCAAAAACGCCACGCCCGCGCCGCGCAAGCCGCCGTTGACGATCGTGCCTTCCTTGCCGGAACCGCGACAACCGATCACCGCGGCCATTACGCCCTGACGGCGCGCGAACCTATTTCCGTCATGACTTTTCTGCTTCCTTCTTCGGCCGCGGCGGTCCTTCGACCGGCGGTAGCGACTTGACATACTCCGCGATGGCATCGCGATCTTCTGGCGGCAATTGCGAGGTGTTCTTGATCACGCGCACCATCGATCCGCCGGCGCTGTCGCCATCCGGCGTTTGCCCCGTTTCGAGGAAGTAGGCGATATCCTTCGCGCTCCACTCCTCCAATCTTTTCTGGGTGATGTTGGGTACCCAGCCCTCTCCTTCCGGATTAGGCCCGCCTGCGAAGCGTTGCGCTTCGACGATGCCGCCGAGGAAATTGCGCGGGCTGTGACACTCGGCGCAATGGCCCATACCGTTGACGAGGTAAGTCCCGCGATTCCACGACGCCGAATGTGCGGCGTCTGCTATGTGAGGCTTTCCGTTCATGAACAACCATTTCCAGACACCGATGTTGCGGCGGATGTTGAATGGAAACGGCACGTCGTGATCGCGCGTCTTGCCGGTCACCGCTGGAAGCGTCTTCAGGTAGGCAAATAGATCGCGCACGTCGTCGACGGTAGCGTTCTGGTAGGACGTATATGGAAAGGCCGGAAAGTAATGCACGCCGTCCGGCGACGTCCCCTTGAGCACCGCCGTCACGAAATCCGCTTCGCTCCACCGGCCAATACCGTAAGTGGGATCTGACGAGATGTTGGGAACGTAGAACGTCCCAAACGGAGACGGCATTGCGAGCCCGCCGCCCAGTTGCAGCCGATCGGGTTGGTTGGGAACGGCATGGCAGGAGGAACAGCCTCCGGCATTGAACGTTGCAACGCCGTTGGCAAGGTTCGGCGTGCGGGGAGGAAGCGAAGCTGGAGCAACGACCGCCGGGATCGTGAGCCACCAGAAAACACCGGCGCCGGCGACGCCAGCCAAAATCAAGCCAAGGAGAATTCGTCGCAGCATTCACTGATCCGTTGTCAGGGAGTCCTAAACTCAACAACCAGTATGGACGCACTTTGCGCCATAGGCGTCTGCGAAATTTCGAGCCTTTGTCTGCGTTTCGGGAATAAATTCGCAAAGGCGTTGTTTTGAGGCTGACATCACCGTTTTGACGTCCACAGGGAGAAACACCATGTCGAACAAGACCATGCTTGTCACGCTTGCGTTGGGGGCAGCGATTGCTTTTTCCGGACCCGCGTCTGCCGACAAGATGAAGGCGACACTCGACGGCAAGTCCCAGGTGCCGCCCAGCACCAGCGCGGCCAAGGGTGCCGCCGACATCGACTACGATCCCGCCAGCAAGAAGCTGAGCTGGAAGCTGAGCTATTCCGGCCTGTCCGGCCCTGCCACCGCTGCGCATTTCCACGGGCCCGCAGAAGCTGGCAAAAATGCCGGCGTCGCTGTCGCCATTCCCAATGCGACGTCGAGCCCGGTCGAGGGCAGCGCGACGTTGACCGATGCGCAGGCCGCCGATCTCGTGGCAGGCAGGTACTACATCAACATCCACACCGCAGCCAATCCGGGCGGCGAAATCCGCGGCCAGGTAACCAAATAAATCAAGTCACCAAGTGAATTTGGTGACGAAGTAGGTAGGTTCGAACGCGAGCAAACAAGAAACGCTAACACAAAAGGGCGGACGCTTCGCGGCGTCCGCCCTTTTCTGAGGCCACAGCATGATCCGGAAAAGTGTGTAGCGGTTTTCCTTCGCGACAAACGCGGAACGCGTTTGCGCGGAGATCATGCTCAAAGCTAGAATGCGATCAGCCCTTCTTGATCCGGTATGTCTCGTGGCAGCCACTGCACTGCTTGCCGATGACGGGCATTTCCGCCTTGAGCGTCTCGAGATTCTTGACCTTGCCCTTCGCATCGGCGACGACCTTGGCGAAGCTCTTAATTTGGGACTCGAAGCCGGCCTTGTCTGCCCAGATTTTCGGCGAGGGGTCGTAATCACCCTCGAACTTGACACCTTTCATGCTCTCAGGGAACAGCGTCGGAAGGTTCTTGGCGGTGTCATCAAACTGGGCCAGCGCGGCATTGACAGTCGACTGGTCGTAAGGCTTTTCGCCTTTGACCATCGCCGACAACGCGCCTGCGTTTTTGCCATTGTCTTTCATCATGGCCTGGGTCCGCTTGAGCTGGTCCTGCTGTGCAACGACCGCACCGGCACTGAATGCAAGCACGGCTGCGACGATGACGATCCGCTTCATTGGCAAATTCCCTTCAATTCGGGTTTGTTCCGGCCCCAAGATGGTGCAGGCTGGCTGTTTGCAAACACCGCGTTCGGCGCATCATTCCGCATGCGACAAAATATCAGAGGTTATGCCGTTTCTGCGCCTCGCGGATCGCGATCCAGACCCGTTCGGCGGTGGCCGGCATATCGATGTGGTCGATCTTGTACTCGCGCCACAACCCCTCGATGATCGCATTGACCACCGCGGGGCATGAGCCGATCGCGCCCGCCTCGCCCGCACCCTTGACGCCGAGCGGATTGGTCGTGCACGGCACGTTGTGCGTTTCGAAATGGAATGACGGGCCGTCGGACGCGCGCGGCACCGCATAATCCATGAAAGTGCCGGTGACGAGCTGGCCGTCGGTTGCGCTATAGACCGCGTGTTCCATCAAGGCCTGACCGATGCCCTGCATCGCCCCGCCATGCACCTGGCCGGCGAGCAGCAACGGATTGAGCGTGACCCCGAAATCGTCGACGATGACATAGTTGACGATTTTGATGATGCCGGTGGCGGGATCGATCTCGACTTCGGCGAGATGCGTGCCGTTCGGGTAGGTGCCGTCGGCCTGCGCAAACGTCGCGCTCGCATTCAGTTTTGACGGATCGACGCCTGGCCGTTTCGCGAGGTCGGCGAAGCTGATCGAGCGATCGGTGCCGGCGATGCGCACGACACCATTGCTGATCTCGAGGTCGCCGGCACTGGTCTCCAGCGCTTCGGCCGCGATCTCCTTCAGCTTGTTGCCGAGTTCGCGCGTGGCGCGCTCGACGCTGACGCCGCCGGTCGGAATCGACGACGAGCCGCCAGTACCGAGGCCCGTAGGGATCTTGTCGGTATCGCCCTGCAGGACGTGAACGCGCTCCGGAGCTACGCCGAACTGTTCGGCGACGAGCTGCGCATAGGCCGTCTGGTGGCCCTGCCCGCTCGACTGCGTGCCGATCAGGATGTTGATGTCGCCATTGGGATCGAGCGCGACGTTAGCGGTCTCCTCGCCCATCGTGCCGCAGATCTCGACATAGCAGGACATGCCGATGCCGCGCACGAGACCTTGCTTCTTCGCCGCCTTGGCGCGTTTCGGAAATTCCTTCCAGTTGGCGACTTCCATCGCGCGCTTCATATGCGCGGTGAAGTCGCCGGAATCGTAGACCTTTCCGGTCGCTGTCTTGTAGGGCATCGCCTTCGGCGGAATGAAGTTCTTGCGCCGGATCGCATCCGGCGTCATCCCGAGCTTTCGCGCGGCCGCATCGACCAGACGCTCGACCACATAGGCCGCTTCGGGGCGCCCGGCGCCGCGATAGGCGTCGACCGGCACGGTATTGGTGAACACGGTGCGGACGCGGCAGTGGAAGGCCTGGATATCGTAGAGCCCGGGCAGCATGCCGGCGCCGCCATGCGGGATGTAGGGCCCGAAGGTCGAGAGATAGGCACCCATGTCGCCCATCAGATCGACGTCCATGCCGAGGAATTTGCCGTCCTCGGCCAGCGCCATCTTAGCCGTCGTGACGTTGTCGCGGCCCTGCGCGTCGCCCATGAAGTGATCGGAGCGATCGGCGGTCCATTTGATGGTCTTGCGCAGCTTGCGCGCCGCCACCGAAATCAGCGCATATTCGCGATAGGGAAACAGTTTTGTGCCGAAGCCGCCGCCGACGTCGGGGCAGATCACCCGCATCTTTTCCATCGGAATCTTCAACACCATGCCGCACAGGATTTCGCGCAGGCGATGGCTGCCCTGGCTGCCGATGGTCAGCGTCAGATGATCGCGCTTGGCATCGTATTCAGCGACCGCGGCGCGCGTCTCCATGAAGTTGGTGATGACGCGCGGGTTGACGATCGATATCTCTGCGATCGCATGCGCCTTGGCAAAGGCGGCCTCAGCCGCTTTCTTGTCGCCGACCGACACGTCGAACAGCACATTGCCGGGCTTGTCGGGCCAGACCAGCGGCGCGTCTTTCTTCACGGCATTGACGACGCCGACCACCGACGGAAGCGGCGTCCATTTGACGTCGATCGCCTCGATCGCGTCACGGGCCTGGTCGATGGTGTCGGCGACTACGAAGGCGACGGCGTCGCCGACATGGCGCACCTCGTCCTTGGGAAGAATCGGATAGGGCGGGCCGGTGAACGGATCGACTTCCAGGTTGAACAGGCACGGCAGGTCGCCGAGATCCCTGACGTCGTCGGCGGTCAGGATCGCAGCCACGCCCGGCATCCCGCGGGCCTTGGTGACGTTGAGGGTGAACTTCGCGTGCGCATGCGGCGAGCGCAGCATCAGCGCGTGCAACGCCGGCTGTGGCGAATGGTCGTCGGTATAGCGGCCCTTGCCGCGAATGAGCGCGTCGTCCTCCTTGCGGAGGACGCTTTGACCGACGCCGAACTTGATGGGAGCAGCCATCGTATCTCCAATTCCCGGTTTTTCCAGCGGCGCCATATTGCAGCGGTTGTCGGCTCAGCGCAAACCGCTTTCGCCCGAATAACCACAGCACCGGCGCAAGCAGATCGCTGCGCACCGCGACCCTTTTCGCGGCTGCACAACAAAAAAGCCCGGCCAATGCCGGGATGGAAGGAAGATAACGCCGCAATCAATACTTCGCGACCACTGGGCCGCCGAAGGTGTAGTTCAGGCCGACCCGCAGGACGTGGCCGTGGAAGCGCGTATCTACGTCGGCCCGGATCGCGCTGGCCGGTGCGAGCATGAAGCTACGCGCACGGCAGCTGTCGAAATCCATGTAGAGGCATTCCCATTTGTTTACAGCCGTTTAGGACCAGACCTCCGGTCACGCAGCAGCGAGAATATCCACCCCCGGCCAAACAGCAGCATGATTGCGACCCCGTACACGAATGCACCGGTCACGATCAGCAACGCCAATGCGGTCTCATCGCGGAACGTGTGCATCTGCGCGAAATAGAAGCTCGCGAATCGCGCGGTGGCCCACAGCGCAGCGCCGAGCACGACACCGGCCGCGGCGAACTTGGCGAGCGACGTCATCCAGGCGCGGTCGAGTTCGAGGTAGCCCGCCCGCACCGCGAAGGCGAGCACCAGCAAAAGATTGACCCAGGCCCCAATGGCGGTGGCGAGCGCCAGGCCGATTTGCGCCAGTGCGCCCATCAGCGCGACCTTCAGCGCGACGTTGACGGCAACGCCGGTCAGCGCCGCCTTGACCGGCGTCGCGGTGTCCTGACGGGCATAGAAGGTTGCTACCGCACTTCGGATGGTCACGAACGGGATGAGTCCGATTGCGTAAGCGGCCAGCGTGGCGCCGGCAGCCACCGCATCCGCGTTCGAGAACGCGCCGCGCGCAAACATCGCGCGCATGATCACATCAGGCACGGTCAGGAAGGCGGCGACGAATGGCACCGAAAACAACAGCGAGAATTCGAATGCCCGCCGCTGCGCGGCTGATGCGCCGGTGATATCGTTCGCCGCAAGGCGCCGCGACATTTCCGGCAGCAACACGGTGCCGATCGCGATCCCGATCACGCCGATCGGCAACTGGTTGAGACGGTCGGCGTAATACAACGCCGAAAGCGCGCCCGCCGGCAGAAAGGTCGCGATGATCGTATCGGCGAACAACGCGATCTGCGTTCCCATCGAGCCGATGGTCGCAGGCCCCAGCGCCCGGAAGAACGCGCGCACGTCTTCATCGAATTTGATCGAAGCGAATTTCGGCAGAATGCCGGTCTTTGCCGCATCACCCGCCAGCAGCAGGAACTCGAGGATGCCAGCGAGCAGAAGGCCCCATGCGGCGGCGTAGCCCGCGCCCGGAAAGAACGCTGCCAGCGCCAGCGTCGCCATCATCGACAGATTGAGGAAGATCGGCGCGGCGGCGGCGCTGGCGAAACGATGCATCACGTTGAGCATGCCGCCGTACAGCGTCACCAGCGTGATCAGCAGCAAATACGGAAACGTGATCCGCGTCAACGAGATCGCCAGCTCGCCACGCGCCGGATCGTCCTTGAACCCCGGCGCAAGAATGGCGATCACTTCCGGCATGAACACCCAGGCCACAACCAGCAAAACAACCTGGGCGGCGAACAAGAGCGTGAAGATCCGATCGGCGAACAGTTTTGCCGATGCTTCGCTTTTGCCGTGCAGATGCGCGTAAGCCGGCACGAAGGCGGCATTGAAGGCGCCTTCGGCGAAGATCGCTCGAAAATGATTGGGCAGCCGCAGCGCCACGAAAAACGCGTCCGCGACGGGACCCGCGCCGAGAATCGCGGCGAGCATGATATCGCGCGCGAATCCGGTCAGCCGCGAAAGCAGCGTATAACCGCCGACGGTGAAGATGCGTCCGAGCATGCGCCGCTTCTAGCGCATATCGCGAGACGGGGAAATCGGGCAGCTAACGTTTAGGCATGATCCGGTCCGAAAACCCGAAGGCCGTCTCGCGCTGACGCGGCCCTTCGGGTCGCCATCATGCCTGAAGCGCGCCGCGCACGGCCTCGATAACGCGATCCTGCGTCGGCTCGTCGAGATAGGCGTGGATCGGCAGGCTGATGACATCGTCCGAGAGCTTTTCGCTCGCCGGCAACCCGCCATCCGCAATCGGAAAATCCCGGTAGGCGGTCTGTTGATGCATCGATTTCGTGTAGTAGACCATCGTCGGAACGCCCTGCACCTTCAACGCTGCCGCAAAACCGTCGCGATTGGTCCCCTTTGGCAGGCGGATGGTGTACTGCGCCCAAACCGAGGTGCATCCGGAAGCCAACCGCGGCACCGTCACCAAATTGCCAAGACCGCGCGCATAGCGCTCGGCAACGCGGTTGCGGGCCGCGATCTCGTCTTCGAAAATCTTCAACTTCTCGATCAGGACCGCCGCCTGCATGGTGTCGAGACGTCCGGTCAGGCCAAGGCGTACGTTGTCGTATTTGTCGGAGCCCTGGCCGTGCACGCGGATGCTGCGCAACGTCTCGGCAAGTTTGTCATCGTCGGTAAAGATGGCGCCGCCATCACCGAAACAGCCGAGCGGCTTGGTCGGGAAGAAGCTGGTCGCGGTCGCAAGTCCCAAGGAGCCGATATGGCGGCCCTTGTAGCTCGCGCCAAAACCCTGTGCGGCGTCATCGAGCACGAACAGGCCCTCGGCCTGCGCGACCTCTGCGATCGCATCGTGGTCGGCGCTTTGGCCGAACAGGTCGACGGGGATCACGGCGCGCGGCTTCAGGCCGCGCTGCCTGGCCGTCGCGATACCGCGCTTGAGCGAGGCGGCATCCATATTGAAGGTTGCTTCATCGACGTCGACGAACACCGGCGTTGCGCCGGTCAGCGCTACCGCTTCACCGGTCGCGCAGAACGTGAACGATGGACACAGCACGGCGTCCCCCGGGCCGACTTCCTTGGCCATCAGCACCATCAAAAGCGCATCGGTGCCGCTCGCGCAGCTCACGACATGCTTGGCGCCGCAAAAATCGGCCAAGGCCTTTTCCAGCACGGCGACTTCCGGACCATTGATGAAGAGGCAATGGCTCGTCACACGCGAGATCGCCTCATCGATCGATGTGCCGAGCCGACGACGCTGCGAGGCGAGGTCATAGAAGGGAACGGGTTCTGGACGCATGTGCTGGTTCATGGAGCCTTGCAGAAATCTAAAGTGAGAGGTTCTCAGCCGGCGATGCGGCGCGGTCCCTTGCGCGCGGCAGACGCCGCAGGCTTGGCGGGCTGCTCGAGGCAGCGGATCGCGATCTCGAGACTGGCGACGCCCTCGTCGCCGGAAACCGCCGGCATATTGCCGGTGCGGACGGCATCGAGGAATGCGATCAGTTCGGCGCGCAGCGGTTCATCATGGCCGACCGGCAGATGCCGCATCGAGTAGCTGCCGTCGGGCTTGAAGCCGAAGCACTCGGTCACCTGCCGCGTCAGGAGATCGCCCATCACATATTTGCCGCGGGTTGCGACCGTAACGCTGCGCGCCTTGAACGGCGTCAGCCAGTTGGTGTTGATGTGGGCGAGCACGCCGGAGGCAGTGCGGAACTGCAGCAGCGCGATGTCCTCGCGCTCGGCGACCGCGCTGGAGAGCTGCGGCTGCACCTCGACGATATCGGACTCGGTGAACCAGCGGATCAGGTCGATATCGTGGACGGCGAGATCGATCACGACGCCGACATTGGACATCCGCGGCGGAAATGGCCCGACGCGGGTGATACCGATCGAAAGAATGTCCTCGCCCGAGATCGCCTGCTTGATCGCGGCGACCGCTGGATTGAAGCGCTCGACATGGCCGACCATCAGCGTCACGCCGGCACTACGCGCCGCATTGACGATGTCCTGCCCTTCCTCGACGGTCGAGGCCACCGGCTTCTCGACCAGGAGGTGGATGTTGCGGGTGATGCAGGCGAGCGCAATCTCGTGATGGAGATGGGTCGGCGCCGCGATCGTAATGGCATCGACGCCCTCGTCAAACAGCTCGTCGAGTTCGGCGAACGCACGGCAGCCGGCGAGCGCGGTGGCGCGCGCACGGTGTTCGGGCAACGGATCGACAATGCCGACCAGCGTCACGCCGGGCAGACCGGCCAGCACGCGGGCATGGTTGCTGCCCATCACACCCGCGCCGACCACGCCGACGCGCAAGCCGCGTTTTGCGTCGGCCTTCGCATCGAATGCGGACCCTTTGGAACTCATGATTTGTCGACCCCAAGCAGATTTTAGGCGGATTCTAAGCAGAACTGCGCCGGAGTATCCCCGGCGGTTCTCTAGCACGCCATCACAGATGTGGCGAACGCGATCGACGGTTTTCGGACACGTTTTGATTCAAAGAATTACAACCCCGGCCCGGTAAAACTACGGTCGGCTCAACTGCGCTGGTAGTCGTCCTCGATGCGGATGATGTCGTCCTCGCCGAAATAGCTGCCGGTCTGGACCTCGATCAGCTCGAGCTGGATCTTGCCCGGATTTTCCAACCGGTGCACCGCGCCGATCGGGATGTAGATCGATTCGTTCTCGTGCACGGTCTTGACCAGTTCATTGACCGTCACCTGCGCCGTTCCGCGCACGACGATCCAGTGCTCGGCACGATGGTGGTGTTTCTGCAGCGACAGCCGCCCGCCCGGCTTGACGATGATGCGCTTGACCTGATGCCGGTCGCCATTGTCGACCGACTGATAGGATCCCCAGGGCCGATGTACCCTGATGTGGTCTTCCGTCACCTGCGGCGCCACTGTCTTCAGTTTCGCGACCAGCCGCTTCAGCCCGTTGGCGTCCTTCTGCCGGCTAACCAGCACGGCGTCCTGGGTTGCGACCACCACGAGGTCGTCGACGCCTTCGAGCGCGACCAGCGCGCGATCAGTCGATACGTTGCAATTGCGCGAATCCTCAAACACGGCTGCGCCGCGCGCCGCGTTGCCCTCGCCGTCCTTGCCGGACAATTCCCACACCGCATGCCAGGAGCCGACATCGGACCAGCCGCACGAGACCGGCACGACCGCGGCACGCGAGGTCTTCTCCATCACCGCATAGTCGATCGAGATCGATTTCGCCGATCCGAACGCGGCCTCGTCGAGCTTGACGAAGCCAAGGTCGGTGCCTGCCTTCGTCACTGCATCACTGACGGCTTGGACGCTGTCCGCATCAACCTTGCCGTACTCATCCGACAGCACGGCGGCGCGGAACATGAAGTTGCCGCTGTTCCAGAGATAGCCCGACTTGACGTAATCAGCCGCGGTTGTCGGATCGGGCTTCTCGACGAACTTGGCGACTGCGCGAACCTTGCCGGAAATGACCTCGCCGGGATTGATGTAGCCATATTCGGTGGCAGCGCGTTCGGGCTGCACGCCGAACGTCACGATGTGCCCGGCTTCCGCCGCGGCCAGCCCCTCGCGGCAGGCGGCGAGGAAAGCGGACGTGTCGCGCACGACGTGGTCGGCGGCGAGCGCCAGCAGAATGGCATCCTTGTCGCGCGCCTGTGCAAAGGCGGCGCCGGCCGCGATCGCAGGCCCGGAATCTCGCCGCATCGGTTCGAGAAGCACGTCGGCTTCCAGTCCGATCTCCGCCAGTTGCTCGAGCACCATGAAGCGATAGGCGTTGTTGGTGATGATGACGGGCCGTTCGAACAGACCAGCATCCGAAACCCGCAACAGCGTATCCTGGAACGTCGAACGCGCGCCGAACAGGGACAGGAACTGCTTGGGATGAACCTCGCGCGAGGCCGGCCACAGCCGCGTTCCCGCGCCGCCGCACATGATCAGGGGAATAATTCGTCGGTTCATCGGCGTCTCAAATCCTGTAATAGTCACGATACCAGGCGACAAAATCGGCAAGCCCGTCCTCGATCGAGGTTTGCGGCCTGAAGCCGGTGTCGCGCATCAGTTCCGCAACATCGGCAAAGGTCTCGGTCACGTCTCCGGGCTGCATCGGCAGCATCTCCTTGACCGCCGCGCGGCCCAGCGCCTGTTCCAGAACTGCTACCACATGGGTCAGCTCTTCCGGACGATTGTTGCCGACATTGTAAACTTTTGCTGGCGCCCCGGCGGCCCCACCGGCGTCGCCGGGTGCCTGGTCGACCAGCCGCAACACGGCGCGCGTCGCATCGTCGATATGGGTAAAGTCGCGCCGCATCCTGCCATGGTTAAAGAGCCGGATCGGCGTGCCTTCCACGATTGCTTTGGTAAAGAGGAAAACCGCCATATCGGGCCGTCCCCACGGCCCATAGATGGTGAAGAACCGCAAGCCCGTCACCGGAAGACGATAGAGATGGCTGTAGGAATGCGCGATCAGCTCATTGGCCTTCTTGGTGGCGGCATATAGGCTGATCGGATGGTCGGTCTTGTCGTCCACCGAAAACGGTAGTTTCGTATTGGCGCCGTACACCGATGAGGACGACGCATAGACCAGATGGCCGCAGCCATGATGCCGACAACCTTCCAGCACATTGACGAAGCCTGCGAGATTGGCATCGACATAGGCATGCGGATGATCGATCGAATAGCGCACGCCGGCCTGCGCCGCCAGATGCACCACCCTGGGAAAGCGGTGTTTGGCGAACAGGCGTTCCACTGACGTACGATCGGCGAGATCGATCTGCTCGAATGTGAAACCCTGCTCTGGGCGCAGAACGTCCAGCCGCGCCCGCTTCAGCGCCGGATCGTAATAATCGTTGAGACTGTCGAGCCCGATCACGGCGCGGCCTTCGGCCAGCAGCCGGCGCGCAACGTGGAAGCCGATGAAACCCGCAGCTCCGGTGACCAATATGGGTTGATCCGGCATCGTATCCTTGGAAGGCGCCGCTCAATGGCTGAAATTTCTGTCGCTAGGCCTCTTTACCTGCGTTGCCGAGGCCACCGCAACACCTACCAGCCCAGCTATTGCCAGATCGGCCCGAAAACCATACCAAGGCGCCGAATTGCATCGCTTTTTGCACCCTCTTCTCAAACCCGGCACGGGCGAGATGCGCCGAATCCTGTTTTCGACATTGAAGATACTGGTCTCGGCGGCGCTCTTGTATTTCTCGTTGCGCAAGGTCGACCTCGCCGACCTCGCGGCCCGCATCGACGTTTCCAGCCTGGGCTGGATCGGCGTGGCGATCGCCGTGACGTTCCTGCAGATATTCGTCGGCGTCCTGCGCTGGCGCGAGATCGGGGCGGAATGCGGCGCGCCGCTGCCGACCCGGCAGGCGATGCGCTTCAACGTGATCGGGATGTTCTTCAACCAGACGCTACCGTCCTCGATCGGCGGCGATGCGGTCAGGCTATGGCTCGTCGCGCGCAACGGCGCCGGCTGGCGGGCGGCGACCTATTCCATCTTCGTCGACCGCGCCATCGGCCTGATCGCGCTCGCGGTCGTCATCGTTGCGAGCCTGCCGTGGAGCTATCGCCTGATCACCGATCCCCACGGCAGGTCGGCGCTGCTGTTCGTCGATTTCGCAGCGCTTGCCGGCGGCCTCGGATTTCTCCTGCTCGGCAGGCTGCGGTGGCCGTGGCTGAAGCACTGGTGGGGTACCCATCACATCCACGCCTGCTCGGTGATCGCCAATCGCGTGCTGTTCAGCCGCACTCACGGCCCCAAAGTCGCGGTGCTGTCGTTATTGGTGCACGTGCTTGCCGTCGTCATCGCCTGGTGCGTGGTGCAGTCGATCGCCGCCCCCGTGATGTTCGGCCAGATCTTCCAGCTCGTTCCACCCGTCATGCTGATCACCATGCTGCCGATCTCGATTGCCGGCTGGGGCGTCCGCGAAGCCACCATGGGGCTGGCGTTCGGCTATGCCGGCCTGATGGCCAACGAGGGCGTCAACATCTCCCTGCTTTATGGCGCAGTATCCTTCATCGTCGGCGCGATCGGCGGGCTGGTCTGGATATTGAGCGCCGAGAAGGCCGCGCAGGGCACGGCGCCGATCGAGGTTCCCAAATAACCTTCGAGTAGCTTTCCGCACGGACAGAATGACCAATTCGCAATTATTGCTGTCGTTTGCTGCCGCGGCGTCGGCTGTGCTGTTGTCGGCCGTGCTGACCTGGGCGGTCCGGCCGCTACTCGCGCGAATAGCGTTGGCAAAACCGAATGCGCGCTCTTCCCATCGGATTCCGACGCCGCAAGGTGGAGGCATCGCGGTGATCGCGGCCACGCTGATCGCGGCCGTCACAGTCATCGCGTTTGCCGGCACGGCGGAGATGAAAATCCCCATAGCCGTGTTCGGCGCGACGCTGTTCATCGCGGCCGTCGGCTTTGCCGATGACGTCAATTCGCTTCCCGTGGTGCCGCGGCTATTGCTGCAGGGACTAGCCGTCGCGGCGGTGATCTTGGTGGCCCCCGACGGCTTACGGATCGTTCCTGCCTGCCCGCTCTGGCTCGAGCGCGGCCTCCTGATCCTCGCAGGCCTGTGGTTCGTGAACCTCGTCAACTTCATGGACGGGCTGGACCTGATGACGGTCGCCGAGATCGTGCCCATCACCGGCGCACTCGTTCTGCTCGGCTGGCTCGGCGGACTTCCGGCATCGACGACGGTCGCCGCCGCAGCGCTGTTCGGCGCGATGCTCGGCTTCGCGCCCTTCAACCGGCCGGTAGCAAAAATCTTTCTCGGGGACGTCGGCAGCCTGCCGATCGGCCTGTTGGCCGGCTGGTGTCTCTTGCAGCTCGCCTGGCACCAGCAAGTGGCAGCGGCGCTGCTGTTGCCGCTCTACTACCTCGCCGATGCGACCGTCACGCTGCTGCGGCGCGTCGCGCGGCGCGAGCCGTTCTGGGCCGCGCATCGCACCCACTTCTATCAGCGCGCCACCGACAACGGCTTTTCGGTGTGGCGCGTGGTGAGCGAGGTGTTCGCGCTCAACCTCGTGCTGGCTGCGCTGGCGGTCGGCTCGGTCATGACCTCGTCGACGGCGATCGCCGGCCTGCTGCTCGGTGCTGGAGGCGCCGTGACGGCGCTCTTGATGCACCGTTTCTCACGTCGGCAACCGTCTCGCGTCTGATCCAGCTACTTCTGCACGAGTTCGCGGATCAGCCCGCAATAGTCGTCCATGGCGATCTCAAAATCAAAACGCCTGGAGATTTCAGCCGCGCGTTCGGCCCGCTGTGGGTCGTCGGCCCGGGCGGCGCGACTGACCGCTTTCGCCAGTTCGCCGGCGTTGCCGGGCTCCACCACCCAGCCGACATCGTGCTCGATGACCGTCAGCGCCGCCTCGGCATCCGCTTCGGAAACCAGGATCACCGGACGGCCGATCGCCAGCAGATTGTAGAACCGGCTGGGCACCGACACGCCGGCGACGTTCCTGCGGTAGGGAATGATCCAGACGTCCGCCGCCGAAAGAAACGCCTCCAGCTGCTCCTCCTCGACGCGATCGACCAGGGTAACGTTCGGGAGCTTTGCCTCAGCCTGCATGGCCTTCAACTGGTCGAACCCGATCCCCCAGCCCGACAGCAGGAAGTGTATATCCTTGTCGTCACGCAGCAGGCGCGCCGCTTCGAACACGACGACGGGATCGTGGGTAAAGCCGAGATTGCCTGACAGTCCGACGACGAAGCGGGCGGAAAGCGAACGGCGGTATGGATTGTCCGGGTCGATCGCGCGAACGCCACGTGCAAGTGTCGCCCAGTTTGGAATGAAGCGGATCTTGTCGCTTGTCATTCCGCCATAGCGCAGCAGCAGCTTCTCGGTGTCGCGGCCGATGATGACGACGGCATCGAGCGCGCGAAACATCGGCGCGTTCAAGGCGCGCATCGCTTTCGCAACGATCGACTGCGGCTTCAACAGGCCAGCCATGACGAGGACGTCGGGATAGAGATCGTGCATGATCAGCGCCGATCTCGCGCCTTTCAATTTGGCCGCGGCGGCAAAAGCGTAAGGCAGCATGAAGGGTGCCGGCACGGTCAGCGTGACGTCACCGCGCCGCAACCTCGCCAGCATCACGAAAAACATCCGGACCGTGAACAGCAATTCGGCCACGGCGCGCTTTCCCAGCGCGCCCTTGCCCGGCATCCAGTTCTTGACCTCGACGACCTCAGGCTTGCCCGCTTGCACCGATATCGCGGAACCCACCGTTCCCGACAGCACCAGCACCTCGGCCTCCTGCGCCACGCGGTCGGAAATCGCGGCCATGATCGCTGCCGTCGTGCTCGGATCGGGCGGGTAATGCTGGCTGACGACGACGACTTTTCCGGACTTCTGCATCATGGCTTCCGAAGGGGCACGAATGGCCGCGGGGACCGACCGGGCGAGGCAGCAAAATCAGGCGGCGTTCGATCCGAATTCCGGCACGGCATCCTTGAGCACCGCGCGGATGGTGGAGCGGTCATCCCGCCCGATTGCATCCTCCAGTGCCGCGAGCCATTTGCGCAAGATCTGCATCGGCGGCTCATTCGGCTTAGCCGCCATGATGCCGGCGACCCCGATCTCGACCGTCGGCTCCTCGCTGGCGAACAGGATCTCGTTCAGCCGCTCGCCCGGCCGCATGCCGGTGAACACCACCTCGATGTCGACGCCCGGTTCGAGGCCGGACAGGCGGATCATCCGCTCGGCAAGCTCCACGATTTTGACCGGCTGTCCCATGTTGAGGACATAGACGGAGACGTCGGGTCGCGCCGGCGTCAGCGCGTGCGTGGCTGCGGTCAGCACGAGATCGCAGGCTTCGCGGATCGTCATGAAGTACCGGACCATGTCCGGATGCGTTACCGTGACAGGACCGCCGGCCTCGATCTGCGCCTTGAATTTCGGCACCACCGATCCGTTCGAGGCCAGTACGTTGCCGAACCGCACCGAGATCAGCCTCATGTGCGGCCTGCCCTCCGATTGCGTCATCAGGTCGTGGTCGAGCGCCTGACAATACATTTCGGCGAAGCGCTTGGTCAGGCCCAGCATCGAGACCGGCTCGATCGCCTTGTCGGTCGAGATCATCACCATGGCTTCGGCGCCCGCCGCCTGCGCGGCGTCGGCGACATTGACGGATCCGAAGATGTTGGTCTTGACGCCCTCGCTCCAATCGCGCTCGAGGATCGGCACGTGCTTCAGCGCGGCGGCATGGAACACGATATCGGGCTTGAACTCCCGCATCAGGCTTATGATCCGGTCACGATCGCGGATGTCGGCGATCCGGCCTTCGATGGCGGCATTGGCTGCGCGTGCCGTCAGCGCTTCCGTGACTGCGTAAAGCGCCGGTTCCGAGTGCTCGATCACCAACAGCCGCGCAGCGCCAAAGGTCGCGACGCGGTCGCATATCTCCGAACCGATCGAGCCGCCGCCGCCGGTGACGATCACCGCCTTGCCCTTCACCAGCGCTTCAAGCCGCGCGTAATCGATCTTCTCGCTTGGCCGCAGCAAAAGATCTTCGACGGCGACATTGGTCAGCCGCGGCACGTCGCCGCCTTCGAGCGACGGCAGGCGGCTGACGAACAGCCCGAGCCGCTTGGCCCGCATCAGAACCGCCTCGGGGTGTGCCTCCGGTTCGAACGCCGACGGCGTCATGACGACCCGCGAAATCGGCTTTCCCCGTCCGGCATAATCGCGGACCACGTCCTCGACGTCATCGATCCCGCCCAGCACCGGCACGTTGCGGATCGACTGCCCGAGGTCCGCGGCCGACGACGACAGCACGCCGACCGGCCAAAGCTGCTTGACTGCGCCGCTCTCGATCGCGCGCAACAGCACCTCGGCGTCGGCGGCGCGGCCGATCAACAGCGTCGCCGACGCGCCTTCGGTCCGCGCATGGCGGCGAACCCGCGTGTAACGGAAATAGCGATATCCGAAGCGGAGCGCGCTCAGCGCGAACACCTGAAGGAACCAGTAGAGCACAATGGTGACACGGCCGAACAGCACCGGCGCCTTGCCGTTCGATGCGGCGAAAATGAAGGCGTAGTCCAGCACGACGAGCGCTACCGCCAGAATGGTCGCCACGCGCAGGATGTTCAGCGCATCGGGAAGCGAAATGAAACGCCACTTCGTCGTCGTCAGATTGAAGACGTAGCAGATAACGATGCTGAAGGCGACGAACAGCGGTAAGATCTTGAGCAGCAGCGGCAGGCGGGCATAGAAGCCGTCGCCTCCCTCGAAGCGCAGGTAGAAGCTTGCGAGCAGCGCGAGCGCGGTCACCAACGCATCATGCGCTGCAATCAGGTAATTGCGACGGGTCAGTTGCGAAAGAGGCGTCATTCCATTGGCCGGCTGCGGAAACGATCGGGATTCGCGGGGCGTCCCTCGCCCGCTGATATCTTATCTGCGGCGTGCACGCCAGCGATCATGGCCGGACTGTTCCGGAAGATTCCGCTGCCTCTGACCTGGCGCGCAGCACCATGCCTCCGGCAACTCCGACGCCCAGCACATACATCCAGCCTTCATGGAAGTCGAAGATGTGGGAGTTGAACAACGAGGTGAAGATATTCTGCACTACGACCAAAAGCCCGATCCAATTCGCAAGCCCGTCGCCACGGAACAGGAGCAGGTGCAACAGCCACATCGCGTACAGTATGACGACACCGACAATGCCCCATTGCACCGCGACGTTGAGCGTCTGGTTATGGGGATTTCCGATCACTTCGCTGCTGGCCTGGTGTGAGTCGTGCGTGGCGACGCGCTCGAACAGGCCGCGCGTCGCGCCCGTGCCGTGGCCGATCAGCGGTGCCTCGGCAAAGAAACCGAAAGACTTCCGCCAGAACTCGAGCCGCAGCCCGATCGATGTCGGCATGTTTTGTTCCTTGTAGAGCCGATAATCCCGGGCAAACGTCTCCGCGGTCCGGCGCAACGCTGGCGAGGTCTGCCAGGCAACGGCGGCGAACGCGGCCGCTACGCACAGGATGATGACGATGCTGCGCCACCTCAGATGCAGCAGCGCAAACACCGCAAACATGATCGGCACCGTGACCAATGCCGTGCGCGACACCACCAGGAACGCCATGTTGACAAAGAAGCCGAAGGCGATGGCGGTGAGCAGCACGGCCAGCGCAATCCGCTTTTCCCGCAGCAGCATGATGACCGGATAGGCGAGCGCAACCGCGCACAGCGTGAATTCCTGACTCTGGGCGATGTAGTTCTTGACAAAGATGCCGCGCGCGGCGAGCTCCGGCGTCCGCAACGAAAGTTCGGGACGCAAAAACACCAGCCAGGACATCAGCATCAACAGCGTGCACGAAACGAGGAAAGCTCCAAACACCCACGACCCGCGCGCCGAGCGCTCGAAATGATAGAGCAGGACCGGAAGCACCAGGAGCTTCGCGGCCGGCCCCACAGCATAGAATCGCGCGCCCCAAGCGGCGTCCGACCACAGGGTTCCGACAAGCGCCAGAACGAACAGGACGATCGGCAGCGCGGAAATCGGGCGCTTCAGCGAGGCAACAAAGCTCTTCAACTCGACCGTCGGCGCAACCGTGACCAGAAGCACAGCGCCGAAAATACCGACCAGCGAAGTCGACCATGGCAGCGACAGCGCAAGCAGGACCGCGACGACGTCGCTCACCTTCATCCATGCGGCCGGATCGCGCCAGATCGGCAGCGCCTTGGCGATCGGCGACGAAGCTGCGTTCGCGCTCACGCCTTGCCTCCCCGGGCGCGGCCAACCAGCGACGTCGTGCTGTGGCCCGGCAGGATATCGACGAGCACGACCTCGCCGCCGGTAGCCTCGACGATCTCGTGGCCGACGACCTGCTCGCGCGTATAATCGCCGCCCTTGACCAGCACGCTCGGCCTCACCCGCGTGATCAGGTCGATCGGCGTGTCCTCCGCGAAAATCGCGACGAGATCGACCGCCTCCAGCGCTGCCAGCACTTCGGCGCGCGCCCGCTCATCCTGCACCGGGCGTCCCTCGCCCTTCAATCGTTTCACCGAGGCATCGCTGTTGAGGCCGACGATCAGGCGGTCGCAGGCGCCGCGCGCCGCCGTCAGCACCTTGACGTGACCGGGATGCAGAATATCGAAGCAGCCATTGGTGAAGCCGATGCGCAGCCCCTGCCGGCGCCACTCCGCCAGATGCACGGCGAGATCGCCGCCTGCCGGCACGATCTTCTCTTCGGCCGCCAGCGACGCATGCGGCAGGATTTTCCGCCGCAGCTCCGCGGGCGTCACGGTAGCGGTGCCCTTCTTGCCGACCGCGACCGCGGCCGCGGCGTTCGCCATCCTGAGCGCCGTCTCCCAATCGGCTTGGGCCGCAAGCGTCAGCGCCAGCACCGCGGCAACCGTGTCACCCGCGCCCGAGACGTCGCGTACCTTGACCGGCAGCGCCGGCACATGGATCGCTTCGCCGCCGCGAACCACCAGCGTCATGCCGTGTTCGCTTTGCGTCACCAGCATGGCCTCACAGTCGGCAAGGTACATCGCGTCCTGCGCCGCCTCGGCAATGTTCTGGTCGGTGTCGGCGCGGCTGCGGGTGGCTTCGGCAAACTCCTTGCGGTTGGGAGTCAGCAGCGTGGCCCCGCGATAGATCGCGAAATTGACGCTCTTGGGATCGACGATCACGCGCTTGCCAAGCTTCTTCGCGGCGTCAATGATGTTGCGGATGACGCGCGCCGTCAGCACGCCCTTGGCGTAGTCAGACAGCAGCACGATGTCAGCGCGCGCGACCAGCGGCAGGATCGCACCGATCAGCCGCTGCTCGACATCGGCCGAGGCCGGCACGGCCTGCTCCCAATCCGCGCGCAGCATGTGGGTGGAAAAATGCTCGGAGACGAAGCGCACCTTGCGCGTGGTCGGGCGGGAGGGATCGGATACCAGCACGGCCTCTATCAGGCTTTCCCGCGCCAGATCGGCCTTCAGCTTCGCACCCGCCTCGTCTTCGCCGATCAGGCCGGCAAAGATGCAGCGCGCGCCGAGAGACGCAATGTTGCGCGCGACATTGCCGGCACCGCCGACATTGGTCTCGCTACGCTGGACCGCGATAACGGGCGCCGGTGCTTCCGGCGAAACACGGGATACATCGCCATAGACGAACTCGTCGAGCATGAGATCGCCGACGCAGAGCACGGTCTGATTTGGGATCGCCTGGCTCAGCGCTTCAAAATCGAACATCTGTCTACCTGGTGCCCATCAGCGAAAGCGATCGGGACGGTCGAGAAAAACCTTCACATAGGTCTCGACCGCGTCTTCGAGCGCAGTGAAGCCGCCATTATACCCGGCGTTCAGCAGCCGATCGACTTCGCTCTGGGTGAAGTATTGATAGCTACCGCGGATCTGCTCGGGCATGTCGATATACTGGATGTTCGGTGCGATGCCGAGCGCGGCATAGGCCGACAGCATCAGATCGCGAAAGCTGCGGGCCGTGCCGGTTCCGACGTTGAAGATGCCGCTGACATCAGGCGTCGAGAGCAGCCACATCGTGACGCGCACGACGTCGTCGACATAGATGAAGTCGCGCCGCTGGTCCCCGTCGGCGATCCCTTCCCGATGCGACTTGAACAATTGCACCGGACGGCCCGCCTTGATGTCGTCGAAGCGCCGCGCCAGCACGCTCATCATCGTGCCCTTGTGATATTCGTTGGGGCCGAACACGTTGAAGAACTTCAATCCCGCCCATTGCGGCGGCAGCCGTTCGCCGCGCGCTGAGCGTTCGGCGACCGCCATGTCGAACAAATGCTTGCTCCAGCCATAGAGGTTCATCGGCCGCAGCCGCTTCAGCGCGTCCATTGACTGGTCGTCGCCAAACCCCTGCTCGCCGTCGCCATAGGTCGCGGCCGAGGACGCGTAGATCAGCGGCGTGGCGTTGGCCGTGCACCAGTCGAGCAACCGCATCGACAGGCGGAAATTGGTCTCGATCACCAGGTCGCCGTCTGTCGCCGTGGTCTCGGAAATGGCGCCGAGATGAATGATGGCTTCCAGCCGGCGACCCTTCAACCAGTCCATCAGTTCCGAAGGCGGTACAAAATCGGCCAGCCGGCGTTTGGCCAGATTGCGCCATTTGCCATCATGGCCGAGCACGTCGCACACGACGACGTCCCGGCCGGCGTCATTCAACGCAGCCACGACGTTCGACCCGATAAAACCGGCGCCCCCGGTCACCAGCAACATGCCATCCCCTGCCATGATTGTTCGGGCGAAAGCTTTGCCTCACTCCCGCGCGGCAGGCAACTTTGCTCCTCGGCGAATCCAACACCGAATCGACCGGCTTTACGTGTCGCCTTGGAGCGGTTACCGACGGGCCGGCAATCGGTTAGCGGCGAAACAGCCAAGATATGAATTTTAATTCACCAAATGGGATCGAAATGGAAGATAGCGCCGACACCAGGCCTATTCTGATCGTTCCCTATATGTGGATTGGCGACTTCGTCCGCGGCCATACGGTGGTGCGGGTGTTGAAGCAGCGCTGGCCGAACCGCCCGGTCGACCTCCTGGTGACCCCCCTTTGCGCACCGCTGGTCGACTATATGCCCGGCGTCCGGGCGGGCATCGTCTGGAACCTGCCGCGCAGCCGGCTTGCGCTGGCCAAGCAGCGGGGCCTCGCCACCGAACTGCGCGCCCGCGGCTATGGAACCGCCCTCGTCCTGCCCCGCACCTGGAAGGCGGCGATTGCGCCCGCGCTGGCCGGGATCCCCGAGCGTGTCGGCTTTTTCGGCGAAGCGCGATTCGGGCTGATCAACCGGATGCGCTGGGGCGAAAAGGCCCTGCCCCGCTTCATCGACAAGAATGCCGCGCTGGCGCTGCCCGACAGCGCGCCGCTGCCGCCGGAATGGCCAGTGCCGCAGCTCGTGGTTCCGCAGGAGGAAATCGCCCGCTGGCGGCAGGCCAACGGGCTCGGCACCAGACCTGCGGTGGCGCTGGCGCCGGGCTCAGTCGGCGCGTCAAAGCGATGGACCTATTATCCGCAAGTCGCGCGGCTGTTGATCGAACGCGGGCTCGACGTCTGGGTGGTCGGCGGTCCCGGCGAGAAGGGGCTGGCGCAGGACATCGTTACCGCCGGCGGCGACAAAGTCCGCGACCTCACCGGCACCGACCTGCGCAACGGTATTCTGGCGATGGCAGCCGCCGGCGTCGCCATCTCGAACGACTCCGGCCTGATGCACATCGCGGCCGCGATCGGCACGCCGACCATGGGCATTTTCGGGCCCACCAGCCCCTATCTCTGGGCGCCGCTGAACGGCCTCGCCGCCACTGTTGTTCAGACCAAGGCCGTGCTGCCCTGCCAGCCCTGCCAACGCACCGTCTGCACCATGAACGACCATCGCTGCATGCGCGACATCGACCCCACCTACGTGGCCGATGTCGCGCATCGCCTGCTGGTCGGTCAGCCGAGCGTCCGATAGACCGCGGCGATCGCATTCGCCTCGGCATCGAGGCTGAACTTTTGCAGCACACGCGCACGCGCGCGTTCGCCCATCGCATGCGCCGAGACCGGATCGCGCATCAGCGGCTCCAATGCGGCAACCAGCGCATTGACGTCGCCCGGCGGCGTCAGCACGCCGGTCACGCCATCCTCAACCACGAATTCGGCTGCGCCTGCCCGCGCCGCCACCAGCGCCGCACCTGCCGCCATCGCCTCGATCAGCGTCAGGCCAAAGCCTTCGTTGCGCGAGGTGAAGGCGTAGATCGTCAGCCGCGGATACCAGCGCTGCACTTCCTCGATTTCGAGCTCGCCCGTGATGACGATGCGCGATTGCAGCCCGGCCACCTCGATCTGCCGTTTCAAGCCGTCGGCAAAACCCTGCTGCTCTGGCACGACCGCGCCGACGATGACAGCGGTGAAATCGGGATAGTGCGGCAACAGCCGGCACATCGCCTCGACAAAAACATCCGTGCCTTTTTGCGCGCGCACCCGGCCGAAGCAGCCGATCGCGTAATGTCCCGGCAGGTTCGCCTCGGCAAACGCCGCCGCGCGGTCGGCCGGCGGCGCATAGCGCATCGTATCGACGCCGTGCATCACCACCGTCGCCTCGCGCTTGAGGAACGACGCCGACAATTCGGAGGTCGCGATCACGGCATCCATCTGCCGGATCAGCCAGCGCGTCAGCCAGGTGTGATGCCGCTGCGCCGCCGAGGTGAAGACCAGTTTCAGCGGCCAGCCGAGCGCACGCAGCAAGACGCCGACAATCATCTCGTCGTTGCGTCGCGCGTGCCAGATCAGGGAGTTGCGATGCCGCCAGAGTTTTAACAGATCCGCAAAACCCATCCGCGCGATGCCGTCGGGCGCGTGTGGCCCGAGCCATGCTGCGCGGAACATCTGCGCAAGCTTCGGCGCCACCATCCGGTTGGTCGCCGTGACGCCCGAATAGCGCCTGTGCAGATTCGGCACGATCAGTTGCAGATCACTGGCCAAATTGTTCTCGATCGGCACGTCCGGCTCCGTTTCGGCCAGTTCCTATACGCAACATTAAGCATAGTGGCCAGTTCGGCCTGTGCCGAAACCCCCTCTTCACCGCGAGCCCCCTAGCATCGCCCGCAAATAAATCGGGAGAGGTGACCCATGACCGTGCTCGTCACCGGTGGTGCCGGCTATATCGGAAGTCATACGGTTCATGCGCTGGTGGACGCCGGCGAAAGCGTCGTCGTGATCGACAACCTGTCCACCGGATTTTCCTCACTTTTGCCCCGCCCCGTGCCGCTGTTCATCGGCGACGCCGGCGACGAAAACCTCGTCGAGGGCGTGATCGCCCAGCACCGCGTCGAGAGCATCATTCATTTCGCGGGCTCCGTTGTAGTGCCGGATTCGATGCGGGATCCGCTCGGCTATTACCGCAACAACACCATGACGACCCGCAGCCTCTTGAACTCAGCGGTGAAGGGCGGAGTCGGCCGCTTCATCTTTTCGTCGACGGCTGCCGTGTACGGCAATCCGGACCAGGTGCCGGTGCCGGAACAGGCGCCGACGCGGCCGATGTCGCCTTACGGCTCCTCCAAGCTGATGACCGAAATCATGCTGCATGACGTCGCCAGTGCGCACGACATGCAGTATGTCGTGTTGCGCTATTTCAACGTCGCCGGCGCCGATCCGAACGGCCGTTGCGGCCTCTCGACCGTCGGCGCGACGCATCTGCTCAAGATTGCGGTCGAAGCCGCCACCGGGCAGCGCGCCAAGGTCGACGTGTACGGAACCGACTACCCGACGCCGGACGGAAGCTGCATCCGCGATTTCATCCATGTCAGCGATCTCGCGGAAGCCCATCGCGCCGCGCTGTCGTACCTGCGAGGCGGCGGAAGCTCCATCACGCTGAACTGCGGCTACGGCCGCGGCTACTCGGTGCTGGAAACCATCGAGGCCGTCCGCCGCGTCTCGATGCGCAATTTCGCGGTTCAATATGCGCCACGCCGGCCCGGCGACATCGTGACCATGGTTGCCGATACCAGCCGCATTCGCTCAACGCTGGAGTGGACGCCGCAATTCGACAATCTCGAAACCATCGCCGGCCACGCGCTGACCTGGGAAAAGAGGTTGTTCAGCGAACGCGGCGGCCTTCCGCAGCACGCGGAATCGGCCTGAAACCAAGCGCTTATTGGGCTTGAAAAAGCTCGCTTTCGCAGGCAAGGAGGCATCGCAGCAGCCCTGACGCGCCGGGCTATCCAGGCGCCGTCAATGGAACGCGGATGACCGAACTTCCTACAGAAACTCCGAAGAAAATCACCGACGACCCATATGGTGCGGCGATCCTGATTCGGCGCCTCGTCGCTGAACAGGGGCTCGCCTACTGGCGGCGCTATCTGCTCGCCTTTTCGCTGATGGGATTAGCGGCGGTGACAACCGCGGGTTCCGCCTACCTGCTCGGCGAGGTCATCAACAAGGCCTATGTCGACAAGGATGTGCGCGGGATTGCGCTCTTGTCGCTGGTCACCGTCGTCATCTTTACGATCAAGGGTGCGGCGACCTACGGGCACACCGTGATCCTGTCGCAGATCGGCAATGCGATCCTCGCAAATAACCAGCGCCGGCTGTTTGCCAAGCTGATGAGCGAAAACATCGCGTTCTTCTCCGAGCGGCATTCATCGGAATTCCTGGCGCGGCTCACTGCTGGCGCCACCGCGGTGACGCAGGTGCTCAATCTCCTGATCAACGCCATCGGCCGCGATCTGCTGTCGCTGATCGCGCTCGTTGTCGTCATGGTGATGACCGATCCCCTGATGGCGCTGCTCGGTTTTGCGGTGGCGCCGCCGGCGATGATCGTGCTGCGCAAGCTGGTGAAGCGCATCAAGGGTCTTGCACACAACCAGTTCTCCGGCACCGCCGACATCATGGAGACGATGCAGGAATCGCTGCAGGGCATCCGCACCGTGAAAGCCTTTACGCTCGAACAGGCGATGCGCGAACGGATCGACGCCAGTATCGCCGCGGTCGAGCGCAACGCCAACAAGATGGCGCGCGTTTCCAACCGCTCCAGCCCATTGATGGAAACCCTCGGCGGCTTCGCGATCGCGGGCGGCCTGATGTATGGCGGCTATCGCGTGGTCGCGATGGGCGCTTCGCCCGGCCAGTTCTTTTCATTCCTGACCGCGTTCCTATTGGCCTATGAGCCGGCCAAGCGGCTGGCGCGGCTCAACATCGAGCTCAACAGCAACCTGATCGGCGCGCGCAAGCTGCTCGAAATCGTCGACACCCCACCGAGCGAGCCTGACGACAGTGACAAGCCGACGCTGAAACTCACTGACGCGCGGGTCGAGTTCCGCGACGTGACCTTCGGCTACCGGCCAGGCGAGCCGGTCCTCAATCGCATGAGCTTCGTCGCCGAGCCCGGCAAGACCACCGCGCTCGTCGGCCCTTCCGGCGGCGGCAAGTCCACCGTGCTCGCGCTGCTGCTGCGGCTCTACGAGGTGAACCAAGGCGAAATCCTGGTCGACGGCCAGAACATTTCCAGCGTGTCGCGGCAATCGCTGCGGCGGCAGACCGCCTATGTCGGCCAGGACGTCTATCTGTTCCGCGACACCATCGGCGCCAACATCGCCTTCGGCAAGGAAGGCGCCAGCCAGGACGAGATCGTGGCGGCCGCGAAGGCGGCCTGCGCGCACGATTTCATCATGGGCTTTCCGCTCGGCTACGACACGCCGGTCGGCGAGCACGGCACGCAGCTATCCGGCGGCCAGCGCCAGCGCATCGCAGTGGCCCGGGCGCTGATCAAGAACGCGCCGATCATCCTGCTGGATGAGGCGACCGCAGCGCTCGATTCCGAATCCGAGAAAGCCGTGCAGGAGGCGATCGAGCATCTTTGCCAGAACCGCACCACCATCGTGATCGCCCACCGCCTGCACACCATCATGCATGCCGATGCCATCCTGGTGGTCGAGGCCGGCGAGATCGTCGAACGCGGCCAGCATGACGATTTGCTGCGCCGCGGCGGGCGCTATGCCTCCTTCTTCCGCCTGCAGCAGCGCGAAGCCGGTCCGCCCAGTCTGGCGCCGATCAGCGCAACCGCGTAAAAGCTAGAGCATGATCCGGAAAAGTGGGCACCGGTTTTCCGAAAAGATCATGCTCAACTAGAAGACTCCAGATTTCCACCGTAACCCGAGACACTTTTCATGACCGCAGCCTCCTACGTCATATCAGCAGCCCCGCAGCCCACGCTTCCCGTCGTCGGCGAGACCGGCTCCTATCCGGTTCGCCGCATCTGGTGCGTCGGGCGCAACTATCTCGAGCACATCCGCGAGATGGGCAATGACGAGCGCGCGCCGCCGTTCTTCTTCGCCAAGCACGCCGACATGCTGGTGCCCGACGGCGCCACAATTCCCTATCCGCCGCTGACCAAGGACCTGCATCACGAAGTCGAACTGATCGTCGCGATGAAGAGCGGCGGCCTCAACATCCCGGCCGACAAGGCGCTCGATCATGTCTACGGCTACGCCGTCGGTATCGACCTCACCCGCCGCGACCTGCAGATCGCCTCGCGCAAGAAGGAGCGGCCGTGGGAAGTCGGAAAGTCCTTCGACTATTCCGCGCCCTGCTCCGCTATCCAGCCCGCATCCAAGATCGGCCATCCCGCCAAGGGCAAGATCTGGCTGACGGTCAACGGCAAGGAAACGCAGAAGGGCGACCTCACCGAACTGATCTGGAGCGTGCCCGAAATCATCTGGCAGCTCTCGCAGCAGGTGAAACTCGCCGCCGGCGACATCATCATGACCGGCACACCGGCTGGAGTCTCGCAGCTCAATCCCGGCGACAAGATCGAGTGCGGCGTCGACGGCGTCGGCACGCTGAAGGTGAATATCGGCAAGCCGGAATAAGCCGACGATACTTACGACAGCAAAAAGCCCCGGATACATCCGGGGCTTTTTTATTGCAGGAAGGCCTATTTCTACTGCGTCATTGAGTGCTCGCTGAGATAAGCCTGGTAGGCGAGCCGGATGCCGTCCTCGAGCTTCGTGCTGGCGCGCCAGCCGAGTTTTGCCAAGCGGCTGACATCGAGCAGCTTGCGCGGGGTGCCGTCGGGGCGCGAGGCATCAAAACCGATCTCGCCGCTGTAGCCGACCGTCGCCGCGACCACGCGGGCGAATTCGGCGATCGTGATGTCCTCGCCGGTGCCGATATTGACCAGCTCGCTCTCCGAATAGGTCTTCATCAGATGGATGCAGGCGTCCGCCAGGTCGTCGACATAGAGGAATTCGCGCCGCGGCGTGCCTGTGCCCCAGACCACGACCTCCTTCGCGCCAGAAACCTTGGCCTCGTGAAAGCGGCGGATCAGGGCGGCGACGACGTGGCTGTATTCGGGATGATAATTGTCGCCGCTTCCGTACAGATTGGTCGGCATCACATTGATGAAGTCGGCGCCGTACTGGCTGCGATAGGCCTCCACCATCTTGATGCCGGCGATCTTGGCAATCGCATAGGGTTCGTTGGTCGGCTCCAGCGGGCCGGTCAGCATGGAATCCTCGCGCAGCGGCTGCGGCGCCAGCTTGGGATAGATGCAGGAGGAGCCCAGGAACATCAGCTTCTCGGCGCCGTAGACATGCGCGGCATGGATCACGTTCGCTGCAATCGCCAGATTGTCGTAGAGGAATTCGGCGCGCAGGGTGTTGTTGGCGACGATGCCGCCGACCTTGGCGGCCGCCAGAAACACCGCCTGGGGCCGGTTGGCGGCAAACCAGCGGTTGACCGCGGCCTGATCGCGCAGATCGACCTCATTGCGGGGCGTCGTCAGCAGTTCGACGTCTTCCCGCGCCAGCCGGCGCACCAGCGCGGCGCCGACCATGCCGCGGTGGCCGGCGACGTAGACGGTCTTGCCCGTCAGCTCAAACGGCAGGCTTGCCATTGGCGACCTCCCGCTTCGCTTCGTCGAGATCGTTCGCCACCATTTCCTTGACCATCTGGGCGAACGACGTCTTGGGCTTCCAGCCCAGTTTCTCGCGCGCCTTGCTGGCATCGCCGACCAGAAGATCGACTTCGGTCGGCCGGAAATAGACCGGATCGATGCGGACCACGGTGGTGCCGGATTTGGCGTCGACCCCGGTCTCGTCGACGCCCTGGCCGCGCCATTCGATGCGGCGGCCGACTTCGGCGAACGCCAGTTCGACGAATTCGCGCACCGAGCGGGTCTCGCCGGTCGCCAGCACGAAATCGTCCGCCGCATCGGCCTGCAGGATCCGGTGCATGCCCTCGATATAATCGCGCGCATGGCCCCAGTCGCGCTTGGCCTCGAGGTTGCCGAGATAGAGCACCTCGTCGAGGCCAACCTCGATGCGGGCGACGCTGCGGGTGATCTTGCGGGTGACAAAGGTCTCGCCGCGGATCGGGCTCTCGTGGTTGAACAGGATGCCGTTCGAGGCAAACATGCCGTAGGCCTCGCGGTAGTTCACCGTGATCCAGTAGCCGTACAGCTTGGCGACGCCGTAAGGCGAGCGCGGGTAGAACGGCGTGGTCTCCTTCTGCGGCACCTCCTGGACCAGGCCGTAGAGCTCCGAGGTCGAGGCCTGGTAGAACCGCGTCTCCTTCTCCATGCCGAGAATGCGGATCGCCTCCAACAGCCGCAGCACGCCGATGGCGTCGGCGTTGGCGGTGTATTCCGGGCTTTCGAAGCTGACCCCGACATGGCTCTGGGCGGCGAGGTTGTAGATCTCGGTCGGCCGGATCTGCTGCATCAGCCGGATCAGGTTGGTCGAGTCGGTCATGTCGCCGTAATGCAGCAGGAACGGCACCTTGCGGGAATGCGGGTCCTGGTACAGGTGATCGATCCGCGCCGTGTTGAACGAGGACGACCGCCGCTTGATGCCGTGGACTTCATAGCCGAGGCCGAGCAGATATTCGGCCAAGTAGGCGCCGTCCTGGCCGGTGACGCCGGTGATCAGCGCCACGCGCCGCTGTGAATCTTGAGCCGCCATATCTTCTCCAAACCCGCTTGTCGCGCAGGCCATAGCATTCGACCTGCGCCAAGTCTATCGCCAAAGCCGTTTGAAATCAGGCTCTTAGGCACTTAATCGCCATGGTGGCGCAAGCGTTCGAGTTCGATGATGGTGACGCCGCCATATTCAAGCCGCAGCAAGCCCTCCTTCTCGAGCCGCTTCAGGCACTGGTTGGCGTTTTGCCGCGAAATACCGGAGAGCGCTCCGATTTCCTCCTGCGTGATCTCCAGGTGGCGCGTCATGTCCGGATAGAGAATCGGGTTGAACAGCGAGGCGATGGAACGCGCAACGCGGCTGGTTGCGTCGAGCGTGCGGCCATGTTCCACCGCTCCGATGAACTGGCCGAGCCGCTCGTTGAGCTGCCGGACCAGAAAGCGGTTGAACGCGACGCTGTTCTCGAACAGCCAAAAGAAGGTGCTACGGTCCATCAGCGCCAGCCTGGTGTCGCGCAATGCCACCACGTCGTAACGGCGCGGCTCGCCCTTGAGCACCGAGCCTTCGCCGAACCAGGCGCCGGCCGTGAGGCCGGCGAAGGTCGCGGCCTTGCCCCCGCTCGACACCGTACTCATCCGGGCAAGACCCGTGACGATGCCGGTCCAATAGTCGAAGGGATCGCCGCGCATGAAGATATGCTCGTTGGCGCGGTAGGATTTCTCGACGATGCCGGCACGGGCGACCTCGATTTCCCGCTCGTTCAGTTCGCGCGACCAGGCCGCGATACGCTTGAGGTTATCCGCAGCAATCATGATCGCATCGACCGTCGCGCCCCACTTGCTGCACTGCAGCAGAAGTACAGTTTGGCAAAATTTCCCGACGAATTGTCAGGCAAAAGACATTTCAAACTATCGCATTGCCCTAAGGAGGGCCACCTCGGCGGGTGTGCCCATGGCGCTACCGGTTGGGGTGCGGCGTTACCACGCGTGATGCCGGCCGTGATCGGCATCGTTAGTCGGATGGCCGGAAGGTCACCCCGGATGTAAGATTGCGGGTGCAGTTGCGAACGATAGATAAAGAGCGCGGCAAGCGCCTTATCTGGAGGGAATGAGTGGCTCATACGTTGGAAGTGCGCGGCGTGTCGCTGCGCTTCGGTGGCGTCCGTGCGCTGACCGAGGTCTCGTTCGGCGTGAACGAGGGCGAATTGTTCTCGATCATTGGCCCGAACGGCGCCGGTAAGACCTCCATCGTCAATTGCATTTCCGGCCGCTACAAGCCCACCGAAGGCCGGCTATTCTACCGCGGCAAGGATATCACCGGCCTCAATCCGAACGCGCGGCCACAGCTTGGCATCGGCCGCACTTTCCAGAACCTGGCGCTGTTCCACCACATGAGCGTGCTCGACAACATCATGGTCGGGCGGCACCACCTTCTGAAGAACAATTTTATCACCGGTTCGCTTTACTGGCTGACCGGCGCGCGGCGCGAGGAACTCGAGCACCGCCGCAAGGTGGAAGAGATCATCGATTTCCTTGACCTGCAGTCGGTGCGCAAGGCGACCGCCGGCACCCTGCCCTACGGCCTGCGCAAGCGCGTCGAGCTGGCCCGCGCGATGGCGCTGGAGCCGCAACTGATTCTGCTCGACGAGCCGATGGCCGGCATGAACTTCGAGGAAAAGGAGGACATGGCGCGCTACATCGTCGACCTGAACGAAGAGTTCGGCATGACCGTCATGATGATCGAGCACGACATGGGCGTGGTGATGGATATTTCCCACCGCGTCATGGTGCTGGATTTCGGCCGCAAGATCGCCGAAGGCGATCCCGCTTCCGTTCTCGCCGATCCGCATGTGAAACGCGCCTATCTCGGCGAAGAGGATGAGGTCCTCGTCGACCCCGACGACACGCCGGCGCCTCGGGAGAGCGTGGCATGATGGATTACGCCGGGCGGGCCGCCCTAGCCGATACCTTTCCAAAGCTGCTGCGCCTCAACGCCAGGGAGCACGGCGGCGAGATTGCGCTGCGCGAAAAAGATCTCGGGCTGTGGCGCATCTTCACCTGGAGCGATTACCAGACCCGCGTCCATGATTTCGCGCTCGGCTTGGTCGAGCTGGGTCTTGGGCGCGGCGACGTCATCGGCATCATCGGCGACAATCGCCCGGACTGGGTGGCCGCCGAAATCGCAACGCATGCGATTCGAGCCATGAGCCTAGGTCTTTATCGCGACGTGCTGGACGAAGAAGCGGCCTATCTGCTCAGCTACGGCGAGGCCAAGCTGGTGTTTGCCGAGGACGAGGAGCAGGTCGACAAGCTGCTGGCGCTGGCCGATCGCGCCCCCAACCTCAAGCACATCGTCTATTCCGATCCGCGCGGCATGCGGAAATACGACGATCCCCGCCTGATGGAAGCCGGGAAGCTCGCCACGATGGGCCGCGACCGCGCCGCGCGCGAGCCGGGCCTTTACGACCGGCTGGTCGACGCCACCCGCGGTGAGGATGTCGCGATCCTCTGCACGACATCAGGCACCACGGCCAATCCCAAGCTCGCGATGCTGGCGGCGGGCCGCGTCCTCAAACATTGCGCGACCTATCTCGCCTTCGATCCGAAGGGACCGGACGACGAATACGTCTCGGTGCTGCCGCTGCCCTGGATCATGGAGCAGGTCTACGCGCTCGGCAAAGGGCTGCTCTGCCGGATGAAGGTCAACTTCGTCGAAGAGCCTGAGACCATGATGCACGATTTCCGCGAGATCGCGCCGACTTTCGTGCTGTTCGCGCCGCGGCTCTGGGAATCGATCGCCGCCGACGTGCGCGCCAGCGTGATGGATTCCTCCCCGCTGAAACAAAAGCTGTTCGACATCGGAATGAAGACGGGCCTCTCGGCGCTGGCGCAGGGTAAGCATTCGATGTTCGCCGATCAGCTCCTGTTCCGCGCGCTGCGCGATCGCCTGGGCTTCACCCGGCTGCGCTCGGCGGCAACCGGCGGCGCCGCGCTCGGGCCCGATACTTTCAAGTTCTTCCAAGCCATGGGCGTGCCGCTGCGCACGCTCTATGGCCAGACCGAATTGCTGGGCGCCTACACGCTGCATCCGGCCGGCAAGGTCGATCCGGATACGACCGGCGTGCCGATGGCCGGCGATATCGAAATCCGCGTCGACAACCCTGATGTCAACGGCGTCGGCGAAATCGTCGTGCGCCACCCCAACATGTTCTTAGGCTATTACAAGAATCCGGAAGCCTCGGCCGCCGACATCAAGGACGGCTGGATGCATTCCGGTGACGCCGGCTACTTCAACAATGATGGCCAACTCGTCGTCATCGACCGCATCAAGGATCTCGCCGAGACCGCGCGCGGTGAGCGCTTCTCGCCACAATATCTGGAAAACAAGCTAAAATTCTCGCCCTACGTCGCCGAGACCGTCGTGCTCGGCGCCGGCCGCGACGCGCTAGCGGCGATGATCTGTATTCGTTATTCGATCATCTCGAAATGGGCGGAGAAGAACCGCATCTCGTTCACGACCTATACCGACCTCTCCTCGCGCCCCGAGGTCTATGCGCTGTTGCGCAAGGAAGTGGAAGGCGTCAACGCCACGCTGCCGCCGGCGCAGCGCATCTCGCGCTTCCTGTTGCTCTACAAGGAGCTCGACGCCGACGACGGCGAATTGACGCGCACCCGCAAGGTCCGTCGCAGCGTCATCAACGAAAAATACGCAGACATCATCGACGCGATCTACGGCGGCAAGAGCGACATTCCCGTCGATACCGTGATCCGCTTCCAGGACGGCAGCACCCAACGCATCCGCACCACGCTGCGGGTCGTCGATCTAGGCGGACCCGCGCCGATGGCGGAGGCCGCGGAATGAAGCTGATGCAGCAACACAGTGCGGCGCCAGTCGATGCGCCCTCTCCCCTTGTGGGAGAGGGCTACACCGCCATTCACCACGAACTCACTGCGGTGAGGGGTTTCTCTCCACATACGCGTATGCGGAGAGAACCCCTCACCCGTCTTCGCGAAGCCTGTCATCGGGCGGCGCTTCGCGCCGACCCGTTGGCGAAGCCACCCTCTCCCACAAGGGGAGAGGGAAAGAGGGCCGCATGAACACCCAGCTTCTGATCCAGCTCCTCGTCAACGGCCTCGTGGTCGGCACGCTCTACGGCGTGGTCGCGATGTCGTTCGTGCTGATCTACAAGGCGACGCAGGTGGTGAACTTCGCGCAGGGTGAACTGCTGCTGGTGGGCGCCTGGGTATGCTGGTGGCTGCTGACCAAATATCAGGTGCCGTTCTATCTGGGCATGCCGATCACGCTGGTGTTCATGTTCCTGTTCGGCATCGCGATCCAGATCGTCATCCTGCGCCCCATGATCGGCGAGCCGATCATTTCCGTGATCATGGTGACGATCGCGCTCTCGACTGTGTTCGCCGCGCTGATGAAGTGGATGTTCGGCGTCAATTTGCAGCCATTCCCGCGCATCTTCCAGACCCAGAACGTCAACATTCTCGGCCTGCAGGTACAGACCGTCTATCTGATGAGCCTCGCCGTCTCAGTGGCTATGATGATTGGGATGGCGTGGTTCTTCCGGCTGTCCAAATATGGTCTGGCGATGCGCGCCACCGCGTTTAACCAGCAGGTGGCGCAGTCGCTCGGCATTTCCGTCAAAAGCGTATTCGCGATGGCCTGGGCGATCTCGGCGACCGTCTCCGCCGTCGCAGGCGTGGTGGTGGCCGTCGTCAATGGCGTCTCGGCAGGCCTCTCTGCCTATGGCGTCAAGGTGTTTCCGGCGGCGATCCTCGGTGGTCTCGACAGCGTTGGCGGCGCCGTGCTCGGCGGCATCATCATCGGCCTGTTGGAAAACCTCGCGCACTTTCTCGACAGCGAATATCTGCACTGGGGCAATCTCTACGAGATCGCGCCGTTCTATGCGCTCATCATCATCCTCATGATCAAGCCGTACGGCCTGTTCGGCACCAAAGACATCGAGCGGGTGTAACCAATTATGGCAGGCCAGACCCTCATTCCCGCCGGCGATTTCCGCACCAGCTATGCGGCAGATACCACCGTGTTCCCGACCACGACCAGCCGCAACGCCATGATTGCCGGCGTAGTGCTGATTTGCTTTGCGCCACACGTCGTCAACGAATACATCCTCAGCCTGCTGATCCAGATCGGCATCTTCGGCATCGCGGCACTTGGGCTGAACATCGTCGTCGGCTTCACCGGCCAGATCTCGATCGGTCATGCTGCCTTCTTCGGTTTCGGCGCCTTTACCTCGGCCTATCTCTCGAACCGGTTCGGCATTCCCGTCTTCTTCTGCATTCCGCTCGCCGGCGTCGTGACGGCCGCGGTCGGTCTGGTCTTCGGCCTGCCTGCGGCGCGGCTGAAGGGGCTTTATCTCGCGATCGCGACGCTGGCGGCGCAATACATTCTGCTCGACTTCTTTGCCCGCGCCGAGTGGTTCACCGGCGGTAGCGTTCCCGCCAGTGCCGAGCCATTCTCGATCTTCGGATACATGCTGCGTGGCGATAAGCAGTACTTTTACGTCGTGCTGGCCTATGTCGTCGTCTGTTATCTCCTGGTCACCAACCTTATCCGTTCGCGCGACGGACGCGCGCTGGTCGCCGTGCGCGACCATTATCTGTCCGCCGAGATCATGGGCATCAACCTGACCAAATACCGGACGCTGTCGTTCGGCCTCGCCGCCTTCTTTGCCGGCGTCGGCGGCGCGCTCTATGCGCATTACAATCAGGTTGTCTCCAACGAAGGCTTTGGCATCGATCGCTCGATCATCTTCCTCGCCATGATCATCATCGGCGGGCTCGGCTCGATCATGGGCACGCTGATGGGCACCGCCTTCATGGTGCTGCTGCCGGAATCGATGGAATGGCTCAGCGTCGCGCTCCGCGACAGCCCGATCGACCAGTTTCTCGGACTAAAGAACAATATCGCTTTCTTGCGCGAGATGGCCATCGGCCTGATCATCATCATCTTTCTGGTGTTCGAGCCGGATGGACTTGCGCATCGATGGCGGCAGATCAAGGCATACTGGAAACTCTACCCGTTCTCGCATTGAGGTCGGAACGGGACGAACAACGAGAAGACCTCGAGAAGTAACCGGGAGGATTATGTCTATGATGATGAAGACTCTGTTGAGCACAGCCTCGCTTGCTTTGCTGTTGGGTTCTACCGCGGCATCCGCCCAGGCGCCGGTCGCGCTGGGGCATCTCACCGACTATTCAGGACCAACTTCGGACGTCGGAACGCCGTTCGGACAGGGTGTCGCCGACACCTATGCATGGATCAACAAGAGCGGCGGCATCAACGGCGCCAAGGTCAACCTCGATACCGTCGATTACGGCTATCAGGTGCCGCGCGCCATCGCCCAGTACAAGAAATGGTCGGGCGCCGACAAGGTCGCCGCCATTCTCGGCTGGGGCACCGCCGACACCGAAGCGCTGACGGGTTTCCTGGCCCAGGACAAGATCCCGGATATCTCGGCATCCTATGCCGCAGCACTCTCCGATCCGACCGGCGCCGGCGGAAAGGCCAAACCCGCTCCCTACAATTTTTTCTATGGTCCCAGCTACTCGGACGCACTTCGCGGCATGCTGACCTGGGCCGCCGAGGACTGGAAAGCCAAGGGCAAGTCCGGCAAGCCGAAATACGTCCACATGGGTGCCAACCACCCCTATCCGAACGCGCCGAAGGCGGCAGGCGAAGCAATTGCCACCGACCTCGGGTTCGAAGTGCTGTCGCCGATCGTGTTCGCATTGACGCCCGGTGACTACAGCGCGCAGTGCCTGACGCTGAAGAGCTCGGGCGCCAACTACGCCTATCTCGGCAATACCGCGGGCTCCAACATCTCCGTGCTCAACGCCTGCAAGGCCGCCGGTGTCGACGTTCAGTTCCTCGGCAACGTCTGGGGCATGGATGAGAACGCCGCCAAGGCTGCCGGTGCTGCCGCCGACGGCGTGGTGTTTCCGCTGCGCACCGCGATCGCCTGGGGCGGCAACGCGCCCGGCATGAAGGCGTTTATGGAAATCTCCAAGATGTCGGACGCGGCCGGTACCGCCTACCGTCCCGTGCATTACCTCGCCGGCGTCTGCACCGCGCTCTACATGAAGGAAGCCGTCGAATGGGCCGCCAAGAACGGCGGCGCCACCGGCGAGAACGTCAAGAAGGGCTTCTACCAGAAGAAGGATTGGGTGCCCGCCGGCGGCGAAGGCATCTGCAACCCCTCGACTTTCACCGAGAAGGACCACCGCGGCACGCTCAAGGTCGATCTGTATCGCATGAAGGTCGCAGGTGCGACCGACGCCCCGCTCAACGAGCTCGTCAAGAGCGGCGGCATCAAGATGGAGAAGGTGAAGACGATCGACCTGCCGCGCAAGCCCGACTGGCTGGGCTGGTGAGGTCGGGAGGCGCCTGTAGTCGCCTCATCACTCAACTGTCATCCCCGCGGAAGCGGGGATCCAGTACGCCGCGGCTTCTCGATTGATCGCAGGCGCCTCTGGAATACTGGATCACCCGCATACGCGGGTGATGACGGCGGTGGGGGAGCGGACGCCCCGCTCCACTGACAACGCCAGGATCGGGAAAATGACTGAAGCAACCGAACTCAATCGTCCTGCGAAGACTGCCGCGCAAGCCGCCGCCCCGCTGCTCAGCGTCCACAACATCGAGGTGGTCTACGATAAGGTCATCCTGGTGTTGCGCGGCTTGAGCCTTGAAGTGCCGAAGGGCGCGATCGTGGCGCTGCTCGGCGCCAACGGCGCCGGCAAGTCGACGACGCTGAAGGCGATCTCGGGCCTGCTCAAAACCGAGG
This sequence comes from Bradyrhizobium sp. AZCC 1719, assembly GCF_036924525.1. Classification (NCBI taxonomy): domain Bacteria; kingdom Pseudomonadati; phylum Pseudomonadota; class Alphaproteobacteria; order Hyphomicrobiales; family Nitrobacteraceae; genus Bradyrhizobium; species Bradyrhizobium sp. AZCC 1719. Next base: position 3,953,246 of record NZ_JAZHRU010000001.1, on the reverse strand, counting down.
ACGGCGAAGTGATCCGCGGCGAAATCGTCTTCGATGGCGAGCGCATCAACGGCATCGACCCCGACAAGATCGTCCGCCGCGGTATCTTCCAGGTGATGGAAGGCCGCCGCATCATCGCCGACATGACGTCGATCGAAAACCTGAAGCTCGGCGCGTTTACCCGCACCGACAACGAGATCGCCGCCGACATCGACATGGTGTTCAGATATTTCCCGCGGCTCAAGGAGCGCACCGGGCTCGCCGGCTATCTCTCCGGCGGCGAACAGCAGATGCTGGCGATCGGCCGCGCGCTAATGGCGCGCCCCAAGATGATCCTGATGGACGAGCCGTCGATGGGCCTGTCCCCGCTCCTGGTCAAGGAAGTGTTTGGGATCATCAAGGCGATCAACCGCGACCTCGGCGTTACCATCCTGCTGGTGGAGCAGAACGCGCGCGCGGCGCTCTCGGTCGCGAGCCACGGCTACATCATGGAACAGGGCAAGGTGGTGCTCGACGGCACCGCTGACGAATTGCGCGATAACGAGGACGTCAAGGAGTTCTATCTCGGCGGCGCCGGCGACCAGCGCAAGAGTTTCAAGAACCTCAAGAGCTTCAAGCGGCGAAAGCGGTGGCTGTGAGGTTTAGGTGCTCAACCGAGCACCTGCTCCGCTTCCGCGACCGCGCAGAGAACATGATAGAACGAAGACGCAGGAATGGTGGCGACCAGGGAGTTCCCGTCGCGGTCGAATTGGTCGTACCAGCCGCCCGTGACGGGATGGCTGAGATAGTGCCGTTCGAGCCGCGCCAGCGCCGCGCGCGCTTCATCGGCCGCTCCCGCTTCCCCCGCCTCGGCTTGCGCGATCCACGCCTTGGCGATTTCCGTCTGCGGCCACAGCCGGCGCGTATGCCGCCTGATGTTGCCGCGGGCGTCGCCTTCGTCGATCAGGCAGCCGGTCGCCTCGTCGCGATGGCGCAGCGCTGTTGCCAGCAATTCGCCGCGATAGCGCCCGGTCGGACAGCCGGTGATGCGCTCAAAACCTTTCAGCAGCCACGCCCATTCCGCCTGATGTCCGGGCTCGACACTGACCGGCTCGATCTTCGACCAGTCCTCCTCGAAATATTCGCCAAGCACCTGCCGCTGCTTATCGTAGAGGTTGGCCAGAAACAGGCTGAAGAAATTTCCGGCCCTGTTCTGGAACACGAGGTCATGTGTCGCGTCGAACGCGGCAATCATCGCCTCGAACATGTGCATCTGCGGGTTTTGCCGCCGCGGCATCGATACCGGCAATCCCTCGTGAACCCCGCCATGCGGCGAGCGAAGCTGCGTCTCGATGAAGTGGCAGAGCGAGTCGATCTCGGCGCGAACCTGCGCGTCGCGATCGAGGCCATAGACTGTTGCGAGGGCGAGCAGGATAAAGGCGTGGTCGTAGGAATCCCGCAGCGGATCCAGCACCGCGCCGTCAGGCTTCAGCGTATGCACAAAGCCGGGCTTGCCGTCGGGGGCTTTCGCCTTCGCCAGCAGGTGCTCCAGCCCTTTGAGCGCGATCGCGCGCCCCTGCGGATACCAGCCCATCTGCGCCGCCTTGGCGAAGCAATAGATCTGGCGCGCCTGCACGAAAACCCGGCGCGGCGCCAGGCGGTCTGCACGGCCGTCCGGATTGAGCCGATCGATGAAGCCGCCCGTTGCGTCGTCCCACCCCTCGGTCGACCACAGCGGCAGGCAGTGGTCGATCGTGCGAAGCTTCAGCTTGGCGACGATATCGGCCGAATCCAGCGTGTCTGCCGCCGCAGCGGTATCTCTTTCAGCCATTGCGTTCCCTGGAACATCAACACCGGTGGAAGCCGTCTGATAGCACGTCAGAGGCGGCACGCAATCGGCGCTCACCTGAGGCATCAGCCATGACCGACCACTACGACGCCCTTGAAACGCGCGAGCCGGGCATACGCGAGGCGGAGCTGTTTTCAAAGCTTCCGGACGTCCTGCGCAAGGCGCTCGCCGCGCCGGCCTATGCCGAGCGCTTGAAAGGCATCGATCCCGCTTCCGTGACCAGCCGCGCCGCGCTTGCTGAGTTGCCGGTGCTGCGCAAATCGGAACTCCCTGCCCTGCACAAGGCCGCGCCGCCCTTCGGCGGGTTTGTGGCGGGGCCGCTTGGGTCGTTCGGACGGCTGTTTACCTCGCCGGGGCCGATCTTCGAGCCCGAGCCCGTTCACGCCGACCCCTGGCGTGGCGCGCGGGCGCTGTTCGCGGCGGGCTTTCGGCCCGGCGACGTGGTGCTCAACACCTTCAGCTACCATCTGACGCCGGGCGGCTTCATTTTCGATGCCTCGGCGCGGGCGCTGGGCTGCGCGGTGATTCCGGCCGGCCCCGGCAATACCGAGCAGCAGTTTGAACTGATCGAGGCCTATCGCCCGGTCGGCTATAGCGGCACGCCTGATTTCCTCAAGATCCTGCTCGACGCGGCCGCGAATGCCGGACGTGATGTCTCCTCGATCAAGCGCGCGCTAGTCTCCGGCGCGGCGTTTCCGAAATCACTGCAGGACGAAGTCAAGGCGCGCGGCATCGACGCCTATCAGGCGTTCGGCACCGCCGACCTCGGCATGGTCGCGTTCGAGACGCCGGCGCGCGAGGGCATGGTCGTCAACGAAGATATCATCATGGAGATCGTGCGTCCCGGCACCGGCGATCCCGTGGCACCCGGCGACGTCGGCGAGATCGTCGTCACCTCGCTCGATCCGCAGCATCCCTGGATCCGGCTCGCGCTCGGCGATCTTACTGCGGCGCTGCCGGCAACAAGCCCATGCGGGCGCACCAACATGCGCATCAAGGGCTGGATGGGTCGCGCCGATCAGACCACCAAGATCAAGGGTATGTTCGTCCGCCCCGAGCAGATCGCCGAGATCGGCAAGCGCCATCCGCAACTCGGAAGACTACGCCTCGTCGTCACGCGATCCGGCGAAAGCGATCTGATGACGCTGAAAGCGGAAACGGCGTCGCCCGGCGAGGCGCTACAGGTCGAACTCGCGGCAACGCTGCGCGCGGTGACGAAGCTCGGCGGCAATGTCGAACTGGTTGGCGCAGGCGCGCTGCCGAACGACGGCAAGGTGATCGCGGACGAGCGGACCTGATTTGTTACAAGGATGCCGCAGACGACGTCACGGCGCTGCCGATGGTAGAGCAGCGGCCCGCCAGCGAGAGCTGGCGGGCTTTCCGTTTCGGAGTCGGCCTAATCGGTCGTCTCCGGCACAACGGCTCGGTATGAACGACCATTGGTCGCCGGATCACTGTTGTCGCTCGAGGAAAACACAAAACCCTGACCGCGCCAGTGTGAGAAACGGCCCATGCCCAGCTTGGCAATATCTGCGTGCACGCTGTGCGGTGGGCCTAGCGGCTTGTCGTCTTCATAGATCAATACGCGAGAGCGCTCGTTGTCGTCCTCGGAATCTGGTTCGCCTAAGCGCGCGCCTGTGGGAATCCAACTATGTGCGACCACGGCATGGGGCGAATCTCCCAATCGCTCGAAGCCGCGAAGGACAGCAATCTCTTTTCCTGAAAGAGGGTAGGAATACTTGAAGTAAGAGGCGAGCGCGAAATAGCCGATGATGCCGGCTATTGCTACTACCCATTTCAATTTACCACTGGCCTGCATGCCGCGTGGGTTCCATCGGTGGCCTCATACAACTATCACGAGTGGATCGACGTGTCCATCACTTTGAGGAGATCATAGTTTCCTCGAATGACAGGACACACGCACCAGAATCACGAGATTGTCAAAGCTGGGCTCAAGAAACTCGTCCCTGAGGAAGCCAAGGAGGCGATCGAGTACAGTATCCGAGCGAAGCGCTTGAGGTCCGGCGCGATTGAACCGATTGAGATGCACAGGTCCATGGTGCACGTTCATCTGATCACGTTGCTCGCCCATTCATCCGCCGTTACTAGCGGGGCATGGAGAGAGGACAATCGTAAGACCAATTCAACGCGCCGGCCGTCGCGCCGAGCTCACCTCTTCAAGCTAATGGTGCGGCCATGGTGAAGTCGCCGGGCCAGACCCCGCCGCGTTGTCAGAGGAGGACAGTTGTCGCATTTTGAGCTTTTGACGGAACCGTGACACGCTCTTAAACTAAATTCGAGGTTGTCAACGGCAAGCGGATCACAACTGCAATCCATCTTCCACGGGTATCAATTTGCCTTTGCTGGAAGTTCCCTCGCTAAACCCTTGGTTGGCCAGAACTGATTCGGGCGGCTATATTGGCTGCCTGAGGCTTGTCGCCCAGAGCTTAAAATGCGGGTTTCATGCAACAGCAAATTTGGCCAAAGCCTGTCACCGGGCCAATGATCTCGCGACAGGAGCCTGCTACGGGGCCGGCCGGATCGCAAGATAGCGCGGTGGCATCCTTCTGCCAGGATGGCCTCAACATGGAAAAACCCAGAGTGCTCGTGACCGGCGCCGACGGGTTCGTCGGACGCCATCTCGTTCGCCACCTCGCCATGCGGGGGTACAGGGTGATCGCGGCATCAAGAGCGACATTTACTTTTGACAATCCAAACATCGCCGCCGTCTCTCTTCCGGACATATCGAGGCTGTTCGACTGGCAGCCGCTCCTGTCGCAATGCGACACCGTAGTACATCTGGCCGGAGTAGCGCACAAATATGCCGATGATAGCCTTTACGATCACGTCAATCATCGTGCGACCTCGGCGCTCGCGCAGGCGATATCCCGCGGCGCTACAAAGCATCTGGTGTTCGTTTCTTCGATCGCCGCCCAGTCCGGCTCTTATGCAGATCATGAGCTTACCGAGGATGATTTTCCAACGCCTCATAATGCGTATGGACGATCCAAGTTCGCCGCGGAACAGGCCATTCGCGCGGCGGGCATTTCATTCACGATCTTGCGGCCCGTCGTGATTTATGGTGATGGCGAGAAAGGAAACTTCGCGGTCATTCACCGGCTTTCGCGTCTTCCCATCCCGCTGCCGTTCGGGTCCCTGACCGCGCAAAGGTCCGTCCTGTCGATTCAAAACTTCAGCTCGGCGGTCGAGCTGGCGCTCAATAATCCCCGCGCGAAGCGAGAAACTTTTATCGTATCGGATCCCGAACCGGTAACGGTCGCAGATCTCATCGCGCGTTACCGCGTCGGCGCGGGCAGATCACCTTGGTTGATTCCAGTACCCGAAAGCTGGATTGGGGTAGCGCTTAAGGCCACAGGCCAGATCGCAATATGGGAACGGATCGGGCGGCCCCTGGTGGCTCCTCCAACCAAACTACTCGCGATCGGCTGGGAGCCATCCTAAGCGAATTGCGCTGCGCAACAAGGTCTTCACAGCTGCTACGCAGCAAAACTCCTGCACCATTAAGAGCTAGAATTGCAATCTAGTTAGCTGTGGCCGATAGCAGTCCGTGGCTTCAAGGTAGCGAAATGAAGAGACCAGCAGTTTTCTTCGATCGGGACGGAGTACTGAACGAGGATAGCGGTTATGTGTTCGACATCAGTAAGCTGAGGTGGATTGATGGCGCACGCGAAGCAATAAAGGCAGCCAATGATGCTGGTTACTTTGTATTCGTCGTTACAAATCAATCGGGAGTAGCCAGAGGCTTCTACGAGGAAACTCACGTTGAAGCATTACATAAGGTGATGATGGATGATTTGGCCAAAATTGGAGCACACGTCGATGCATTCGAATTCTGTCCTTATCACCCCGAGGCCGTGATAGAGCGGTATCGTCGCGTAAGCCATCGACGCAAGCCCGCTCCAGGCATGATCAACGATCTGTTGGAGCGCTTTCCGGTGGATGTCAGTCGCAGCATTCTCATAGGCGACAAGCCCAGCGATCTCGAAGCAGCACGGGCGGCTGGAATAAAAGGGTATCTGTTTGCGAGCCATAACCTCGAGCATTTCTTGAGGTCGGTCCTGGAATGAGGACCTGGCATACTTCGTCCACATCGTCCCTGAGTGCTAGATCGAATGGGTGCAGGCCTAACATCAATCAAAGTATCTAGCGGCCAGAGATGATAAGCATCGACTCCGGAGTTGGGATGCCAGTGAAAGCATCAACATTATCTGGCGCATGGTGCTAATGTTTTTCAGATTGAGAGGGTCTAACCACCCAGTAAGCTCTACCATTTGTCGCTGGATCAGTATTGTCGCTTGAAGACCAATATACCGTCGTGCCATTCTTCCTCCAATGCGAAAACCGGCCGCGACCTAACCTAGCGATGTCCGAATGATCGCTGTGTGCCGGCCCAAGACGTCTGTCATTCTCGTAAAGTTCGATGGTGGAGCGGCCCTTGTTATCTTCGGAGTCGGCCAATTCGTCGAACAACTTATTTCTCTCCTTCGCTACTGCGAATTTCGAGCCTCCGAATTGCGCAAATGGTGGCATGAGCCGGATCTTCACACCCGGAACATCAGGACCAAAAGCGAAGTTTGGATCTGGCGCGTAGGTAACCTGCAGCCAATGTGCTGCAACAAAATAGGTGCAAACTGCAGCGATACCGCAGGACAGCTTTATGAGCCTATATGAGACGATCACTGGGGCTAATGGTCACAAATGTGAAAACCTATGGCAACCGGTTCGTGTTGGCAAAAGCCGTCTTTCGACAGAACGAAAATAGTGTGTGCGTCCATGAGATACACAACTGGACGCCTCTGCATCACGAAACATCATGCAGATGCGGAATCCTTCTACTCTAACTGTTTGTGTTTCGCACGTCGACTGTCGATGTGCCCGGCTCGGCGATGTAGACTGAGCTATCCTGATAGGCGCTGAAATGCAGACGACGAAGCCGACGGCCGAATGAACAGGGTCCTTCGCTTGCATTTGCCAACTTTTTTGGGTTAAGGAGGCCAAGCCGGCTTGGATAAACTCGTGAACGGCAACCGAACCAGCACGGCAAGCGCCGGCAAGCTTTAGGCTGTTGGCCTGCTTGCCAATGATTCGCGTCACGCGTCTCGTCGGGATATTCCAGAACCTTTGTATAGGTTGGAGCTATGACACGGAAATCGCCTGTTGCGCTGATTACCGGCGTCACCGGCCAGGACGGCGCCTACTTGGCCGAATATCTGCTCGGCCTCGGCTATGAAGTCCACGGCATCAAGCGGCGGTCGTCCTCGTTCAACACGGCGCGGATCGATCACCTGTACCAGGACCCGCATTCCCGCAAGGTGCCGTTCCTGCTGCATTACGGCGACATGACCGACTCGACCAACCTGATCCGGCTGATGCAGCAGATCCGGCCGACCGAGATCTACAACCTCGCCGCCCAGAGCCATGTCGGGGTCAGCTTCGAAAGCCCGGAATACACCGCCAACGCCGACGCCATCGGCGTGCTGCGGCTGTTGGAGGCGATCCGCATTCTCGGCATGGAGAAGGAGACGCGGTTCTATCAGGCCTCGACCTCCGAACTTTATGGCCTGGTCCAGGAGGTGCCGCAGAAGGAGACCACGCCGTTCTACCCGCGCTCGCCTTACGGCGTCGCCAAGCTGTACGGCTACTGGATCACGGTGAACTATCGCGAGGCCTACGGCATGTTTGCCTCGAACGGCATCCTGTTCAACCATGAGAGCCCGATCCGCGGCGAGACCTTTGTCACCCGCAAGATCACCCGCAGCGTCGCCCGCATCGAGGTTGGCCTCGACGAGGTGCTCTATCTCGGCAACCTCGAGGCCAAGCGCGACTGGGGCCATGCGCGCGACTATATCGAGGGCATGCACCGGATCTTGCAGGCCGATGCGGCGGACGATTTCGTGCTGGCGACCGGCGAGACCCGCTCGGTGCGCGAATTCGTCGAACTGGCGTTCGCCGAAGTTGGTCGCCGCATCGAATGGCGCGGCCAGGGCGTTGACGAGACCGGCGTCGACACCAGGTCCGGCAAGACCGTGGTCCGCATCGATCCGGTCTATTTCCGCCCCACCGAAGTCGATCTTCTGGTCGGCGATGCCAGCAAGGCGCGGCAGAAACTGGGCTGGAAGCCCAAGACGTCGTTCGCCCAGATGGTCAAGGAAATGGTGGCGAACGATCTCGACGAAGCGAAGCGGGAGGTCGCCAATGGCAAGCCTGCCGTTTGAGCTGACGGGCAAGACGGTCTACCTCGCCGGCCACCGCGGCATGGTCGGCGGCATCGTTGCCAACAACACCCGGGCGGAACAGTCGACAGATCGACTATCGGAGCTCCACATCTCAGACAGCCCTCACACATGCACCGCTCTGCAAGGCTGATCCTCGCTACTCAGTTCTATCCTCCGGATACGAGCACGACGGCGGTGTATCTGGGCAAGATCGCCGATACGCTTGCGGCAGACAACCGGGTTGTCGTTGTTTCCGCCACCGCCAACCCGGATTCGCGCAGCGCGGACCCGCGCAGCAATCCAACCGTTGTCGAAATCAGAAACTGGAGTCCGCGCAAGTCCGCACTTGTGCAACGCGCGGCGGCGGTTTGCCTGCTAGCCGCGCGGATGTTCTTCTCGGTCTTGAGGCGAGCAACATCCAGCGACATCGTCTTCTGCGTAACGTCTCCTTTTACGTTGCCGTACACCGTGCTTCTGGCTGCAAAACTGCGCGGCGCCGCGACGCTGCTCCTCATCTACGATCTCTACCCCGAAGCGCTCGAAGCAGCCGGCCTGATCCAATCCAGGTCCTTTGCGGCCCGGCTCATCCGCCTCGCCAACACGCTCCTGTTCCGAAGCCTGGATGGCATCATCGTCATCGGACGGGATGTGCCGCCCCTGATCCTGAAGTACCCAGGCGTCAAACCAGACAAGCTTCACATCATCCCCAATTGGCCTCTGGTCCCAATCGGATATCGGGAGATCGACCCATCCAGCCGTTTCCGCGCTCCGGATGCTTCCAAATTCATCGTTGGATTATCAGGTAACCTCGGCTTCACCCACTCTCCTGCAACGGTGTTTGAAGCAGCAAAACTTCTGCAGTCAGAGAGCGACATTCATTTCATCCTGTCCGGATGGGGCGTCGGCTGGAAGGAATTGAATGACCTGTACGCGCAGGAAGGCCTCACCAACGTCACGATCCTGAGCCCGGTCCCCGAGGATGAGCTCATCGAGTTCCTGTCCGCGGCGGATCTTTGGGTGATACCCTATCGTCGAAATATCGCCGGCGTGTCGATCCCGAGCCGTCTCTACAATCTCTTGGCTGTCGGCCGGCCGGTCGTTATCGCGTCAGAGGCAAATTCCGAAGGAGCTCTGGCGCTCGGTGAACAGGCCATCGGTTGGGTCGTGCCGCCCCAGGATCCGGTCGAGCTTGCTCGGGCGATCCGGGAGGCTGCACGAGATCGTCAGGCGACGACCGAAAAAGGAATGCGAGCGGCCAGCGTCGCCTACAAATACCGGGAAGAAGCTGCGCTTGCCCTTTATCGCCGCGTCGTCAACGAGGTCCGGCAGGCAAGGATGGACCGCAGAAACGATCCAACGACCTGAAGACCTTTGGCCGGAGAAGTCACGTATTGCTCGTCAAGGCAGACGGTGCCGTGACGCGCCCCTTTATGCAATTCGATTGCGAGCGGTGAACCAGGTACGGCACCTTGCCTGACCAGGGGGCTTGGGGTATCCACCGCCTGCTTTACCTGCGGGAGAAACATGCGATGTCGAGCACTGGCCAAACGCTGTACCGGCGCGCGCGCAAGGTCATGCCCGGCGGAACGCAATTGCTCTCCAAACGGCCCGAAATGTTCCTGCCCGAGCAGTGGCCGACCTATTTCAAGTCGGCCAAGGGCGCCGAAGTTGTCGACCTCGACGGCAGGACCTATCTCGACATGAGCTATTGCGGCATCGGCGCCACCATCCTGGGCTTTGCCGATCCCGACGTCGACGCCGCGGTGAAGACCGCGATAGACATGGGCTCGATGTCGACGCTCAATTGCGCCGAGGATATCGAGCTCGCCGAACTCCTGGTCGAGCTGCATCCCTGGGCGGATATGGTCCGCTTTGGCCGCGCCGGCGGCGAAGCGATGGCGATCGCGATCCGCATCGCGCGCGCGGCCACCGGCCGCGACATGGTGGCATTCTGCGGCTATCACGGCTGGCATGACTGGTATCTCAGCGCCAATCTCGGCGAGACCACCGCGCTCGACGGCCACCTGCTGCCGGGCCTCGACACCAAAGGCGTGCCGCGCGGCCTCGCCGGGTTGATGCATCCGTTCCACTTCAACAAGCTCGACGAGATCGAGGCGATCGTTGCCGCTCACGCCGAGCGGCTCGCAGCGATCGTGATGGAGCCGGTGCGTTCTAGCGAGCCTGAACCCGCCTTCATCAAGGGTATACGAGCGCTCGCCGACCGCTGCGGCGCGGTGCTGATCTTCGACGAGGTGACGTCGGGCTTTCGCATCAATTCCGGCGGCGCGCATCTCGCCTATGGCGTCGACCCTGATATCGCGGTGTTCGCAAAGGCCATTGCCAACGGGTATCCGATGGCAGCGATCGTCGGCCGCGCGTCGTCGATGGACGCGGCGCAGGAGACATTTGTCAGCTCGACCGCGTGGACCGAGCGCGTCGGCCCGGTTGCAGCACTTGCCACCTTGCGCAAGCATCGCGAGCAGAATGTCGCCAGGCATTTGATGCGCATCGGCACCCGCATCCAGGAGGGCTGGACTCATGCGGCGCGGGCAACTGACCTGCCGGTGCACGTCTCCGGTATCTCGCCGCTCGGGCATTTCGCCTTCGATCTGCCTGACGCGCAGGAGGTGCGCACATTGTTCACGCAGATGATGCTCGACCGCGGCATCCTTGCCACCGGCTCGTTCTATGCGATGTGGGCGCATACCGATGCCCATGTCGATCGCTATCTGGAAAACGTGAACGAGGTGTTCCGCGAGCTGCGCACCGCAGTGGACCAGAAGGCCGTCAAGCAATTGCTGCGCGGCCCGGTCGCCCATTCCGGGTTCAAGCGGCTGACCTGATCGATCAGGCGCCCACACCGAAAATCTCGCGCCTCACATTGCGCGACGTCGGCGAGCGCGCGGCCTTCGGATAGATGCCGTGCAGCACGCTGTCGGCGGCGAGCGGGCCGCCATCGATGATGATTGCACCAGTGGATAAGAAGGTGTTGTCGCCGACGTCTGTCTTACCAATCACGCGGCTACCGCCATACATCACGATGCCACAGCCGAACGACGGGTAGTCGTTCTCGAGATTCGCGCCGACCGTGCAGTTGTGGTAGCAGATGAAATAATCCGAATAGCTGGCACGGCCGAGCACGGTGCCGACCGGATGCTGGACCGCGAATATGTCGGGCAACTCCACCTCGTAGAATGCGTCCAGCGCGTGCAAGGCTTTGTTGAGCGCGTAGGCTTTGTCGGCGATAGGATGGCCCGGTCGCTCGCGAAACACGGTGTTTGCGAGGTAGTAGAGGAAGATCGCATACTGGTCGGAGTGCCAATGCGAGAACCGCGCCTCGCCATTGACAAAGAAGCCCTTGAGCCTCACGCGCGAGAAGCAGTACTCGATCCGCCCGAGCGCGAGATCCACGAATTTCGGCAGGTCGCGAAGATCGGCACCATCTGGAAACAGATTCTCGAACTGTTTCCGCACGTAGATGGCGAGGTCATTGCGCTGAAGCGAGAGCTGCACGGTGCTAGTTCCTGCTGTTCGAACTCGCCCGCACATCGAGGCCGCGCGAAAAGAGATGGCTGCGCAACTTGATCGGGCTGTGGTCGGTGAACAGAAACATCGACGAAATCGCCACCGCGGACGCGCCGGCCTCCAGCGCGTCGATCGCGTGCTGCAGTGAACCGCAACCGCCCGAGACGATCAAGGGCACACTGAGTGCATTCGCCGCCTTGTGGATCATGTCCAAATCATAGCCGGACATGGTGCCATCACGGTCGATCGAGCCGAGCAGAATCTCGCCGCAATGCAGATCCTCGCAACGCAGCGCCCATTCGACCGGATCGAGTGCAGCGTGCTCGCGGCCGCCGTCGATGAACACGCTGGCGTGATTTGGGCTGATCTTCTTGTAGTCGATCGACACCGTGATGCATTGGTCGCCGAACACCCGCGCTGCGTCGCGGACGAATTCGGGACGCCGCACCGCTTCCGAATTGACCGAAACCTTGTCTGCGCCGGCGCGCAGCAACATGTTGACATCTTCAAGCGTCTTGACGCCGCCGCCGACAGTGAACGGCATGAATATCTCTTCCGACATCCGCTCGATGATATCGACCACGCGGCCGCGCGAGGCTTCGCTCGGCACGATGTCGAGCACGATCAGCTCATCCACGCCGTAGTCGTTATAGACTTTTGCGGTCGTCACCGGATTGCCGGCGACACGCTCGTTCTCGAAGAACCTGACGTATTTCACCAGCCTGCCGTCGCGCAGCAGGAATTTTGGGATCAGTCTCTTCTTCAGCATCGCGCGCGCTTTACGGATTCCAGCGGAGGAAATTGCTCATCAGCTCGATGCCGCTGTCCTGGCTTTTCTCGGGATGGAACTGGGTCGCGGCTATATTGTCTTTCGCGATGATCGCGGTCACGGATTGACCGTATTGCGCAAGGCCTACGACGTCGCCCGAGCTCTTGCAGCGCATAGCGAAGGAATGCACGAAATAAAAAGCGAGATTGCTCTCGCGGATACCGGCGAGGATCGGATGGTCGCGCTCCCGAGCCACTATGTTCCAGCCCATGTGCGGGATCTTCAGCGCGGGATCGTTCGGCATCAGGCGCACGACATCGGCGTCGAACCAGCCCAGCCCGCGATGCAGGCCCCCGTCATCGGCATGCTCTTCCGAGGACTGCGCCAGCAATTGCATGCCGAGGCATACGGCCAGGAACGGCTTGCCCTTTTCACGGACGTGACGTTCAAGCAACTCGTCGATGCCGCGGGCGCGGATGTTGAGCATGGCGTCGCCGAAGGCACCGACGCCGGGCAGGATCACATGCGAGGCATCGGCGATCACGTCGGCGTCGTGGGTCACGATCGGATTGTGGCCGCAGTACTCAACAGCATTGCGGACCGATCGCACATTGTTGATACCGTAGTCGACGATCGCAACGTCTGACATCGCCTTAGCTCCCCGCCGACAGCGCGGTTGAAAAAATCAGCCCTTGCCGCCGATTTCGACACCCGGATGGTTCGGCCACGGCACCGAGGTCCGGTCCCACTTGTCCATGTCAGGCATTCTCCTGCCCGGCTCCACCGCGTTCGGGGAAAACTGCCACGGGCTGACCTCGTGCTTGATCGCGATGCCGAGGAACTGTTCTTCGGTCAGTTGCAGATAATCGAGGAACAGATCGAGGCTCGGCGGCCGCTTGCCGTCATATTCGCGCACCAAGGCCTCTCCCTGCTCCCGGGTCATGCGCTTGTTGCGGATGTCGATATTGGCGAGATGGTTGGTCCGCCCCATGCCGCGCTTGATGTATTTCAGGTAGTCGCGCACGCCCTGGAAGAAGCACTCGATCTTCTCATAGTCGTATTCCGGCGGAATGCCCTCGACCTCCTGGCCTTTCCAGCCGAGCTCGCTCTTGATGATATCGACGTGTTTCTTGGTGTCCCACTTGATGTAGCTGCCCAGGCAGACCGAGCGGCACTTGATACGCATCAGTTCCTTGCGCGGCGGATATACGAACGGATAGAGGTCGCGTTTGGCAACGCGGCCGCCGAGGAATTCGTACATATCGTCGGCGGTGATGCCGAGATTCATGGCGCGATTGAAGCGCTTCTCGTCAACCTCTTCCATTTCGTCGTAAGAATAGAACGACTGGTATTCGGCGAGACTCTCGCCCCAGATCAGAAGGGGCGTCTCGTAGCGGATCGCGATTTGCATCGTGTGAGCGTAGATGCCGGTGTGGCAGTGCCAGCAGAAGTCGCCGCGGCGCTTCAGTGATTCCAGCATCAATTCGCGGACGACATGCCAATTCGGCGTAAAATTCAGGACATCGACGCCGAGCTGCTTGAACACGCTGGTGTTGTTCTCCTCGACCAGCGGCCGATAGAACCAGTGATCGAAACGCACGACCAGCGGTTTCAGACCGAGCTTGCGCACCACGTACCAGAGCTGGAACACGCTGTCCTTGCCGCCCGAATAGGGCAGGATGCAGTCGTAGAGGCCTTTGTCGCGGTACTGGCCGACCAACTCGGTGAGCTGCTTGTAGCGATCGTCCCAGTCGATCTGAGTGTCACGGACCTCGATCTGACGACAAACGCTGCAGGAACCGGCCTCGTCGAACGATGTTGCCTCAGCCGTTTCCGGCAACAAGCATTTGCTACAGCTCAACATTTCGGAGATTCTCGCGATTGCATGATTTGCCGTCGGCTTACCACGCCGTCCAGCCCCCGTCGACCGCAATACACTGGCCCGTCACATAGGCCGACAAGTCGCTCGCCAGAAAGGCCACAGCGCCCTTCATATCGTCCTCCCGCGCCATGCGCGCAAGCGGCGTGCGGGCCACATACCGGCTCAAGAAGGGCTCTGGCGTAGCCCTGAAGACGCCTCCGGGCGCCACCGCGTTGACCCGGACTTTCGGAGCCATGGTGGTGGCAAGCCAGCGCGTCATCTGGACCAGGCCGCCCTTGCTCGCCGCGTAGGCCGCGGGGTTCCCCAGAGTGGTTCCCTCGTAAAGCCGCCAATCCGGCCCGGCGAGCCCATAGATCGAGGAAATGTTGATCACGCTGCCATGACCGGATTTGGCAAGATCTTCCGCTGCTGCCTGAACCAGGACGAATGGTGCGGTCAGGTTGACCTCGAGCGCGCGCCGCCAGGTCACATCTGATTGCTGCTCAAATGGCGCGGCCCAGCCCTGAAGGCCGCTGGTGCCGACAAAAGCCGCGCAATTGACGATGATGTCGATGCCGCCGAATGCCTCACGTACCCGTCGCGGCAGATCCTTCACCGCCTCCCCTTGCTCGAAATCGCAATCGAACATGTCCGCCTTGACCGGCCAGCTCTTCGTGAGCTCCGCCGCAGCCTGCTTGCCCGCAGACGCCGCAATATCCACCAGCGCGATCGTGGCGCCGAGCTCGGCCAGACCGCCTGCAATTGCACGGCCGATATGACCGGCGCCCCCAGTGATGACAGCGACGCGCCCGTCGAGTGACATCATCTCGCGGAGCGAACGCTCGGTACTCATCCGAAAATCCTCTGAAACTCGTCGGAAGCGCGCTGCAGATCGTCGAGTCGGCCGACATCGATCCAGTACTCCCGCAGCGGGAACACCACGGAGCGGTTGCCGGTGGCGATCGTTCGCTCGATCAGGGCCGGCATGTCGACGGCCTGGTTGCCGTCGAGATGATCGAGCACGCCGGGATCGAGGAGATAGACACCTGCATTGACGAAAAACTTCTGCGTCGGCTTCTCGCGGATGCCGAGCAGGCGATGATTGTCGAAATCGATCACGCCGAACGGCACGGTCACCGAATGCTCGCGCACGCAGACGGTAGAGAACGCCTGATGCTCGCGATGATATTTCAGCATCTGCTCGAAATTGACCGTCGTGAGCAGATCGCCGTTCATGACAAAAAACGGCTGCGTTGGCCGCTCGGGCAACAGCGACAATGCGCCCGCGGTGCCGAGGCGCGCGCTCTCCTGGAGATAGTTGATCTCGACGCCCCAGGCCGAGCCATCGCCGAAATAATCGCGGATCATCTCGGCCTTGTAGTTGACTGAAATGAAGAACTTGCCGAAGCCGGCCTTGGCGAATCCGCCGAGCACAGTCTCCAGGATTGGCTTTTCGCCGACCCGGATCAAGGGCTTTGGAATATCGTCGGTCAAAGGTCTTAACCGCGAGCCGAGGCCGCCGGCCATCAGGACCACCCAGTGATCGGATTGCTGCGCCAGTGCGAGATCGTCGATCAGCTTGACCTCGACCACCCTGCCCTCCGTATCGACGATCGGAAGCTGGTGGATCGAATGCTTGCGCATCAGGTTGAGCGCGGCGGGGTTGGTAATGCCGACCGGCGCTGTGATCGGCGAGCGGTTCATCACGAGGTCGACGGAGGCATCCAGCCCGACGCCGCCGAGCAACGCGCGCCGCACGTCACCATCGGTGACGGTGCCGACGATCTTGCCGTCACGTTCGACCACGGCGAGCTGCAAATGGCCCTGATCGATCCGCCGCAGCGTCTCGATCAAAGGCGTATCTTCACTGACGACGAATATTTCTTTCATCACGAACCAATCCGGTCGCCGCTGGCGAAGGCGCCGGCCTCGACGTTCTTTGCGACCACGGCGCCCGCGGCAACTACAGCTCCCGCTCCCACGCTGACGCCCACCAGAACCACCGCGCCCGCGCCGATATGGGCGCTCTCGCCGATCGACACGCCGCCGCAGAGCACCGCCCCCGGCGCGACATGTGCGTGGTCTCCCACAATGCAGTCATGCTCCACCACCGCGCGCGTATTCACCAGAGCATTCCGCCCGATCCGCGCCGCCGGTTGGATGACGGCACCCGCCATCACCTGAGCGCCTTCGCCGAGTGTCGCATCGGAGGCAATCGCCGCGGAGACATGCGCGACTACTGGAAACCGGTAACCCAGAGCTGCGAAACGGCCAAACAGTGTACGCCGGCCGGACATGCCCGAATCGGCGCGCGAGGCGCGGTTGCCCAAGCCGTTCACAAGCTCGACTGCATCCACGCTCATCTTCAGGATATCTTCGTCGGGTCCCGTGATCGGAATACCCCCGACCATGTCACCCAAGAGGGCGGGGTCGCTATCCGTCACCGCGGCGGGACATATGCCACGACTGCGCAATGCTTCGATGACAACGCGGGCATGACCACCGGCGCAGAGCACGATCAGGCTCATGGCTCCAGCGCCTCGTTGGCCCCATAGTCGCGCTGTGCCGTCTTGCCGAGATAGCTCCAATATTCGATCGGCGGGATGCCGTCACCGGGCCGCTTGACGCCGAGATTGTCTTCCGTGAAGCGCTCGCCGGCGCGAACGGGGCGGATCGCAACCAGGCTCCGCCGTGCCACTGCGCGATTTGGAATCTCTTCCGGCGCAGGCACCTTGCGGCCGTCACCGAGCGCGAGCTCGACGTCGCGGATCGACGCAATCATCGCGGCCATTTCGTCGGGTTCAATCGAGGCGCGGTGATCGGGCCCCGGCAGATTGCGATCGAGCGTCAGATGTTTTTCGATCACGGCCGCACCGAGCGCGACCGCGGCTGCCGCAACATGGATCCCACGACTGTGATCGGAAAAGCCAACGGGAAGCCCGAACGCATCGTGTAGCGTCGCCATCGCGCGCAGGTTGATCGACCGCGGATCGGCCGGATATTCGGTCGTGCAATGCAGCAGCGTGACCTTGGCGCGCAGTTCGGTCCAGGTCTCGCGGTCGAGCAGAAGCTTTGCGAAATCGGCACTTGCCGGCCGCGCAGTCGCGTCACTGAAATAGCCGAAGGCGATGACGCCGAGGGCCTGCTCCACTT
Organism: Bradyrhizobium sp. AZCC 1719; assembly: GCF_036924525.1. Taxonomy (NCBI): domain Bacteria; kingdom Pseudomonadati; phylum Pseudomonadota; class Alphaproteobacteria; order Hyphomicrobiales; family Nitrobacteraceae; genus Bradyrhizobium; species Bradyrhizobium sp. AZCC 1719. The sequence goes on along the minus strand of NZ_JAZHRU010000001.1, from coordinate 3,935,895 downwards.
CCGCCAGTGTCGCCATACCCGTCGACAGGATGATCGGCAGCCGAAAGCGCGCCAGATGCAACAGGAGCGGCGCATTGGTAAGATCGCCCGATCCGACCTTCAGCGTTGAGACCCCGATTCGGCGGACCAGATGCGTGGCGCTTTCGGCATCGAATGGGGTCGACATGTAGGTGATGCCGGCTGCGGCACAGGCGACTGCAATGCGCTCCTCGTCATCCTGGCTGAGCTCGAGCGCCCTCAGCATTTCGAGCTGCGACTGCTCGTTGCCCGTGGTCGCCTGCTGATAGCTCGCCTTCGCGGCACCCGCAGTCGCCAGCTTGTCGGCACGAAACGACTGAAACTTGACGACGTCGGCCCCGGCCCGCGCGGCGGCCTCCACGAGCTCAAGCGCCCGCGCGCGATCGCCGTTGTGATTCACACCGGCCTCGGCAATGATCAGGGTTCGGCGATGCATGCGGTCTTCGTCGCTGGGCGCGGGGGACGATCGAAATCGCCCGCCCGTCAAGCGGTTGTCTTAGTCGAGTACACTGGTAAAAGCAACGCAAGCAGGCGGCTTGAGGTGTTCCCTTTAGGTCCCTGACGGATGACGAATCGCACTGGTCCTTGTCCGGCGCTGACAGCGGGATTGTCGAGAGTAAATGACGAATTCGCCTGAGATTTTGTTCCTACTGGTGGGCCGCGGCGGATCCAAGGGATTGCCCGGCAAGAATCTGCGCGAGATCGGCGGCCTCAGCCTGGTCGGCTACAAGGCAAGGGCGGCGCGGCAGTCGCGCTACTGCTCGCGTCTGATCGTCTCCAGCGACAGCGCGGAGATCCGGGCCGAGGCGAAGCGGCATGGCGCCGAGGTGCTGTTCGAGCGCCCAGCCGAGCTTGCGACCGACACAGCCTCCTCCAACGACGTGGTGGTTCACGCGATGGACTGGATCGAGACGCATGAAGGACGGCGCTACGACGGCATCATGCTGCTGGAACCATCATCGCCCTTCGCGCGGCCGGAACATTTTGACGAAGCGGTCGAGCTGTTCGCCAGGCGCAAGGCGAGCCTGGTGGTCGGCATGCGCGAGACCGAAGTGGCCTCAATCTTCGTCGGGACGCTGGGCGAGGACGGCTCGATTGGCGGCATCGTTGAGAAGATGCTGAAGACGACGGCGCAGCGACGGCAGGACCAGGCGCCTGAAGTCACCATGAACGGTGCGCTCTATCTCGTCGGCTGGGACGCCATGCGCAAGCACCGAAAGATCTATGCCGATCCCTCCGCAAGCTACGGCATCATGATGGACCGCCTGCATTCGATCGAAATCGAGAGTGCTGCCGACCTCGCCTACGCATCCTATGTCATCGAACACCGTATGCTCGATGCGTCGCCATGGCGGAAATCCCCATGACCGCAAGTCGCCGCATCGCCGTCGTCACCGGTTCGCGGGCCGACTACGGATTGTTGCGGGGCATCCTGATGCGGCTGAAGGAGATGGCTGACGTCCAACTCAGCATTATCGCCTGCAGCATGCATCTTATGCCGCGCTTCGGCGAGACCTGGCGAGCCATCGAGGCCGACGGTTTTTCAATCGCAGCGAAGATCGATCTGCAACTGCACGACGACCGCGCCGAGACGGTGGCACGCGGTACCGGCATAGGCGTTTCCGGCTTTGCCGAAGTGCTTCCCCAGCTCGCGCCGGATGTTCTGGTCGTGCTCGGCGACCGCTACGAGGTGCTGGCTGCCGCGGTCGCGGCGACGCTGTTGAACATTCCGATCGCTCACATCCATGGCGGCGAGATCACCGCCGGCGCCTTCGACGACGCGATCCGCCATGCCATCACGAAGATGGCCTGCCTGCATTTCGTGGCGGCCGAGCCCTATAGGCAGCGCGTGATCCAGATGGGCGAAAATCCTGATTTCGTCTTCAATGTCGGCGCACCGGGCCTTGATCTCGCCAGCACGGCGCCCGCGCTAAGCCGGACCGCGCTGTTCACAGAGCTTGGCATCAGTGGCCCGGAACGCTTTCTCCTGGTCACGCTGCATCCAACCACGGCACGGCCGGATACGGACGCAACGAACGTTGCCGCACTCCTCGGCGCGCTCGCCGAAGTCAAGGACCGCAGCATCATCTTCACCGGCGTCAACGCCGATCCCGGCTATCGCGCGATCGACGATGCCATTAAGGCCTTCGTCGCGGCGCGGCCAGACCACGCTTTTCACTTCACCTCGCTTGGCAGCGAGCGTTACTGGGCGGCGCTACGGCTTGCCGACGCCGTGGTCGGCAATTCGTCGAGCGGCATCCTGGAGGCACCCGCTATCGGCGTGCCCTCGATCAATATCGGCGACCGCCAGAAGGGGCGGCTGCGCGCCGCCTCGATCCGCGATTGTCCAGCCGATTCGGCCGCCATTCTCGCAGGTCTAGCGCGCATCTTCGAAGGTCAGTTCCCCCCTGATCCGGGCGTAGAGCCACCCTATGGCCGTGGGGGTGCGTCGGAGAAGATTGCTGGAACCCTTCAAAAGATCGACCTTCGTGACGCTTTCCCGAAGCATTTCCACGATTTAGCCGTCGCGCCGGACCCCCCCGGGATGGACGGATAAACCGCCGGCCATCATTGCCTGTACAACGCGGCAGGTTGTATAGATCGGGCGACTTTATGACGATCCTCGCCAGGTCCGGAGAAGCGTGACATGACGGCAATCGATTCCCTCACGGATGCGGTGCCCGCGGCACGTGCCGCCGACATCAGTGAGCTGCCAATCCCGCCCTATCGCGGCAACACCCTGCCCTCGATCGACTATGATGCGCATCCAGCCTATGGTGGCATGTTCCCCCGACCGACTTTCCGCGAGCGGCTTTACGCACTGAACGTGTTCCTGCGGACCTTCGCCTTCGTCACCATCCGCCGCATCGTCGATTACGACAACATGCCGCTGCTGACCAAGGAAGCCGGCTTTAGCGGTCTCAACGCACGGACGGCGCTGCGCTACATCTCGATGTATGCGCGCATCCGCGCCAGCCGGGCGATCGGCACGCTGACCGGTGCACGACGTCCTGCGGTGCCCGACAACCCGGCGTTGCTGAACAAGATCAAGTCCGACGGCATCGTCTGCCTGACGCTCGCGCCGGATGAACTCGATCAGATCCGAAGCGTGACCAATCCGGCCTTTGCCAAGCTCGACGAGCGCCGTGCCGGCATTGCGCCGGAGAAGCGCAAGTTCGACGACAACGTCTACTGGTGCACGCGCTCCGCCGATCCCGAGGCCTTCGCGGCAGTGGAGAACATCTTCAAGCGTTACGGCATCATGGAGGCCGCGAGCGCCTATCTTGGCCGTCCGGCCGGCGTGAAGCATGTCAATGCGCAAATCAACGACCAGGATCTCGCGTTCTGGAAGCGGGTATTCCCGGACACGCAGCTCGCCGACCCCTGGGGCAGCTACCTGCACATCGATGCCACTTACGGCATGCTGAAATGCGCGATCTATGTCCACGAGATCGGCCCCGACGGCGGACCGTTCTGCTACGTCCGCGGCAGCCAGAATGCGAAGATCGGCTGGTTCGAAGGCATGGTGCGCCGGACCAACGACTTCAGCGGCTTCTCGGGCCGGCGGCCCGACGCGCGCAAGAAATTCATGGCGCTGCCGGCGTTCCTGCGCAAGAAGGCCGATTTCGGCGGCGACTTGCCCGACAATTCCCCCGACGTAGCGCGGCTGCGCGAGGGACATTTCGCCGCGACCTCGAATTACGGCAATTGCGTGCTGTTCGATGGCAACGGGATGCATCGCGGCGGCATGGTGAACAAGGGCGAGCGCCGCTGCCTGTTCATCCTGCTCGCGGAAATCTGAGCGCTGCCCTGGTGAAATGCTGGCGCGACGAGCGATCAGCTCTTCGCGTGGTGCAGCTTGCTCGGCCGCGTGAGATAATCGGCGAGCTGTTCGGGGCTGAAATAGGCTGACTGGCTGCGCAGCGGGCTATCCTTGCGGACAAAGGCCAGATCGATCTGGGCGAGCGCGCCATCCAGCGAGCGCATGTGCCCCTCGAGCACGTCATAGACCGCGAACCCTGCCTCGTCGCAGAAGCGAACGATGTCGGCGAATTGCGGAATGCCATGGCGCATCGGCATCATCGTGGTCTCGAGAATCATGAGGTCGATTTCATTGATGCGCGAGCCCAGCCCCTTCAGCACCTCGATCTCGGCACCCTGGGTATCGACCTTGATGAATACCGGATGCTCCAGCTTCTCCGGCAGCAATGAATCCAGCCGACGCATTGGCGTCTTCCGCGCTTCGCCATCGAGCGCCGTGCCTTCGACCTGCGCGAAGATGCTCGAGCCCGAGATATCGTCATGGACGTTGAAGGTGATCTCACCATTCTCGGCGCCAGCGGCAACCAGGAAATATTCCGCGTCAAGACGCTGCTTGAGTTGCTCGAGCACGGGACGGCATTCCGCGACCGGCTCGATCAGAAAATACTTCGCGCGCGGGAACGCGTCGTAAATCGGCGAGGTGCCGAAAGCGATGCCGACGTCGACCACCGTCTTGACCTCGAAGCCCAGCGACTTCAGGTGCTTAAAGAACAGCGCGAAGTTCCGGACCGGCGCGTTGGTGCGCATTAGGCGCAGGCCGATCGGCTCCAGCACGCGATTGATCGCCTGGAACGCGGCTGAGACGAATGCCTTCATGAAGCGTGCGCCAGTTGGGCAAGAGCCGGGGTGACAAATCAAGATCGATCACAAAATGCATTGTCCGCGAGAGAATCCCGGTGGAATTTGCAATCGATAGGTCGATTTGGTAGATCAGCCGGGCAAGCCGGTCAAGCGACCGCTCTTCTGCAGTGACAGCGACATCAGCATGAAAATTCTCGTAACCGGAAGCTCCGGCTTCATCGGCCAGGCATTGGTGCGGCGGTTGCGCACCGAAGGGTGTACGGTCGTGGGGCTCGACAAGGTTCCGGCTACCACGACCGATATTGTCTGCGATATCCTGGAGGCCGATCGCCTCAAAGAGGCTGTGCAGAACGCGGCACCGGATGCGCTAGTCCACCTCGCCGCGCGCATCGACCTCGATGAGAAAACCAATCTTGCGGGCTATGCCGCTAACATTGAGGGCGTCGAGAATCTGGTCGAGGCGGTACGGCTAACGCCGTCGATCAGGCGGGGGATATGGACCTCGTCGCAGCTCGTCTGCCGCGTCGGCTATGTACCAAAGAGTGACACCGACTACACGGCGGACACACTGTACGGAAAGAGCAAGGTCCGCACCGAACAGATCGTCCGCAGCGCAGACGGCGCCGGTCGCGAATGGTGTCTGGCGCGCCCCACCACCGTCTGGGGGCCCGGCATGAGCGCGCACTATCAACGCTTCCTGCGCATGATCGAGCGCGGGTCCTATTTCCACGTCGGGCACGGACCACTCTGGAAGTCCTACAGCTACATCGACAACATTGCATTCCAGTACTGGCGCCTGCTCGCGGTACCTGCCGAACAGATCCAGCGCCGAACATTTTATCTTGCAGACTACACCCCGATCGATCTCATCGCCTGGTGCGACGCCTTTCAGCGCGCATTCGGCTCTCGCTCCGTTCGGCATCTGCCAATCGCCGTTGCGCGCGCATTGGCGTTGTGCGGCGACGCTGTGAACGCGATCGGGATGAAGAAGTTTCCCTTCAATTCATTCCGCCTCAACAACGTGCTCACGCAGTATCAATTCGACCTCAAGCCTACGGCTTCGGTCTGCGGCGATCTGCCGTTTGACATGGAGCAAGGCGTCGCGGCCACGGTTGCATGGCTGCGCGACATCCCGGCGCGCTGATCGGTCTCAGGTGGCCGAACCCTTCAACTGAAGCTCCCCGGCATCCTCCGGTGACCCCGACCGCAGCCTGGCAAAGTCGATCATAAAGCCAGTCACTACCGTCGAAACCAGCACCAGCGCCGAATTTGCCATACCCAGCGGCCCCTGCACCACGCTGAGCAGGATGCTGGCAAGGACAAAGACCAACAGCAGCAACGGCGTCATTAGGTCGCAGCGTTTGTTTCCCGCCGCGCTCCAGCCTGCCACGACGCCCCAGATCAGGATGTAAATGATTGCACCGATAAGGCCGAAGTCGATGAAGGCGGCGCCCCACACGGTCGGGAAGAATCCGTAGATCATGGCAGATTTCAGCTCGGCCTCCAGGGCCTCGACCTGCTGGTTGTTCGGGAAGAAGACCCGCAGCAGTGGCGAAAGTACTCCGATCTCGTAAACTCCCCATTTCGGCGTGAACTTGTCGCGTGCGTGCCACACGATATCGATCGTGCGCACCCCGTGGGTCAGATAGAAATAGGTGCTCAGGCCGATCATCGCGCCACGTGCCGACAGGCGATTGGACTCGATCGCGGAGATGACGTAGCCCCGCGGCTTCACGTTCCAAGCTTCCAACATCATCGCGAGGACCGCATCTGCGGAAGTCGACTTTTGCTCCGGCGGCGGCGCCGCACGCGCCCCTGCAATTCGCTTGCTAATATCCGTTGCCGTGATCTTCTCGTCGGTCTCGGGCGGTTTGTTGGCAACGCCAGAAGGCGCTTTGAGCTCCATCTCTTGCTGCAGCTCGGTGATCAGTGGCGACATCTGGATACAGAAATTCTGCCGGCTCGCCCAGATCGCGCTCGAATAGACGGCGAACAGCCCGATCGCGGCGACGGTCTTGACCATGAGATAATGGCCGCGCGGCAACGGCGGGCGCCCCTGCGCGAGGCGGACCAGTATCGCCACCGCAATCAGAACGAGAACGAACAGTATCGGCATGCGCCCTGAATAGAGCACCGCATAACCGACTGGAGAGACGATGGACAATTGCGCCAGCGCCGCCGCCCATCCCGTGATTTCCTCTCCCTTGAGCAAGAACAGCACCACCGACACAAAGCCGAAGGAGAACATCGCATAACCGGCATAAAGCAGCGGTGTCCGCTTGATCGATATGGCGTCGACCAGCCCGGGCGCGCAGCGCAACAGCTCCGAATAGGCACTATTGCTCACCCCGCTCAGCACCGTGCGGTCAAGCGCGACCAACGCAATTCCGACGATGCCGAACAGCGACGTAGCGATCACGATGCGATTCAGCGTCCGCCTGGAAAGCGGAGGCATTTCGACCTGACGCGAAAAATAGCGGACGAAGAGGACCCTGCCCCCCCCATAGCCGAGCAGGAAGAGTGCGATGCCCGAGCCGACGACGGTAAGCACGACAATGGACGGCTGTCCCGGATAGTCTATTGGTCCGACGGCGACGCTGAATAGCGCTGCGCACCAGATCACAAGGATGAGGATCGCGGGTGACGAGAGACCGCCCGCCAGTTGAGTAAGCCGCTGCATTTTGCCGTCAGGAACACGCCCTAGAGTTGTATAGCAGAGTCACTTTGACACCGCAATGACAGTGCCCGCCGCTCACGGATAGAGCATGTCCGGATCAGTTGGAAGGCCGACAGTATCCAATTTGGCGGGTTCCCTGCGAGTCTCGCGCATTCTCCGGATGGCCAGTACGACCAGCGACAGGAGCAGCATGGCGCTGGCGATGCCACCGGCCACCGCCGCACCAAAGATTCCGTACACGGGAACCAGCAGGACATTGAGCAACGTCGACACCACAGCCGAACCGACATTGCAGAACAGGAGATAGTTGTCCGACCGCGCTGCATAGAGCGCGTAGGAGGGAACATCGGCCAACATGCGCAGGAAGATTCCCGGCAGCATGGCATAAAACACACCGATGTCCGACGCATAGGCGGATAGTCCGAGCACCGACAACATCGGCGCCATGGCGACACTACTGACGATCACCGTCCCCGACGCCAGCGCCAGCATCGACCACACGAACGAGCGGAGTGCAGCGCGGTAGGCGTCGACGCCTGCCGCATACCCCGCGATGACCTTCGGCAGAAACTGATGCGACACCGATCCGCCCAGCGACAGCAGTCCGATCAGGATCGTCGAATAGAATGTGTAAATGCCGAGCGCATCCCGGCCAACGAAGATGTCAATGACGAAGCGATCAACATAGGAGATGACCAGCGCGCCGACCGCGGTGAACATGAAGGGGCGCGCCGTTCGCAGACCCCTGCCGATGGTCGACCAGTCGGGCCGGTATCCCTTCAGTTCGCGCCAGGGAAGTTCGGTGAGCGAGAAAGCGGAAAAGGCGATCGACAGCACGCCGCCGAGCGCCCACAAGACCAGCACGGTCTCAAGCGTCCGCGTCGAAGGTGCCGCGAACATCAGGAGCGCCATTGCATAGACCCAGATCCCGCCGCGAAGGAACACGCAGATATAGGCGCGCACCGGCCGCCAGGTGATGATCAGGATCCGCGTTGCCTCCAACGAGACATGCTCGGTGATCAGGATCACGACGAACCACGGTGCGAGACGGCTTGGAAACCAACCCGCGGCAATCGCACCGAAAACCATCACACCGATCGCAAGCAGCGCTACCGAGCCAAGTGTCATCTGATCCGCGATGATCCGTGCCCGCCGTTCTGGCGTCGCTGGCACCAATTCGCGTAGCGTGTAGGAGTAGAATTCGAGCCCGACCGCGAGCAGCGCGAACGCCAGCGTCGCGGTCAGGAGGCCGTACTGCCCCATCTCTACCGGCGACAGCATGCGCGCCAGCAGCAGCGACAACAGAAAGCGGCTTGCCAGCGTCAATGCGCGCAGGATAAGCGCCGAGACGGTGCCCGCAATCGCAGGCCGAGTCACGAGATCAACGAGACGGGATCGCATCACGCTGTTCCATCCTCACCGGCCATTGCAGCGTGTTCCCTGCGTGATCGTCAGGCGGCGGTTCTGCAGGACTTCAGGAAGTGCGGCAAGTGCGCGTTCAGCGAACGTGCCAATGGCTCGACTGACGCGCGCGCGGCAGCATCTTCAGGATCGAAATTGCGCCAGCCGAAATAATCTCCCGCAGCACTAATTGCTGCGAGGTGCCGCATGATCTCGCGCCGCGTCGTCGCGAGATCATCAGGCCGACGCCATCGCGCAAGCCGCTCCGCAAGCACGTCGATTTCGTCGACATCTCGGATGTGCACGAAATGCTGCTCGGTTGCATAGTAGGGTTCGGTCGCGACCGAACAAAGTCCTGCCAACGCCGCCTGGAGCCCGATCGTCCCCGTGAACGTCACCGAGACCGCGCATTTTCCGATCAGCAGGTTAGCCGGCACATCATAGGGCACCAGCGTCACGAAGGGTAGCTTTGACAGCCGCCCGAACAACTCGCGCTGGCGGAAGCCAAATTGCAGCGGATGATCTTTGACGAATATGCGATAGCCCGCGCGGCCAAGCACCTCGCAATAGCGCACCAGCACATCGTCATGCGCAAGCATGTCCTGCGACTTCAGCCAATAGTCCATCGAGGCTTCGGGAAAGAGCTGCAGTCCGAGAAACACTCGCCGCTCGGGCGGCATATCGGCCAGCCGCTTATCCCAGCCATCGTCGAGCAGCTTGAGCGCGGCAACGTCGCGGATGCGCACCTTGTGCTCGAGTCGCTTTAGCGCATCGAGATAATGGCAATTGTAGCGGTCGCGCTTGACGAAGCGCCACACATTGAAGAAGGCACCACGCAGGGCGTAGTAACCGAATATGCGCCAGAACCTGGCCCGTGAAAAGCGTTTGGCATCGCGCACATAAGCGGGCGCGAAATCTTCGGCGCAGAGCTGACCGATCGCGGCATCGATGTCCTCGATCGAGGGCTCGCGCAACTTGGCCGGACGTCCGCGACGCATCAGCATCACCTGGTCGGGAATGATCGATGTCGTCATTTCGAGAAAATCGATGCCGCGCCGGCGCGCAATCCGCTCCATCACGTCCATGACATAGCGGTCGATGGTAAACGTCACCACGAGATGCGGATCGAGCTTGTCGAAAGCCTGCTCGATCGCCTGGGTCATGCCGCCGATCAGTTTGAGCGCGAGATCGCGGTTGATGCTGCGGAGCACGCGGCAGCGCAGGATGATATCGGCGCATCCTTCCTCGCCAAACCGCGCAAGCGCGACAGAGGCCGCATTTCCCTTATCGATAAAGCGGTAGAAATCGTCGACCAGTGAATAATCACCGTCATCCCGCAGGTCGCTCAGCACGACCGCCTCGGCAAACTCCATGCGCGACGCCAGGTATTTCCACCACGGCGTCGTGCTGTGAATGGTGAAGAAGACAACGCGGGGCATTAGATCTTGTTCTTGTTGGCGCTTTCGGCCAGAAAGGGGCTGCTCGGCAGGTTGATGCAGCGCGTATGCATGTCTTCGGCGACTGGAAGCGGCGAACGCGGGCAGTCCCGGTACATCGGCAAGAGGTGCATGGGCGTCCACAGCGGCCTTGCGCGAATGCCGTGACCGTGCAGGGCCCCGAGCAGCCGGTCGCGCTCGGCGGCGTATTCGCGATCGAGCACGAGCGTATTGAGCCAGTAGTTGCTTTGCGAGCCCTTCGGCTCACGATAGATGCGCGCCCAGGGGAAATCGCTGAAAGCTCGCAGATAACGCTCGGCGAGGACGCGCTTGGCATCGACCATCGCCGACAGGCGCTCCATCTGCGCACAACCAAGCGCCGCATTGATATTCGGCAGGCGGTAGTTGTAGGCGACCTCGTCATGGTCGAATGCCCAGGCGTGCGCCTTCTTCGCCGTAGAGGTAAAATGTCGCGCGTGACGAGCATGCGCCTCGTCGTCGGTCACGATCATACCGCCGCCGCCGGTAGTGATGATTTTATTGCCGTTGAAGCTGAGTACGGCGGAATGGCCAAAGGTGCCGCAGCCCTGCCCGTTCAGGGTCGAACCAAGCGATTCGGTCGCGTCCTCGACGATCGCGAGATCGTATTTGGCGGCCACCGCGCCCAGTGCGGCCATGTCCACCGGATGCCCGAAGATGTGCACCGGAACCAATGCGCGAAGCCGACGGCCCGTCTGCTTGTTTACCCATGCTCCATTCCGCCGCGCGGCGATAGCGTCGAGGTGCGCCTCGAGCGCTTGAGGATCGAGCCCCAGCGTATCCCAGGTCGAATCGACGAAATGCGGGATGGCACCGGCATGGCTCACCGCGTTCGCTGTGGCGACGAAGGTGATTGAAGGCAGCAGCACCTCGTCGTCTTGCTCGACACCTTCGAGCACCAATGCGGCATGAAGCGCGGCGGTACCGTTGACGATCGCCACCGCATGGCGCGAGCCGGTCGCGGCGGCGACCATTTCCTCGAAACGAGTGACATATTTGCCCGCGGACGACACCCAGTTGGTATCGATGCAATCGAGCACCAGCTCACGCTCGCGCTCACCAAAGCGCGGCTCGTGCAACTCGACGGGGCGAGCGGCCGTACCGAGCACGGCATCCACGGCGTCGAGCACAGGCTTGAGGTCAGGCATGGCGGGACGATTGTGGCTCGCCTGGGCAGAGGAAGTGCTCATGTTATTCACAGCGTGTACGCATTGGCACGATAACGAGACAGGTTCTCCTGCTTGGTGAACCAGGCGATGGTCTGTTCGAGGCCCTTGCGCAGGCCATCCACGCCGGCAAAACGCGGCGACCAGCCGAGAAGCTTATGCGCCTTGGCGTTGCTGGCCCATAGGCGATCAACTTCACTGCGCTCGGGGCGGACGCGGACGTCGTCTTGCTCGATCTCGATCGTCACGCCCATCAATTCTGCGATCATGCGCGCGACATCGCCAATCGAGACCTCGAACGCGCTACCGATATTGATGACCTCGCCGATACCGGCTTTCGAGTCGAGCGCCGCCAGGAAGCCGCCGACGGTGTCGGCGACATAATTGAAATCGCGCGTTGGATGGATGCTGCCGAGCTTGACCTTGCGCGCGCCCGCAGCGATCTGGGTAATGATGGTCGGGATCACCGCGCGCGCCGATTGCCGGGGACCGTAGGTATTAAACGGCCGCACCACGGTGACCGGCGTCCCGAACGAACGCTCGAACGACAGCGCGAGCTGATCCGCGCCGATCTTGGTCGCGGAATAGGGCGATTGCCCCTGCAGACGATGGTCTTCCGTGATCGGAACGAACTGGGCCGTGCCATAGACCTCGCTGGTGGAGGTGTGCACCAAATGCTCAACGCCGAGATCTCGCGCCGCCTGCAGCACATTGAGGGTGCCGCGGATGTTGGTTTCGACGTAAGTGTCCGGCGAATGGTAGGAATAGGGAATCGCGATTAGCGCTGCGAGATGCAGGACGGCATCGCATCCCTTCATCGCTGTGCGCACGCCATTCGGATCGCACACGTTGCCTGCGAATATGTCGAGTTCCTTGCGTATCTCGGGTGGAGAGGAATCAAGCCAGCCGTGCGAGCCCATGCTGTTGTAGTGCACAAACGCACGGACCGCGAAATTGAGGCGGACCAGTTCCTCCGCGAGGTGGGATCCGATAAATCCGCCTGCGCCTGTCAGCAAAATTTTCCGCAACTTCTCGGTTCCCTTCGCCAAGCCAAGCTACCCTGAAGAATGAGGTACCCGATCTGGTATGGCCGCTTCTAAACAGTCCTTCTGCGAGAGGCCAGCCGGAACACACAGAAAAAAGGCACCATAGCTCTTACTTCGGCAAATTGCCTTTCCCCGTAACGCATTGATCCAAATAACAATTATCGGGACTGCGGTGGGAATCGACGACTACCATGATACCGCATCGACCCTGGTCAGCGGAACGCGCGGATGAGATCGATGACACTTTGGAGTTGTTCGGTAGCGATTTCCGCAAACATCGGCAGCGACAGGATGCGTCCCTGATCGGCGAACGCATTCGGAAATTGCTCGGGACGATGGTCAAACCGCCGATACGCGGCAAGGAACGGCAGCGCTGTCGGATAGTTGATCGCGGTCTGCACGCCGTTCGCGTTCAGATGCGCCGCCAGCGCGGCGCGGCGCGGATGCCTGATCGTGTAGAGATGATAGACGTGGGTGCGGTCAGGCGCGACCTGAGGCACGATCACATCCTCGATCTGGTTGAGGCCGGCGTCGTACGCTTTTGCCGCGTCCTGACGCGCCTTGGTCCACTGCGCGAGATGCGGCAGTTTCGCCGACAGGATCGCAGCCTGCATGCCGTCGAGCCGGCTGTTGATGCCCTCGATATGATGCTGATGCTTTACCAGACCGCCGTGCCGCGCCAGCATCGTCATGTGCTCCGCGAGCGCGCCGTCGTTGGTGACGACGGCGCCGGCATCGCCCATCGCGCCGAGATTCTTGCCTGGATAGAACGAATAGGTCGCGGCCGCGCCAAACGTACCGACCTGCTGGCCTTTGTAACGCGCCAGATGCGCCTGCGCGCAGTCCTCGATCACCCAGAGCTTATGCTTGCTCGCGATGGCCATGATCGCGTCCATGTCGGCCGGCTGCCCGTACAGATGCACGGGGATGATGCCGACGGTGCGTGGCGTGATCGCGGCCTCGATCGCCGCCGGATCGATCGTGAAGGTCGAGCCGTCGGTGTCGCAGAACACCACGGTGGCGCCGGCATGCGTGATCATTGCGGACGTGCTGATCCAGGAATGCGCCGTGGTGATCACCTCGTCGCCCGGCCTGACCTTCAGCGCGGCCATGGCGAGATACAGCGCATCGGTGCCGTTGGCGCAGGACACGCAATGCTTGACGTCAACGGCAGCGGCGAACTCCCGTTCGAACGCGTCGACGTAGGACCCGCGAATGAACGCGTTGTCGCGGATGACGGAGGCAATCGCGCCATCGATCTCGCTCTTGATGGTCTGATACTGCAGTTGCAGATCCGCAAAAGGCACTGGCATCGGTCGTCTTCCTACTTGTCCGTCAGCAGCCGTCGCGCCGGATTGCCGGCATAGGTTCCGGGTATCGTGATGTCCTTGGTCACAACGGAGCCTGCGCCGATCACGACGTCATCGGCGATCCTCACCGGCATGATGGTGGCGTTGGAGCCGATCGAGACGCGGTTTCCGATCGCGGTCTCGCGCCATAAATCCCTGTTGCCGCGGGCCGGGCCGCCGGTCGAAAACGTGTCGTTCACGAACATCACCCCGTGCCCGACAAAGCAGTCTTCGCCGATCGTGACCAGCTCGCAGATGAAGGCATGAGACTGCACCCGCGTGCGGGCGCCGATCACGACGCCCTTCTGGATCTCGGTGAACGGCCCGACAAAGCAATCATCGCCGATTTTGCAGCCGTAGAGATTACACGGCTCGACGATCTTGACACGCGCGCCGAACGCGACATCGCGCACGCCCGCCTGATGCATCTCCGGCCGGTTCACGACACGACACCGAGCCGGCCCAGCCGAGGCGCGAAGCGAAGCGGCACCTCGGCGCCCGTCTCGATTGATTCGTAGAGCGCCGAAATCAGTTCCAGGCTCTTGCGCCCCTCGAGACCATCAACCAGCGCGGAGCGCTGGTTGACCAGGCAGTCGATCACGTGCTGGTAATAGGCCTGATGGCCGAAGCCGTAGACGTTCGGCGGATTGACGGAAAACTTCTCGATCACGTCTCTGTCCGAGGCAAGTTCCTCGACAAAGCGCCAGTGCCGGATCTGGTTGACGGCAAAGCCGGCGATTTCAACCGTTCCCTTCTCTCCGAGAATCGAAAGCGAGCCTTCGAGGTCGGTTGGACGCGCGGCCGTGGTCGCCTCGATGATCCCGAGCGCACCGTTGCGGAACTTCAGCGTCGCGACCGCCGTGTCCTCGGCCTCGATCTTTGCCAGCGCCGTCGCCGCGCGGGCGTGAACGCTGACGACGTCGCCGAAAAACCATTCCAGCATGTCGACGTGATGGCTGGCCTGATTCGAGAGCACGCCGCCGTCATAAGCCCAGGTGCCACGCCAGGCATCCTGGTCGTAATAGGCCTGGTCGCGGCACCAGCGGACGCGCACGGTGCCGAGTATCAGGCGGCCGAAGCGGCCGGCCTCTAGCGCCTCGCGCGCCTTCACCACCGGAACGTTGAAGCGATTCTGCTTGACGACGAACAGCTTGACGCCGGCCTCGTCGCAGGCGCGGATCATGTCGTCGGCGTCCTGAAGCCGCAATGCCATCGGCTTCTCGACGATGGCGTGTTTTCCGGCCTTGGCACAGGCGATGACATGTGCAGGATGCATCCCGCTCGGCGTCAGCACCGCCACCGCGTCGATATCCGTTCGAGCGAGAAAGGCATCGATATCATAATCCGCCGGTACGACGAATTTCGATGCAATCGCGTCAGCCCGCTCCCGGATCGGGTCGCAGACTGCGACGAGCTTTGCTCCGTTGATATAGCCGCCTCCGAGCAACTCGGAATGACGCTTGGCAATGCGCCCACACCCGAGCAGGCCAAATCTGATCATCATACGTCCCTATACTGACCGACTACATTGCGATGACAAGCTTAGCAAGCAACAAGGCCATTCTCGATAGTCAAACAACTGTTGTCGCTAGACACTTGTTCGTGGATCTGATCGCCTGATACGACCTAGCCGGCCGACATTCATAATATGTCCTCACTGGCTATTCAAACATTGTCAACCCGGGAGACCGGACTTACCGAACCCGGACTGCGTCATGCGACGCAAGGGCCCGAATCTGACGACCTCAGCCAAGAAGGCGCGACGTTTCAGCAGCCGATTGCAAGAACTACGAACCAACCTTTTCGCTGACACTCTTGGCTCGGCTACGGAGATTGCAAGCTGACCCTCGTTGATTCCTCAAATGGTGCAGGTGCCTGCCAGCTTTCGCTTGCCTAAGCTCGGAAAACCCCGAATGTAAGCCATCGCAAACCTAGATGCCGGCCCCCGAAAAATGGAAAATCTGACCGTGCAAAGGCAAATGTCCGTACCAAACCTTCTGTTCGGGAAGCGTCAGGGCCTGATCCTCCTGAACTGGGTTCTGATCGCGGTATCCTGTATTTCTCTCGTTTATACCGCCCACTATTATTCGGAGTACTACATATCCTTTCATCCTTCGCGCCTGCCTAACGCTATCGTCCTGATAGCTGCATTTGCCCTCATTTCAGTGCTTTTTGCATTTGCCGGAAATAGCTTCGGTTACATCGTCGGCTTCTATTCCTATACGATGCTCACGGGGTATTTGTGGCTGAATAGTTTTTCAGAGTTGGTCTACAATCATCGGTTAGCCGGGCTTTCTGCTGCGGCATCGGCGATCGCGTTCTTGTTGCCGGCCCTGTTCATCTCCTCGCCCATTCGCCAAATCTATACTTTGTCCCAATCGGGATTGGACCGTCTGCTCACTCTGATTCTGTCGCTGAGTTTCGCGACGATCCTCATCGGTGCCAGCTACAGCTTCAAATTTGTCACGATTGAAAACATCTACAACTACCGCTCCGAACTTGGATTTCCGGTGATTCTGAACTACGTGATCGGAATAACATCCAACGCGCTGCTACCATTTGCATTCGCCTGTTTTGTGGGACGCGGAAATATTTGGCGCGCCGGCGCGGCTCTGTTTCTGTTGTTGATGTTCTACCCGATCACGCTGAGCAAACTGGCCCTGTTCACGCCGTTTTGGCTCGTGGCAATGTTGGCCCTTTCGAGGTATTTCAACTTCAAGCTTGCTGTCACTCTTTCGCTGCTGGTGCCGATATCCGTCGGATTGTTGCTAATCATCCTGTTCCAGCAGGGGATGTTGCCTTACAGTCTGGCCATCCCCTATTTTGGGCTCGTGAACTTTCGGATGATCGCGATTCCCTCATTGGCCATGGACTATTACAATGGCTTTTTCTTCACTCATCCCGTAACGAATTTCTGTCAGGTATTCTTGCTGAAACCCTTCGTCGCTTGCCCCTATCAGGAGCAGTTGGCGAACGTCATTTACAATGCTTTTGGCATTGGCGGACAATTCAATGCGTCGCTGTTTGCGACGGAAGGTATCGCCTCCGTGGGAGCCTTCTTTGCCCCATTTACGGCGCTCGTGTCGGGGCTCGTGATAGCGCTTGGCAATCGAGTTTCTGCAGGTTTGCCGCCACGGTTCATCCTGATCTCGGGCGCCGTCATTGTGCAGGCACTTCTCAACGTGCCCCTGACCACAGTGCTGCTCACCCACGGTTGCTCCATCCTTTTCCTTCTCTGGTACATCACGCCACGAGATTCATTTGGTTTGGCAGCGAACGAGCCGAAGAGCTAATTTATGTCCCGGCGCGCAAGGATATCCCGCGAGCCTTAGTGGCCCGCCGCGACGGCAGGATGCTATCTTCCAAATGGCTGCATTGCAGTTCGAAGCGCATCGGCAAAATCAGCCGCAAAGGCAGCCACGCGGTCGTTTTGATGCGGAACCTGATTTCGAATGATCGAAACTTCGGAATCCTGCGAGACTCGCACAATGTGATCGGCCAGGGTCGCGGGATCATCCGTCGCGAAATAGCTCGCCGTATCGTTGGTCTGTTCGCGGTGGACATCAAGATCAGACAATATCATTGGCACGCCAAACGATTTCGCCTCCTCGACGGTTGTGCTCCATCCCTCCGATCGCGACGGATTGATCAGCCCGGTGCACGCCCGCAGCAATGCGTAGACATGCGAAAGCGGAATCATTCCCAGATGACGGAAGTGTTTTTCGAGCCCGCGACTTCGGACGCCCGCCATGACCTCATCGAAATAGCCTCGCTCGCGACGATCTTCGGTGCTGCCCGAGGCGCACACGACCGCATCGAACCCTCGCTCCGCCAGGATGGCCAGCGCATCGACGACCACCTGGTGATTCTTGTGCGTGTAGAACTGATTTGGCAGGTAAAAATATTTTTCAGGCAACTGATACTGCGCAACGATCTCAGCCGGATTTGCGGTCAGGAACGCCGGCGACGGCCCGGTCGCGAAACGAACCACACAGACCTGGTTCTTCGCTCCGGGATAGAACTTCCGGAAGTCGCGATGCGAGCTTTCGCTGCTCAGCATGACGGTACGCCCGGATGCGATCTGCATTCGGAAGCCGGCTTCGCGACGCCACCGCGCCGCCGCCGGAAACAGCCGCGGCAATCGTCGATGCTGAAAATCGGGAAACCAGGCTACTGCGGGATAAGGCAGTCGCCAGCCAAAGAAGCGAGCAGCTTCGAAGACGGCGTCGATGCGATGCGTCCGGAATTCTGCCGCCGCCTCCCGGTCCAATCCCCATGCCAGCGCCGCAGCCAAACCGGCACGGCCGTCGAACGCCGCCGATCGCACCACCTCCACATCAGGTATCGCGGCAAGCGGCGCAAGATCGGCATCATCGTCACCGGTCCCGGCAAACAGGACGGGCGCAAACTCGCCGGTGCGGAACTTGCTCAGCGCCTGAAATAGATTGCTTTGATAGTTGTAGCCGCCGGCCCAGAGCCTGCGGGGAATATGCGTAAAAGCGAGACGCAGCGGCGCACCCTCCTTCACCGGCTATGACCCTTGAACCACGAGACATAGTCCGCAAAGCCCTGTTCAGGCGAGATCGTCCAGTCGAAGGGCAGAGCGCGGACCGTTGCGTCGTCCGCCAGCAGACTGGACGGATCGCCGGCGCGTACAATGCCCGAATATCGTACCGATACGATTCCGCCCCAGCATTCTGCAAGCATGGCGGCAACCCGTGCCACCGTCGTTCCAAGCCCGGAGCCAGCGTTGATCACTTGAAAGGTCTCCGCCTGTGGCGTTCCGCCGATCACGGACAACAGCCGGGCGACGTCGCGAACATCGGTCCAGTCCCGCACCTCCGCACCTGTTCCTCCCAACACCAGGTTCCGCTCACCAGCTTGCAAGCGGGAGCAGATGTCCCATGGCAATTGCTTGCGCAAGTTTGGGCCGTAGACCGAGAACAACCGCGCCACCGTACTGCGAATCCCAAACGTGATGGCATAGCTGCGGCACAGTTGCTCCATCATCAGCTTGTGCTGCCCATAGGGCGACATCGGAAGCGTTGCGGCATCTACCGCAATCGCTCCCCCATGACCGTCTCCATAGACTGCCGCGCTCGACGCGACAATCAAGCGACAATCCCTCGCGGCCCCGCGCAGCCACTCCAGCAGCCTGGCCGTGCTCGTAACGGTGCGAGAAAAATCCTCAAACGGCTGCGCGATCGACAATCCGACCGACGATCCGCCGGCCAGATGGAAGATCGTCGATGGCAGTCCGGCGCGCTCCGCAAGTGCGTTGAGATTGGCCGCATCGATCTCGCCGTTCAGCCAATGCTCGAGACCGATGCGATGCCGTTCGGCTTCCCCGATCGCGCCGTGACCGATGCCGTGAACGCGATGGCCCCGATCGGCCAGCACTCGAACGAGATGCCGGCCAATGAAGCCATTGGCGCCGGTAACCCACATGCTCATGACTGTGCCTTGTGACAGACAAACGAGTAAAGCCGGCCGGGCCGGTGGTCAAAGCGCTCTGCCATCGAAAGCAGCGAGGTGAAGACGCTCCTGGAAGCGAGCGCGGCGCGCCAAACGGGCTTGACCGGAATCTTGTCTGTCAATCTTTCCACGACGGCCGCTCGCAGCGTCTCGATTGTATGGGGAAACAGATTGATCGGGCTCTTGAGTGGCGAGAGCACGTCGATCGCAGCAAATCCCGCATTCCTCAACGCGCCGATATATCGATCGAGAAGATACGCGTGCTCGCCGCCATAGAGGTGATGCAGGGGATGCTGATCGAGGAATGCCCCGAGATCGGATTCCCTGCTGATCACGTGTTCGCGCGCGGCGATGAGCATTCCGCCGGGACGAAGCACGCGGAACATTTCCCGGCAGGCGCTGTCGAGATCGCGCATATGGTGCAGCACGGCCCGCGCGAACACGACATCGAACACGCCGTCAGCGAACGGGAGGCGCTCGGAAAACTCCTCGACCACCTCGATCGGCAGGCCAGCCTCGGTCGCCAGACCACGGATCGCCGCCGTCCCGACCACCGCGCTGGGATCAGGCTCGAGCGCTGTGACCGCAAATCCGCTTCGCGCCAGCGCGTAGCTCGCAATTCCGCGCCCAGCGCCGACGTCGAGCGCCTTGCCGGTTCGATTCTCCAAAAACTTCGAAACCGCCTGCCATTCGGCACTGGTAAAATAACGCTCGGCCGCATCGATCAGAGGGTCGTCATAGAACGCGTCGAGCACAAGCTGACGTTGGTCCGGCTGATTGCGCAGCCAAACCACGGCTTCTTCCCACGTCGTGAATTTCTGCTCACCTTTCATCAGGTGGAATCTCCCTGATGCGCTCCGCCGGATTTCCTGCCACGATGGAAAAGGCCGGGACATCCTTGGTGACGACGGCGCCGGCTGCCACAACGCCGCCCTTACCCACCGTCACCCCGCGCAGGACCATTGCGCCGGCGCCAATCCAGGCATCGTCGCAGATCGTCACCGGGCTCTCATCGAGCGAGATTTCGCGCGGATGACCGTGGGTGAAGATTTGCCTGATCTGTTCGTGCCGTTTCGCCGCCCGAAGTGGATGGGTGAGGTTGTCGAATATATTGACAGAGTGCGAGATCAGGACGCGATTGCCGATGGCGATGGAAGCGGCCGACCAGATACGGCTATCCTCTCCGACATAACACCACTCGCCAATCTTGATCTCTCCGCCGTGCGCGAACGTCAAGAGCTCTCCCAGGATACGACTATGTTGGCCGACAACGATCTTGTCCGTATCGCCCCGGATGTTCCTGATCCTTGCCCGAGAGCCGAGCACGGCGTCGCGCTGCAACCGGCAGGTCGCCCGCCCGATCAGCCGCTGAATCAGGTAATCGACGTTCATGCTGTTAACTGGAGGCACGCCACAGCGCGTGACGATGCCGCCAGGTCATCGCCCCATCCCTTGCCCGTATGGACGTCATATACTGTTGCGTTCGCAAGCGCTGCGGCCGATTGCCGGGACCAGCCATCGCGCGAATATCCGAAATAGTCGATCTGGTGCGACGATGGACCAAAGGTCTCAACGATCTTTTCAACCATGGCTCGGTCGAAAACCTGATACCAGCCGAGGTTGTCGCGCTTGCCAAATGGCACCGAGATAAAGCAATTGCCACCGGGCTTGAGAATGCGCTTGAACTCCTTGACGGCCGGGACAAAGCCATCTTGATCGGATTCCGCATCCTCCGGTTTTCCCGTATAGAGCATCCTGTTATCCAGGCCGATATGTTCGATCGTCGAGATGCTGGCGATCGTGTCGAACACACAATCGGCAAACATCGTATTCCTGAGATCGCCGAACACGTACGAATACCCCTCATGCCAATAGCATCGCTTTTCCGGCGCCAGGGTCATGATGGTGAGATCGGCGCCCCGAAACGGAGGACGACGCAGGAGAAAGTCGTGATTGAAGGTCGAGCCGGCATCGAGCATGGTGCCGACCTTGGACAATCGCGAGAACAGCCAGGGATACTCCACCACCCTTTCGTCCATGGCGAGGCCATAGCCGCGCGGCAGCTCTTTCCCGTCGCGAAGCAGGCCGCTGTCGATTGCCGACGTGATGATCCCGCGCTTCACCGTTTGATAGCCTGGACCGAAGGGCCGCGGCCGCATCTTGAACACGGGCGCGGCTGCCCCATCGAGCAGCCACTTGACCCCATAAATAAGCCTATCCGTACGCATCATCGACGCCCAATCAACCGCCCGTCCGTCCGCTATGCAGCCGCTCTAGCACGGCTAGACCCCGGCGACGAGATCGCCAAACTGTTTCCACTGCGAAGCCTTGCTGTAGGTCTCCGCAACCCGGGTCCTTCCCCGCTCCGCCATTTCGGCCGATTCCGGCCAATCTCGCAGGCACCTTGAAATGACTTCGGTCACCTCCCGCGCCGAGCCGTAGGTCTCCATCGTCACTCCCGGTTCCATTGCGTCCGGATAACCGCCGACGTCGGATACCAGCAGTGCGCCGCACCCCATGGCCTCGAAGCAGCGCATGTTTCCCCTATCGGTGCCCGCCATGTCGATGGCGCCGTTGAGCACGATCTTCGATGATCCGATCAATTCGTAAAACTGCCTGCCGAACACTGGCGGCTCTGCAATCCTGGCGATGGCGTCGGGGCGCCGGTGCTTTTGCAACGGCAGCCAGGCGCCGATGGGGCTTTCGGCGAGCCTGGTCAGCCGCGAAGCGTCGAGACGATAGACGATCCGGCGCGTGCCCGCCAGGCTCGCTACCTGTTCGAGCGTCTTGGCACGCGCGGTATGATGTCGTGAATAGCCGCCCACAAAAAGCACGTCGATCGTACGCTCGCCGTGACCATACTCATCCATCAAAGGGTCCAGTGCCGGAAAAAACAGTTCTGCCCGGCAACCTCTCTGGCGCCAAGATTCAAGGATGGAGGGAAAGTTTCCGAGCACCGCGCCATAGGCCGTCAGATCGGCGTTTCCTGATGGCGCGGCACGCCAGCAAAATGTCTTCCTGACACAGCCGGGCAGCTTGCCGACGAACGCGCTGGGATAGCGCACGGGATCAAGATTGTAGAAAACTTCGGTCCGGTGATGCTCGATCTGGGCAAGCAATATGGCCTCGAGCGTCGGCTTGCCCGGAAGTCCCTGCTCCCGCGCCCAGTGACGCTGCAGGATTTCATCGTCGCCATTGGTGAAGAACGCCTCGGGTTCCTGCTCGAGCACCGGCTTCAGAAAATGCAGCGCGCCAAAGCGGTCGTCCAGGAAGATACGACGACGCTCTGCGAAACTCGAAGCTTTCGCCGCGAGCTGGTTCAGGTGCGCGAGATAGGACGGGTAGAGCCCACTGTTTTGGAACAAGCGCATCGCTCACGCAAACCTCATCAGCATCCATTTCATGTTCAGATACGGCCAGATGCGGCCGACCGACTCCCAATCCCACTGTTTCGAGGAGGTCAAATGGCCAACGGTCCGGCGCAAGCGTTCCTCATCCACCAGCTCGGCAAACGCCGGTACCTTCTGGTCGAGCAAACCCGCGGTCCAGCCGGCCAGAGGTCCGTTCAACCATTCGGGCATCGGCGAATTGAATCCGACCTTTCGGCGTCCCATCCGGATGGACTCTGGCATCAGGTTAGCCATCGCCTTTCGTGCAACGACCTTGGTATAGCCATTCGATGACTTGCTGGATTCCGGCAACGCCATCGCATAGGTAACCAGACGCCAGTCCATGAACGGCATGCGGACCTCAATGCCGTGAGCCATTGACAGGCGGTCGAAGTTTCGCAGGATGGTCGGCAGCACGGTACTGTGAAACATCCGGTAGAGCCGTCGGTTCAATGCGCCCCAGTCGCGCGGCAGCACGTCGTCTGCTCCGACCAGCGGAAGCTCCGCCGGCACGTCGCGCAGACCGCCGCGCAGGAAATAGTTTCCCTGGCGCCGGATCATCAGCGCCCGCAACAGATCGGTGCCTCGCCGCGCCGGTGCCGAACGGGAAGCAAATCCAGCGAGCAGGTTTCGCATCCAGAACGCCCCCGATTGCCCCTCCTGAAGATAGGCCCCCATCAACTCATCCGCGCCATGGCCATCCAGCGACACCGTCACGTTGTGACGCCTGAGTTCTCGATAAATCAGCCAGGGTGCGCTTGGAAGTCCGATATAGACGTCATCATTGTCGTCGAGGATCTGGTCGAGTTCGGTCAGCGCGTCGGCCCGCCCAATCTCAAGGAAAGTCGGCACGACATCCGCCCACGCCGCCGCCTCCTCGGCCATCGGCCGCTCGTCATTCGAGGCGCCGGGAAACGTCGCCACAAAGGCGTGGCGCCACGACGTGCTGTCCCGCGGACCCATGCCGGCCTTTTCGTGCGCGGCCATGGTGCTGATCACAGCCGACGAATCGAACCCTCCCGACAGACAGGTCCCGATCGGCACGTCGCTGCGCATCCGAAGCGCGACCGCGTCCTGGAACAGTTCGCGAAAGCGTTCCACCTGTTCGGCTTCGGTGTTCGGGACCACCGGCAGGTGATCCACCGTCCGCCACCAACGCCGGACCTCCAATTTGCCCTGGCGCAGCCACATGCAATGTCCGCCCTGAAGGCGGCGCACCTCCCCGCAAAGGGTCCGTTCGCTTCCTTCGATTCCGAAGGCATCAAGCATAAGCCGTCGCGCCACGTCGATATCCAGCGACACGTTGATCAGGCCGCTTCGCACCAACGCGCGCTGCTCGGACGCAAAGACAAAGCGCTCCGATGTCAGCGCATACAACAGCGGCTTGATGCCGAAGCGGTCGCGCGCCAGAAACAGTTCTTCGGTTTTGGTATCGAAGATCGCGAGCGCCCACATTCCATTGAAGCGCGCCAGCATGCCTTCCCGCCACGCTTGCCATGCGGCCAGAATGACCTCCGTGTCCGACTGGCTGCGAAAGACCGCGCCCTGTGCCTCGAGTTCGCGCCGCAGCTCGAGGAAGTTGTAGATCTCGCCGTTGTACACGATCACATGGCGGCCGTCGCCGGAGACCATCGGCTGAAAGCCTCCTTCGCCAGGATCGATGATGGCGAGCCTGCGGTGGCCGAACGCCAAATTGCGGTTCGCGCTGAACCAACTGCCCTCGCCAAAGGGTCCGCGATGCGCGAGGAGATTCGTCAGTCGCGAGATTTCCGCCGGTTCGACCGCGTTGCCGCGGAGGTTCACGATGCCTGCAATTCCGCACATTTGTCAGATCGCCTTGAGGGACAGGAAACGGCTGGCGATGGCGCGGAGATCCCGCCAGCAGGCCACGCCATAGGGACCGGCCCGTGAAACCGCGACCGTGACGACGAAGATGATACCAGCCGCCAGCAGATAACAGCCCCCCACGTACCACCAGCCAATTGCCTGGTCGAGTTGCGCGTTGCGGAAGCCATATCGCAACGCCAGCGCGGTTGCGATGCCGATCCCAATCGGCATCAACACGAAGTGGGTCAGACGCGACCGCATACCGGCGAGGCCGAAATGCCGGCGCAGCAAGATCAAGACGGTGACCATCTGAACGATCATGCCGATGCAGGCGCTCCACCCCGCCGCTTGCCATCCGAAATACGGCAAAGCGATCGCACTGGTCGCCAGCGTGAACACGCCCGTGAGCAGTGCGATCAAGGCATTCGAACTCGATCGCCCTTGCGCCAGAAGATAGAAAGCAAAGACATTCGAGCTCGACCCGAGGATGCCGGCGATCGACAGTATCACCAGCACACGCTGGGCCTCGGCAGCCACTTCGGCGCCGGTCCACAGATGAAGCAACGGGCCGGCGACGGGGATAAGGCCGCCAAGCGCACTCGCGGCGAGCACATTGAGTATCCAGGACGAGCGGAACAGGAGATCGGCCTTGCGATCGTCAGTCTCCTTCTGCAGAGCGCTGAAGAACGGGAAGAGGATTTCGCCGACCTTCAGGACGCCGATATACACCGCCTCCTCCAGCCGCTGCGCAATCGTATAGAAGCCGACGAATTGCGGCTGCAGCAAAGCTCCGAGCAAGTAACGATCCGCCTGTGCGGCAATGAGCGCGCCACTCTGTGCGGCCAGTTGCCAGCCACCCAGCTTGACGAGGTTGCCGAGCGACCCGCGATCGATCGTCGGGCGCGCCAGCCAATCGCCTATGACACGTCGGGACCATCCGAAGGCCAGAACAAGGCTCGTTGCAAAACCCAACGCCTGACAGCCGAGAAACGTCGAGGCCTGAGGCCAGCGCGGAATCAACAACAGCATGGAGCTTGTTGCGACCACGGTACTGACGATGCTGATCGAAGCAACCCTTCGATAGTCCTGGCGCGCCGTGAACAGGGCCAGGAAGACGGCGGCCAGGCATTGGCACAGCCATCCGGCGCTGGCCAGCGCAAATGCGAGTCCCAGATCATCCGCGGACGACCCGCTCAAATGAAATCCAAGCCGCGCAAGCGGTGCCCCGGCCAAAGCAAGCAGCATCGCGATCGCGCCGCCGGCTGCCAATGCCAGCATCGCCGCCGTAGCGAACATTCGTCGCGCATCGTGGCGCTCCGACGGCTCCAGCCGCAGGGCCAGCTCCCGGGTCATCGACAATGCAAGAGCGTTGCTGAACGCCAGCGCGGGCGCAACACATGCCGTAACGAGCCCAGCGACGCCGAACGCAGCGACACCGAGGCGAAACACCACGAACGGCAGGACAATCAAGTTCAGTGCCACGGCCACGATAAAGGCGATCGCGTTCCAGGCAGAATTACCCAGCAAATCGGTCGGATTTTTTCTCACCGCATATCAGCTTTAGGCCGCGGCGACATGGATCGGTCGATCAGGAGTTGGCTCACCTACCCAACGACCAGGGAACATGCCATGCCGAGATGATTAAGAAGCACAAACACTTGCCGACTTGGTCAAGAACCGAGCCAGGAGTTTTTTGAGTTGCCCCACCCGAGCCCATTTACAGGAGCGGCTAAGAGGCCGCAATGCATTCCGAATAAGTTATTGAATATATTTGTATAATAAGACGATCAATCGACAAAGGCGATCGGCACGAGGACAGCCGTCACTGCGATCAGCGATATTATCCAGCCACGGTTGTGAAGCAAAGGATGAAGCAAGCTGAAGCTCAGCAGAAGTAGCGGATAATGGATGACGTGTGTTCACGGATTTCAAGTGTGCAGAATGAAATGCCCCGCATACAATTCGCTCGCCTGAAACTTTACGCTGTCATAGTTGGAGGTATCGACTGTTGCGTCCTGAGTGCCGTTCGCTGTGTGACGTAACGCCGGCAGTGAATCCGCCTCTGCATTCATTAAGAACGATTCCAGGCGCGGATTGCTGCCTAATGCTAAGAATTCCGCCAGAACGACCGAATTTGCTTCACCGGTCTGCACACCTAAATCCGCCCGAAACAGGAATGAGCTATCAGAGCCGAACACGGCCGGAGCTTCCGATATATTGAGGGACGAAGCTGTGCTGACTACGGTAGGCGATCCAACGCCCATCACGCCATCGCCGTTGAGGTCCTGCTGGAAACTCGGCTCCAGCGATTCGATCGTCGAGCTGGATCCCGACGCTGCCGCGGTATTGGTGATGTAGTTGCCGTTGCTGTCGAGGCTCCAGACGATGTAGCTGTCAGCCGTCCCGTTTTTCAAGACAACCTGATAGCCGCTACTCGTCTGCTCTGTTGCGATCGGCGTCCAGGTGCCGAACTGGCCCACGGCTACCGGCGCTCCGTAGATTTTCAGCTCGGGTCCGGTATTGCTGCTGACGCTGGCGAGATAATAGTTATTGCCGACCTGAACCAGCTTGGTCGATCCGAAGGATTCGATGGCTGTTCCTGACACGATGGGAACGCCGATCGTGCCATCGCCATTGAGATCCTGCTGGAAGCTCGTTTCCAGCGAAACAATGCCAGAGCTGGTCCCCGATGCAGCCACAGTATTGGTGAGGTAGTTGCCGTTGCTGTCGAGGCTCCAGACGATATAGCTGTCAGCCGTCCCGTTTTTCAAGACAACCTGATAGCCGCTACTCGTCTGCTCTGTTGCGATCGGCGTCCAGGTGCCGAACTGGCCCACGACCACCGGCGCTCCGTAGATTTTCAGCTCGGGTCCGGTATTGCTGCTGACGCTGGCGAGATAGTAGTTATTGCCGACCTGAACCAGCTTGGTCGATCCGAAGGATTCGATGGCTGTTCCTGACACGACGGGAACGCCGAGTGTGCC
Organism: Bradyrhizobium sp. AZCC 1719; assembly: GCF_036924525.1. Classification (NCBI taxonomy): domain Bacteria; kingdom Pseudomonadati; phylum Pseudomonadota; class Alphaproteobacteria; order Hyphomicrobiales; family Nitrobacteraceae; genus Bradyrhizobium; species Bradyrhizobium sp. AZCC 1719. The sequence goes on along the minus strand of NZ_JAZHRU010000001.1, from coordinate 3,908,465 downwards.
ATCGCCATTGAGATCCTGCTGGAAGCTCGTTTCCAGCGAAACAATGCCAGAGCTGGTCCCCGATGCAGCCACAGTATTGGTGAGGTAGTTGCCGTTGCTGTCGAGGCTCCAGACGATGTAGCTGTCAGCCGTCCCGTTTTTCAAGACAACCTGATAGCCGCTACTCGTCTGCTCTGTTGCGATCGGCGTCCAGGCGCCAAACTGGCCCACGGCTACCGGCGCTCCGTAGATTTTCAGCTCGGGTCCGGTATTGCTGCTGACGCTGGCGAGATAATAGTTGTTGCCGACCTGAACCAGCTTGGTCGATCCGAAGGATTCGATGGCTGTTCCTGACACGACGGGAACGCCCATCGTGCCGTCGCCGTTGAGGTCCTGCTGGAAGCTCGTTTCCAGCGAAACAATGCCAGAGCTGGTCCCCGATGCAGCCACAGTATTGGTGAGGTAGTTGCCGTTGCTGTCGAGGCTCCAGACGATGTAGCTGTCAGCCGTCCCGTTTTTCAAGACAACCTGATAGCCGCTACTCGTCTGCTCTGTTGCGATCGGCGTCCAGGCGCCAAACTGGCCCACGGCTACCGGCGCTCCGTAGATTTTCAGCTCGGGTCCGGTATTGCTGCTGACGCTGGCGAGATAATAGTTATTGCCGACTTGGACCAGCTTGGTCGATCCGAAGGATTCGATGGCTGTTCCTGACACGACGGGAACACCGATCGTGCCGTCGCCGTTGAGGTCCTGCTGGAAGCTCGTTTCCAGCGAAACAATGCCAGAGCTGGCCCCCGATGCAGCCACAGTATTGGTGAGGTAGTTGCCGTTGCTGTCGAGGCTCCAGACGATATAGCTGTCAGCCGTCCCGTTTTTCAAGACAACCTGATAGCCGCTACTCGTCTGCTCTGTTGCGATCGGCGTCCAGGCGCCAAACTGGCCCACGACCACCGGCGCTCCGAAACAATACAGTTGAGGGCCGGCTCCGCTGCTGTTGCTCTGAAGAAAGTAATAAGAGGAATTCTGGACCAGACTGGTTGCCCCAAATGCCTCAATGACCGTTGGGCTCACGAATGTCGTGCTCGCAAACGTCCCGTCTGAAAACTGAAAGTTCTCCACGCCGGTAAGGGTATCTACGCCGTCGAGTTGACCGGAGGAACGCTGGTCGATTACCGTGAACGTCTGTGTGGCTGAATTATATGTAAAGACATAGCTGCTGCGGGCACCTGAAAATATTGCAACGTCAGTGCCGAAACCGCCCACGATGATGTCGTTGCCCGTCCCGCCGTCCAGCGTATCGTTGCCGTTGCCGCCGGACAGCGTGCAACCTGAATCGCTCGCGATCAGCCTGTCGTTGCCGCTGCCGCCAATGGCCTTCTCGATGATCGCGTTGAGTGCAATCCCGATATTGTTGACGAGGCTGCCGATCGAGGAAAACGCGCCTGCGTGCAGGTCGATGGTCTGGGCCGACGAATAGCCGGAGCAATCGAGCGTGTCGTTGCCGCCGCTGTCGTAGATCGTCAGCGCCGGCGCCGAAGTGTAGTTGCCGAAATTGAAGACCGCGCCCGCGTTGCTGCTGAAGCCGTAGACGGTGTCGCCGATCCTGGTCGAAGTCGCCGCCCCGTAGATCGAAGCCATGGCGTAGATGTCCGCCATCTGCGGCGTGACCACGTAGCGGTACGAGCTCCCGGAATAATTGTGCTCGCCGAAATACGACATGATCGAATATTGCCAGGTGTCATTGGCATAGATCGCATTGGTCGAATACGACGCGCTGCCGTTGTACGGCCCCTGGTGGCCAAGCCCGAGCGCATGGCCGATTTCGTGGATGTAGGTCTGGTAGGCGTAGCTATCGATGCCAGTCTTGCCGTCGTTGGCGCCGCCGTCGGTGGTGACCCAGTCGGTGCTGATGTTGACGATCGCGGATGCGATCCAGCCCCCGGGCCAGCTACCGCTGCTATAGGCCTGCATCGTCCCGTTGTGGGTGAAGGTGATGTTCGCGGAGCCGGAGGTCTGGACGAAGCTGATGTTGGCAACGTCGGACCATGCCTGCAGCGCCGATAGCGCCAGAAACTGCTCCGCCGAATTCAGGCCGTTGATATTGAAGGTGATGGTGTTGGAAGCAAAGCGATGGGCGATGTTGTTGTTGTATTGCCAAAAGCCGTTGACGAGGTAGTCGGCGAGCGTCGCGATCGACGCAACCGGCTTCGCCGCATACGCCTCGCCGCTGGACACGCTGGCAGCCTCTAGCGCCAGCGGGTAAGGCTCGCCTTCGTCGCCAAACTCTTGGTCCTGCGTCCCCTCAGGCTGAAGCGCGCGGTCGCCCGCCCCGGACGCGAACGGCTGGAAGGGCCAGATCTCATCGGAAAACAGATCATTCTTCTTCATCGATCAGGCCTGTCAGCAGGTCGTTCGGTTGCGCGAGAATCGCAAAGCACACGGAAGGCTAGAATCGCCTTCATTAACGGTTGTTTAGCAGCCAGGCTTGGCCTGCGCCTGCTTTACGGTGCATTACGGCGAAAAGCAGAATCTCAGGCCACCATCCGTAGTCTTGCGGGGCCGTGCCGGGCAGCCGGCTTCCGGTCCCCCCAAAAATTGGTGGCTCGCCCTGCCCCGATGACCGCCCCTGCCGGGCGAACAAGCAGTTGGAAATCAGCGCGAGATTTGTTTAAGTCGGATCGGGCTGCTCTTCCCTCCGCGAAAATCCAAAAAAACAAGGTTTCTCAATGCCTTTCCCACGCGCTTCGCAGGCCCTTTCCCGCTTCACCGTGCTCGATCTGACCCGCGTCCGGTCGGGGCCGACCTGCGTGCGGCAGTTGGCGGACTGGGGCGCCAACGTCATCAAGATCGACGCGCTCCTGGAAGATGGCGGTGGCGAGCAGCCGGGCGGACCGCGCCATGGCTCGGACTTCCAGAATCTGCACCGCAACAAACGGGCCATGACGCTGAACCTGAAGGACCCGAAGGGCCTCGAAGTGTTCAAGCGCCTCGCCGCCAAGGCCGACGTGGTGGTCGAAAATTTCCGTCCCGACGTAAAGGCAAAACTCGGCGTCGACTATGAGAGCCTGCGCCAGGTCAACCCACGTCTCGTCTATGGCAGCATCTCCGGCTTCGGCCAGGATGGCCCCTACCACAAGCGGCCGGGCTTCGATCAGATCGCGCAAGGCATGGGTGGGCTGATGTCGGTCACCGGCGCGCCGGGCCAGGGCCCGATGCGGGTCGGCATCCCCGTTGCCGACCTCACCGCGGGGCTGTTCTGTGCGCTCGGTATCCTCACGGCGCTGCTGGAGCGAGATGTTTCCGGCGAGGGTCAGTGGGTGCAGACCTCGCTGTTGCAGGCGCAGATCTTCATGCTGGATTTCCAGGCCTCGCGCTGGCTGATGGAGAAGGAAGTCGCCAAGCAGGCCGGCAACAACCATCCGACCTCGATCCCGACCGGCGTCTTCAAGACCTCCGACGGCTACATCAACATCGCGACCACGGGCGGGCGGATCTGGGAACGCTGCGCGCAAGCGATCGGCGCCCCCGAACTGATCACCAATCCCGATTACGCCACCGCGCCCGCGCGCTCCAAGAACCGCGGCGCGCTGAACGAAACGATCGGCAAGCTCACCGAAAAGAAGTCGACGGAAACCTGGGTCAAGGAATTGAACGAGGCCGGCGTGCCCTGCGGCCCGATCTACTCGATCGACCAGATGTTCGAGGACGCCCAGGTCAAGCACCTCGGCATCGCGCAACACGTGCCGAACGATGAGAACCGCCAAATCCAGCTCGTCGGCCAGCCAGTGACGCTGTCGCGCACGCCAAGCAGGATGGCCGCGCGCCCGCCGGAATTCGGCGAGCAGACGGAAGAGGTGCTCACCGAGTTCGGCTTCGCGAAGGACGAGATAGCAGAGTTGCGCCAGCGCAAGGTGGTGTGATCCGTAGTGCGTAGGACGAATTAGTGTCAGCGTAATCCGCCATTCACGGCAAACGGTCGGCGGATTTCGCTTCCGCCTTCGCTCTTGCTACGGCGGACGGGTCGCTAATCCGTTCCAGTTTTACTTCAGCGTTGCCGTTGCGAGCGCGTGCTCCACGCAATTGTTCACATGCGCGCGCAGCGTCTCAGTCGCGGTCTCGGCGTCGCGCTTCAGCGCGCTATCGAGCAGCGCCTTGTGCTGGGCGGCAGGCTCGCTGCCGCGGTAGCTGAAAGCCACCATCTGATAGCGGAAATATTTGTCGAACACCAAGGCGTGCGTCTCCATCAGCGTGCGCGAGCCGCAATTGGAGATAAGCGCCTGATGAAATTCACCGTCATAGCGCTTCCACTGCTCGAGCTCGCCCAGGCCGGTTTCCATCAACCGCTCCGTTGATGCCAGCTTGTGATGTGCGGAAACCACGCGCCCTTCCCACTCGACATCGGCATTGGCGAATGACACGCCCATCGCGTGCTGCTCCAGCAGCAGTCGAAGCTCCGCGAGCTCGCGGAGGTTTTCGGCCGAGATTGGCGCCACCTCGAAGCCGCGCCTGCCCTCGGCCAGCACAAAACCTTCCGCGGCGAGCCGGTTGAGGATTTCGCGCAGCGTGGAGACGCTGACGCCGTAGTCCTCTTTGAGACCTTCCAGCCTGAGCTTCTGCCCCGGACGCAGGCGGCCGAACACGATGTCGGTGCGGATGCGGCGATAGCCGTCATCGCCGACCGCTTCCTGCTCTTCCGTTCGCTCGACCAGTGTCATTGCCAATCCACGCGCCAGGCAGCCAACCGGCAAGTGCCACGTCAGCCGATTCCGCTCAAGCGCCACTATTCACCCTATATAACCTATTTCATATGAGGATTCTAAAATTATATTTTGACTTTGATTTTATCATATGAATACTTTCCCTCACCGCGACGTCGAGAAGATCGCGTACCAACAGGGAGAAAACCGCCATGCGGATCGGATTGCTGTGCGCTGCTGTCAGCGTTTGCGCGCTCTTGGGGACACCGGCTTCCGCCCAAGTCTCGGCCCAAGTGCAGGAACGCACCATCCGCTGGGGCCATCTCAACAACACCGACCACCCCATCAGCTTTGGCGTGAAGAAGTTCGCCGAGGTGCTGGCGGCCAAGAGCGGCGGTAAGCTGAAGATCCGCGAGTTTCCGGCCTCGCAACTCGGCAACGAGATGCAGCAGCAGTCGGCGGTGCGTGGCGGTACGCAGGAAATCCTCTCGGCGTCGACCACCTCGCTCGCCGGCGTCGTCAAGGATCTCGGCCTGTTCGACTTCCCCTTCACCGTCAGCACGTTCGAGCAGGCCGAGGCTCTGGCCCAGGGCGCATTCGGAAAGGCGATGCTGGAGTTGCTCCCCGAGAAGGAACTGATCGGGTTGGGCTACTGGGGGCTCGGCTTCCGCAACGCCACCAACAGCAGCCGCCCGATTGCGAAGGTCGAGGATTTCTCCGGGCTGAAGCTGCGCGTGATTCCGAACCCGGTCTATCTCGAAACCTTCAAGGCGCTGAAGGCAAACCCGGTGCCGATGGCGTTCGGCGAATTGTACACCGCGCTGGAAAACAAGACCGTCGACGGCCAGGAGAACCCCTACAGCGTCATCCTGTCGAACAAGTTCTACGAAGTGCAGAAATACGTTTCGGCTACCAACCACACCTTCACCCAGAACGTCATCATCGTCAGCAAGAAGTTCTGGGACGGGCTGTCGGCGGAAGAGCAGAAAATGCTGCGCGACAGCTTTGCCGAGACGCGCGAATATCAGCGCGATCAGACCAAGCTCGCCGCGGAGAAAGCGCTGGATGAACTGAAGGCCAAGGGCATGCAGTTCAACGAGATTGCGCCTGCCGAATACGCCCGCATGCAGGACGCCACCAAACCCGTCGTTGAAAAATTCTCGGCCGAATATGATCCCGCCCGCGTAAAGCTATTCACGAGCGAGGTCGCGCGCATCCGTGGCGCCAAGTAGGCCCGCAATGGGCACCATCGAGCGGCTGATCGACCTTTACTGCCGGCTGCTCAAGCTCGCGATCGCGATCTGCCTCGCTGCGATGGTCGTTCTGGTCTTCACCAACGTGGTGCTGCGCTATCTCTTCAATTCAGGGATAGCGACGTCAGAGGAACTGTCGCGCTGGCTTCTCGTCTGGCTGACCTTCCTCGGCGCCATCGTGGCGCTGCGCCTGCATGCCCATCTTGGCGTTGACACGCTGGTCCGTGCGCTCCCGCCGCGCGGCAAGCTCATTTGCTTCGTGGTGAGCTATCTGTTGATGCTCTACGTGGACGCGCTGCTGACGCTCGGAAGCTGGAAGCAGGCGGTGTTGACCTTCGGCGACAGCGCGCCCGCCTCAGGCATTTCGGTCGGACTGTTCTTTTATTCTTCCGGGCTCGTATTCGGCGTGTCGGCCGCCGTGATCCTGCTGCTCGATCTCGTGCGGGTGATGAGCGGATCAGCGTCGGAACAAGATCTGATCGCTGTGAAGGAAAGCGATGAGCACACCTGATCATCCTTCGATGGCGCGGAGCCGGGCATGACGCTTGCGGTCTTCACCTTCTCTTTGCTCGGCGCGATGGCGCTGGGCATGCCGATCGCCTTCGCGCTGATCGTCTGCGGCGTCGCGCTGATGCATTCGCTCGACATTTTCGACTCGCAGATCGTCGCCCAGAACATCATCAACGGCGCCGACAGCTTTCCCTTGATGGCCGTGCCGTTCTTCATGCTCGCTGGCGAGGTCATGAACCGCGGCGGCCTCGCCAGGCGGATCGTCAATGTCGCGCTCGCGCTGGTCGGGCACGTCAAAGGCGGCCTCGGCTACGTCGCCATCCTCGCCTCCTGCGTGCTGGCGTCGCTGTCGGGTTCTGCTGCGGCGGACGCCGCGGCGCTGGCGGCGCTGCTCGTCCCCATGATGGTCGCGGCCGGTCACCGCAAGATGTATGCGGCGGGCCTCGTCGCCGCCGGTGGCATCATTGCGCCCGTGATCCCGCCGAGCATCGGCTTCGTGCTGTTCGGCGTGGCCGGCGGCGTCTCGATATCGAAACTGTTCCTCGCCGGCATCTTCCCCGGCCTCATGCTCGGTGTCGGATTGTGCATCGCCTGGTGGTGGGTCGCGCGCGAAGAAAATATCGAAAGCCCGCCGCGCAAGTCGCTCCGCGAGATCGTCTGGGCCTTTGTCGACGGCTTCTGGGCCCTGATGCTGCCCGCGATCATCATCGTGGGCCTGCGGTTCGGCGTATTCACGCCGACCGAAGCCGCCGTCGTCGTTGCCGTCTACGCGCTGTTTGTTGCGACCTGCATCTACCGCGAGCTCAAGATCGGCCAACTCTACGAAGTCTTCGTCTCGGCTGCTCTCAGCACCAGCGTCGTCATGTTCCTGGTCGCGGCGGCGCTGGTGTCGTCCTGGCTCATCACCGTTTCGGAAATCGCCACCCAAATCGTCGACCTCGTCCGTCCCTTCATGGATAACCAGACGCTGCTGATGCTGGCGATCATGCTGCTGGTGGTGATTGTCGGCATGGCGCTGGACATGGCGCCGACCATTCTGATCCTCACCCCGATACTGATGCCGATCGTCAAGCAGTCCGGCATCGACCCCGTCTATTTCGGCGTGCTCTTCATCATCAACAACGCAATCGGCCTGATCACGCCACCCGTCGGCGTCGTCCTCAACGTCGTCTGCGGCGTGTCGCGCATCAGCATGGAGGACATTATCAAGGGCGTCTGGCCCTTCATGATCGCCCAACTGATCGTGCTATTCCTGATGGTGCTGTTTCCATCAATTGTCACCGTGCCGGCGAAATGGTTCACCGGCTGACATGTTGCCGCGATCGGCTACACTGCCCCGTCATTATCCCGTGAAAGGCATTCCATGCGCATCATGATCCTCAATGGCCCGAATCTGAACATGCTCGGCATCCGCGAGCCGCATATCTACGGCTCGACCACGCTCGACGCCATCAAGGCCTCGTGCGAGGAGTTCGCCGCCTTCACCGGCACGCAACTGGCGTTTCACCAGTCGAACCACGAGGGCGAGCTGGTCGACCTGATCCAGTCCGCGCGGACCTCGGCAGACGCCCTCATCATCAACCCCGCCGCCTACTCCTTCACCTCGATTGCGATGTTCGACGCCATGAAGATCTTCGAGGGGCCGATCTACGAGGTGCACATCTCCAACATTCATGCCCGCGACGAGCTGCACCGCCACTCCAAGCTTTCGGCAGCCGTGAAAGGCGTGATCGCGGGCCTCGGCCCCTATGGCTACATCGTCGCGATGCAGGCCGCACTGCAGGGGGCCAGCCAACTGCCCGCGGCTCTTCCGGCCGCCATGCGCATCGGACCAAAGTAAGGAGGCCCGACATGCAGGGATCCGGCTATCTCGCGATCTGGAGCGATCTTGCACCGCAGGACGAAACCGACTGGGCGCACTGGATCACGCGCGAACATGCCGCCGAGCGCGTCGGCATCAACGGCTTCCTGGCCTGCCGCATCTTCCGTGCGCTGGGCGCGTCCGTGAACCGCTACTTCATCCTCTACGAACTCGAGGACGAGCGCGTCGTCGGCGGGCCGGACTATCTGGCGCGGCTGAACGCACCGACCCCATGGTCGCAGCGCATCATGCCCCGGCTCGGCAATTTCGCGCGCGGCGGCGGCCGTGTCGCGGCGGCTGCCGGCACTGGCCAGGGCGGCATCGTCGCGCCCCTGCGCCTCGACACCGCGCCATCCTGGGATGCCGCCGCGCTTGTCGCGGAGCTCACCCACCTCGACCGCATCATCGCCGCGCGGGTACTGCGCACCGACATGGCGCAAACCTCGATCAAGACCCGCGAGAAAGGCATGCGAAGCAATGACGGCTCCTTCGCCGCCCTGCTGCTGATCGAGGGGCTGGACGAGGCCGCGGTCCGCGACGCGCTCCATCATCTGCGCAAGACATTGCCTGCAGACGATCACGCGGCCATCGACGACCTGCCGCTCTACCAGCTCGCCTTCAGCCTGCCGAAGCAGCTGCTACCGGGCTAAGAGAGGTGCCGTACATTCGACGGTCAGCAAAACTGCGAAAACAACCCCATGCAAAGTAGAAATGGGGCCCGCTCCATCCAAAAACACAAGATCTAGACCAGCGCAGCTAAGCCTTTGCCGGCCGCAACATGCGCGTGACGCTGCCGAACGCCTTGTCGATGACGGGCCAGAACAGCAACACGATCGCCAGTGTCGTGATCGAGCCGACCAGGCCGTTCGACCAGAACACCTTCAAATCGCCGCCGGCGCCGATCATCGACAAACGGAACGCATCCTCGGCGCGGTTGCCGAGCACCAGCGCCAGCGTGAACGGCGCGAGCGGGATGCCGATCTTCTTGAAGACGTAGCCGACGACGCCGAAGCCCAGCATCAGCCAGATGTCGAACATCGCGTTCTGGATCGCATAGGCGCCGATCGCGCAGGACACCACGATCATCGGCGCGACGGCGGCGAACGGCACGCGCAGGACGGATGCGAAGATCGGCACGGTCGTCAGCACCAGCACGAGGCCGACGACGTTGCCGAGATACATCGATGCGATCAGGCCCCAGACGAAATCCTTGTGCTCGACGAACAGCAGCGGCCCGGGATTGAGCCCCCACACCATCAAGCCGCCGAGCAGGATCGCCGCGGTGCCCGAACCGGGGATGCCGAGCGCGAGCATCGGCAGCAGCGCCGCGGTGCCGGAGGCGTGCGCTGCGGTCTCCGGCGCGAACACACCCTCGATGCGGCCCTTGCCAAAGCTGTCCCGGTCCTTGGAGAAGCGCTTGGCGAGGTTGTAACCCATGAAGGACGCGGCAATCGCGCCGCCCGGCGTAATGCCGAGCCAGCAGCCGATGAAGGACGAGCGGAACAGCGTCACCCAGTATTTCGGCAGGTCCTTCCACACCGACAGCACCACGCGCAGGGAGATGCCGGCGGCGTGGCCGCGCAGCGCGAGCCGCTCCTCCATCGTGAGCAGGATCTCGCTGATGCCGAACAGGCCGATGACCGCGACCAGGAAGTTGACGCCGCGCAACAGCTCCGCCGAATCAAAGGTCATGCGCAACTGGCCGGACACGGTGTCCATGCCGATGCCCGCGAGCAAGAGACCGAGCGACATCGAAATGACGGTCTTGTGCTTGGCCTCACGGCCGAGCCCGACAAAGGAGCAGAAGGTGAGCAGATATACCGCGAAGAATTCGGGTGGCCCGAACCTCAGCGCGAACGACGAGATCATCGGCGCCAGGAACGTGATCAGTATCACCGCGACCAGCGAGCCGATGAACGACGAAGTGAAGGCCGCGGTCAGCGCTTCCGCCGCCCTGCCCTGCTGCGCCATCGGGTAGCCGTCGAAGGTGGTCGCGACCGACCAGGCCTCACCGGGGATATTGAACAGGATCGAGGTGATGGCGCCGCCGAACAGCGCACCCCAGTAGATGCAGGACAGCATCACGATCGCCGAGGTCGGGTCCATCGTGAACGTCAGCGGCAGCAGGATCGCAACCCCGTTCGGGCCGCCGAGGCCGGGCAGCACGCCGACGAAAATGCCGAGCACCAGCCCGGTCATCATCAGGAGCAGCGTCTTCCAGGTCAGCAGCACAGCGAAGCCGTGCATCAAGAGGCCGAGGGCTTCCATCAGATGATTCCCAACATTTCGTCATTGCGAGCGAAGCGAAGCAATCCATGGTGCAGCAAAGCAAGAATGGATTGCTTCGTCGCTTCGCTCCTCGCAATGACGGAAAGAGTCATGCCAGGTCCATTAGCGGCCGAGCGCCGCTTCGAGCGGGCCCTTTGGCATGATGACGTCGAAGGCGACGTCGAAGGTCACGAACATCGCAGCGGTAAACACGAAGGCGGTGAGCAGCGACTTCCACAATGCGATCTTGCCGACCAGACGCATGAAGCAGGAGATCAAAAGGAAGCTTGCGACATAGAGCCCGAGGAATTGGGTGGCGAGGCAGAACAGAACCGTCGGCACGAACACCGCCATCACGCGGCGAAGCTGCGCTTGCGTCACGAAGGATTCGGAGGCTTCCCGGCGCGACAGGAACGCCGCAACCAGGCCGTAGAGGCTGGCGCTACCGAGGATGATCGACAGATAGAACGGAAAATAGCCGGGCTGCGGACCGGTGGATTCCCAGCCCGCTCCTGTCCGCCAGTTGTCAAAACCGAGCGTCAGCGCAAGCGCGAGAAGCAGAAGGCAGACGACCACGTCGACCACCCGAACGCTCGCCATCTGAGGCGAGTCCGCCTCCGGCGCGGTCGGATCCTCGACGACGATTTCGATGTCGGTATTGGACATGGAGATGGTGACCCCCGATACGACAGTCCTAAACGGGGATACGTGCCGACGTCGCCGGCGTCAATGTCCGGCGCTGCGCTCCGGAAATGCGCTCGCAAGTGCAGCACGATCGGGCCGCAGCAGGCCGCGCTCGGTGATCAAGCCCGTCACCAGCCGCGCCGGCGTGACGTCGAAGGCGTAATTGGCAACCGGCGACCCGTCGGGAACCACGCGCACGGTCTCGACACGCCCATCGGCGGTGCGGCCGGTCATGGTCGCCACCTCCTCCGTGCTGCGCTGCTCGATCGGAATCTGCCTGATGCCGTCGTCGATGCTGAAATCGATGGTGGGCGACGGCAGTGCAACATAGAACGGCACGCCGTTGTCGTGGGCGGCGAGCGCCTTCAGATAGGTGCCGATCTTGTTGCAGACATCGCCACTGGCTGTCACCCGATCAGTGCCGACGATCGCGAGATCGACCATGTGGTGCTGCATCAGATGGCCGCCGGTATTGTCGGCGATCACCGTGTGCGGCACGCCGTGGTGCCCGAGTTCCCAGGCAGTCAGCGAAGCGCCCTGGTTGCGCGGCCGGGTCTCGTCGACCCAAACATGGATCTTCAGGCCGCTATCATGGGCAAGGTAGATCGGCGCCGTGGCCGTGCCCCAGTCCACCGTCGCGAGCCAGCCGGCATTGCAATGGGTCAGGATATTGATCGGCTCGCCCGGCTGCTTCGTTGCCGCGATCTGTTCGATCAGCGCCAGACCATGCCGGCCGATCCCCTGGTTGATCGCGACGTCCTCATCGGCGATTTCGCCGGCGCGCTGGTAGGCTGCCGCGACGCGTTCCGACGCCGGCAGCGGCCGAAGCAAGCGCGCCATCTCGTCAAGCGCCCATTTCAGGTTGATCGCCGTCGGCCGTGCCGCCAGCAGCATGGCATAGGCGCGATCGAGCGCCGCATCGGAAGCGTCCGTGCGCATGGCGATTGCCATGCCGTAAGCCGCAGTCGCGCCGATCAGCGGCGCGCCGCGCACCAGCATCGAGCGGATAGCCTCGGTCGCATCCGCGGCGCTCGCGATACGCGCCACCACGAATTCATGCGGCAATCGCCGCTGGTCGATCGCGCCGACCGTGCAGCCGTCGTCCTCGAGCCAGATGCTGCGAAAATGCCGGCCATCGACCTTCATGAGTTCAACACCCTCCCCGCCACCGCATCGAGCTTGGCGAGCAATTTTGCATCGCGCGCTTCCGGCGCCGTGATCAGGGCGGTGTCCAGCGCCTTGTCCGAGCCGATCGGGCACGGCTCATGCTCACGCGGGAAATCCCGGGCGAGACGCGCGACCAGCGCCTTGGCCTTGCCGGCATTCGAGTTCAGCACGCGAATGATATCCTGCACGGTGACGGCCTCATGATGAGGATGCCAGCAATCGTAATCGGTGACCATCGCCACGCTGGCGTAACAGATCTCGGCCTCGCGGGCGAGTTTTGCCTCGGGCATGTTGGTCATGCCAATCACCGAATGACCCTGCGCCTTGTAGGTCTGGCTCTCCGCGAGGCTGGAGAACTGCGGCCCTTCCATGCAGACATAGGTGCCGCCCCGCACCGCCGCGATCCCCTCAGCCTCGGCCGCTGCCGCCAGATGCACGTGCAGCCGCGGCGAAACCGGATGGGCCATCGAGACGTGGGCGACGCAACCCTTGCCGAAGAACGAGCTCTCACGGCGGTAGGTGCGGTCGACGAACTGATCGACCAGCACAAACGTGCCGGGCGGCAGTTCCTCCTTGAAGGAGCCGCAGGCCGACAGCGAAACCAGGTCGGTAACCCCTGCCCGTTTCAGCACGTCGATATTGGCGCGGTAGTTGATGTCGGAGGGCGAGAGCACATGCCCCTTGCCATGCCGTGGCAGGAACGCGACCGGAAGCCCTGCGATGATGCCGCGCATCAGCGGCGCGGACGGCTCGCCCCAGGGGCTCTCGATGGTTTCCTCGCGGACATCCTCCAGCCCCGGCAGGTCGTAGATGCCGGATCCACCGATGATGCCAAGCACGGCACGCGTCATGACTTCTCCCACTTACGATTACACGGAAGATGTTCGACTATACTGCGACGCAATATTCAAGCATTGTCCGCGGGCTGCAAGAGGGTTCGAAATGCCGACCACGAAAGACCGGGAAAAACGCCAGTCGATCATCGATGCCTGCCTGCGCATGAATGCGCTTGGCATCAATCAGGGCACGTCGGGCAATATCAGCCTGCGCCATGGCGATGGCATGCTGATCACCCCGACCAGCACGCCCTACGAGGCGATGAAGCCCGAGCAGATCGTCTACATGCACCTCGACGGCAACCACGACCCCGCCCAGCGGCCATCGAGCGAGTGGCGGTTTCACCGCGACATCCTCAAGGCCCGCCCGGAGGTGCAGGCGATCGTCCACACCCATCCGCCCTACTCGACCATGCTGGCGATCATGGGCATGGAGATTCCGCCGGTGCACTACATGGTGGCCGTCGCCGGTGGCGACACCATCCGCTGCGCGCCGTATGCGACCTTCGGCACCCAGGAGCTCTCCGAACACGCTGTCCGCGCGCTGGAGGGACGGCTGGCCTGCCTGCTCGAACATCACGGCATGATCGCGGTCGGGCCGTCGCTGGCAAAGGCGATGTGGCTTGCGGTCGAGGTCGAGACGCTGGCGCGGCAATATCACGGCTGCCTGCAAATCGGCACGCCGCCACTCCTTTCAAAGGAGGAAATCGAAAAAGTCCGCCTCCGCATGGCCGGATACGGCCACGCGGAGGAGTAAGCGCGTTACTTCGCGACGAAGCCCGCTTCCTTCATGAGCGAGGCATTCAGCTTGTCGTCCTCTTCGAGGAATTTCAGCATGTCCTTGCCGGTGAGGAAGATCGGCTTCAGTGCCTGCTTCTCCATGTAGTCCTTGTATTCCGGCGTCTGCGTCACCTTCTGGAACAGATCGACATAGAACGCCTGCTGCTCCGGTGTCACCTTGCCGGGCAGGAACATCGCGCGCAGCATCAGGTACTGCACGTCGAGCCCTTCCTCCTTGCAGGTCGGGACGTCATTCCAGGATTGCGTCTCCGTGACCTTGGTCTTGTAGGAAATGCGCTCCTTGTCGAATACGCACAGCGCACGGACCTGGCCGGCGCGCCAGACTTCGAGGTTTTCAGACGGGTTATTGACATTGGCTTCGGTGTGCTTGCCGACAAGCTGCGTCGCCGCCTCGCCGCCGGACTTGTAGGGCAGATAGGAGAACTTCGCGCCGGTCTTCTGCTCCATGAAAACCGTCAGCACATGGTCCTCGCGCTTGGAGCCGGTGCCGCCCATCTTGAACGGCGAGCTCGCCGCCTTGGCGGCCGCGATAAAATCCTTCACCGTCTTGGGGCCGTCGGCATTGTCCCACAGCACGAACTGGTCGAGCGCGACCACCGACACCGGCGTCAGGTCACGCCAGTTGAACGGGATCTTGGCCGACAGCGGCAGCATGTAGATCAGCGAATAGGCGACCAGCACCTTGTTGGGATCGCCGTCGCTGGATTTCATGTACATCAGCGCCTCGGCGCCGGACGCCCCGCCCTTGAGCGACACAACCATCGGCTGCTTCATCAGGTTGTTCTTTTGGATCGCCGCCTGCATCATCCGCGCCATCTGGTCGGAGGCACCGCCGGCGCCGGCCGCGACCACGATTTCCACCGGCTTGGTCGGCTCCCAAGCGGCAAACGCAGGGGTGGTTGCGATCATAGCCGTCAAGGCGGCCGCGGCTTTGAGGATCTGTCCCACGTGCTTCTTCCCTATGTATTTGCATGGTTGCCACATCTTGCGAGCGAACCGATCAGAGTTCAAGCTGCACCGCAATGTGCCGCCCATGACTTTCGCATCATGACTTTCGCATCAGGTGCAAATTCTTCCAGCAGGAGGGCCTGCTGCTACGAACAGCCGAATTCAGTCTCGCCGCTTTTCCGTTGTGCGGCGGCGAGTGAGCCCGTTTAATGCACGCTACAAGAAACATCAGGAGGAGAGGCTGAATGAGAAGGATTTTGGTGACCGCCCTCATGGGTGCGGCGCTGACCCTCGCGGGGTGCGGACGGGATCCAGGACCGAAAGGGGATACCGGCCCACAAGGACCGGCCGGTCCGCAGGGCGTACAGGGCCTGCAAGGCGTGCCCGGCCCTCAAGGGCAACAGGGTCCCCAAGGGCCACAGGGACCGCAGGGTGTGCCCGGTCCGAAGGGCGATCCCGGACCGGCTGGCACTTCCATCAGGTCGGTTCAGGCCAGCGGCGAGGTCGGCTGCGATGCCAATGAAAACCTGGTGTCGGTGTTCTGTCCGTCCGGCGGTACCCCCGATGGCGCCAAGTGCGGCACGGGTCCGGCCGTTGGTCTTTGTCTCAAGAAGTAGCCGCCCTGTTGCGCTACGATCCGACGAATAATGGTCGGCGAAGAAACATGAAAGCGTTCGCGATTGGTTTTCTCCTGGCTTGTCTTGCCACCGCCGCGGACGCCGGTTCCTCAATAATTGGCGCGGGCTCTCAAACCTGCACGGCCTGGACCAACCGCAAGAAGAATGCGGTCGTCAAAGGAAGCTTTGAATCCTGGCTGGTTGGATTTATCAGCGGCCTGAATATCAGCGGCGAGCGGGACATGGTGGGTGGCGGCGATTTCGACGCGATCATCGCATGGATGGATCAACGTTGCCTCACCACGCCCTCCGACAGAATAGGTATCGCGGCGCTCGACCTCGGTATGGAATTGGCAAAAAAGGCCGCCTACCATAGTGGGCGGTTCTGAACGCTTGGGTAACCTATTTGCCCTTCCAGTTCGGCGAGCGCTTGTTGAGGAATGCGTCCATTCCCTCGCGGAAGTCTTCGCTCATATAGGCGCGCAAGATCAGGTCCTCGCCCTCGTCACGCGTCAATGTCCGCCGGATGCGGCGCACCGCTTCCTTGGTGACTTCGAGCGTGATCGGCGCATGGCTCGCAACGAGTTTCGCAGTCTCGTCGGCGCGGCGCTGCAACGTTGCGACATCGGGCACGATCTCATTGAGCAGCCCGAGCGCCAGCGCTTCCGGCGCCTCGACCAGCCGCGCCTTGAAGATCAAGTCCTTGGTCCGCGCGGGGCCGACCAGCGAAACGAGCCTGGAGATATTGGACATCGACAGGCAATTGCCGAGCGTACGCGCGATCGGAAAACCCATCCGCGTTGTTTCGGTACCAATGCGGATATCGCAGCACGCCGCAATCCCAGCCCCGCCGCCAGTGCAGGCGCCGGCAATCGCCGCGATCGTCGGCACCCGGCAGGCCTCCAGCGCACCGAGCACGCGGTCGATCCGCGCCTCATAGTCGAGCGCGTCCTGTGCGGTCTTGAAGGCGCGGAACTGCGAAATGTCGGTGCCCGATGCGAACGCCTTGTCGCCGGCGCCGGTCAAGATCATCGCCTTGATCGAGCGATCATTGTTGATGGTCTCGCAGATCGCCGCCATCTGCTCGTACATGGCAAAGGTCAGCGCATTGCGCGCCTGCGGACGGTTGAACGTCAGCCGGGCGATGCCGTCCTCGACGGAATAGATCAGGTCTTCGGTCGAAGCTACCGGAGCGTTCATCGCAGCTCTCTCTATTTTTGTTTCGGTCAAACAGGCCTCAGGCAACGGCGGCCTTCGGCATCGCCACGACATCGCGTCCCTTGAGCACTTCCATCGCCGCCAGCACGCCGCCGCCGCGATGCGGTACCTTGGCGAGATCGAGACCCATCTCGACACCCGACAGCGTGCCCATCAGCATCAGGTCGTTGAAGTGCCCGATATGGCCGATACGGAACACCTTACCCTTGATCTTGTTCAGGCCGGTGCCGAGCGACATGTCGAAGTTTTCCAGCACGACCTTGCGGAAGTTGTCGGCGTCATGACCTTCCGGCATGACGACGCCGGTCAGCGCGGGCGAATGCGCGCCCTGCTCCTGACATTGCGTTTCCAGGCCCCACACCTTGATCGCCGCGCGCGTCGCGGCGCTGTGGCGCTTATGGCGGGCGAAGACGTTCTCGAGACCCTCCTCCTCGAGCATCTTCACCGCTTCGCGCAGCCCGAACAGCAGGTTCGTTGCCGGCGTGTAGGGCCAGGTGCCCGCCTTGTTGATCGCGATGACTTCCTGCCAGTCCCAATAGGAGCGCATCGCGGGATTGGCCTTCGCCACCGCGAGCGCCTTTTCCGAGATGGCGTTGAAGCCGAGACCCGGCGGCAGCATCAGGCCCTTTTGCGACCCGGCGACCGACACGTCGATGCCCCAGGCGTCGTGCTCATATTCCAGCGATCCCAGGCCAGAGATGGTGTCGACCATCAGCAGCGCGGGATGGTTGACGCGGTCGAGAACCTTGCGGACGTCCTGCGGATGGCTGACGCAGCCGGTCGAGGTCTCGTTGTGAACCACGCACACGGCCTTGATCTTGTGCGCCTTGTCGGCCGACAGCCGCGCCTCGATCTGCTCCAGGTCGGCGCCATGACGCCAGTCACCGGGAATGAAATCCACTTCGAGCTTGAACTTGTCGGCGATGCCGCGCCACAGCACGGCAAACTGCCCGGTCTCCGCCATCAGCACCTTGTCGCCCGGCTGCAGCGTATTGACGAGTGCCGCCTCCCATGCGCCCGTGCCGGACGACGGATAGATGATTACCGGCTGCTTGGTGCGAAATACCCGCTGCATGGCGGCCAGCACGGCATAACCAACCTCGGCGAACTCGGGACCCCGGTGGTCCATGGTCGGCATGTCCATGGCGCGCAGCACCCGGTCCGGCACATTGGTCGGTCCCGGAATCTGCAGAAAATGCCTTCCAGTATGCACGGTCGTCATGGGCGTCCTTCCCGGTATTGCCTTGGCGTTTCGAGCCGCTCGAATATCACCATTTGGCGGGCTTGTCGCCCGCCGGACGCAGCACGTCAATGCGCAAGGAGCAGGGCTGGAGCGGCGTCGCCGGCAGGCGCGAGCTGCTGGCTAGCTGCCGACGACCTTGAGATGCGCCGGGGAATTGCCTTGGGGACGCTGCTCCAGATACTTCATCGCGGCATCGACACCGCCGGCGCGGTACGGAATGCCGGCGACCGACAATCCCATCTCCACGCCCGTCAGCGCAGCGAGCAAGGTCAGTTCGTTGCATTCGCCGAGGTGCCCGATGCGGAACACCTTGCCAGCCACCTTCGACAGTCCGGAGCCGAGCGACATGTTGAAGTTGTCGAGCACCACCTTGCGGAACTGGTCCGCGTCATGCCCCGGCGGCATCAGCACGGCGGTAAGCACCGGGGAAAAATCCTTTGGCTCCTGGCAAAGCACCTCCAGTCCCCAGTGATTGACGGCGGCACGCGTGGCAGCGGCGAGCCGCTGATGGCGCGCGAAGACCTTGTCGAGCCCCTCCTCAAGCAACATCGCAATGGCCTCGCGCAGGCCATAGAGCAGGTTGGTCGCCGGCGTATAGGGAAAGAAGCCGTTCGCATTCGGCTTCAGCATTTCCTCCCAATCCCAATACGACCGCGGCATTTTGTTGATCTTGGCCGCAGCGCGGGCCTTGTCCGAGATTGCGTTGAAGCCCAAGCCGGGGGGCAGCATGAATCCCTTCTGCGAGCAGCTGACGCTGACGTCCACCTTCCATTCGTCGTGCCGGTACTCGACCGATCCCAGCGAGGAGATGGTGTCGACCATCAGCAAGGCCGGATGACCGACCCGGTCCATCGCGGCGCGGATTTCGCCGATCCGGCTGGTCGCACCGGTCGACGTTTCGTTGTGGACGACCATCACCGCCTTGAGCGCATGGGATGTGTCGCGCGCCAGCCTTTCCTCGATGACCGCCGGGTCTGCGCCACGGCGCCAGTCGCCGGGCAGGAAGTCGACGTCAATTCCCCAGCGTCCCGCCATCTGGCGCCACAGGGTCGCGAAATGGCCGGTCTCCACCATCAGAACCTTGTCGCCGGGCGACAGCGTGTTGACGATGGCGGCTTCCCAGGCCCCTGTCCCCGACGACGGGAAGATCACCACCGGTCCCGAGGTCTGGAAAATCTTCTGGCTGCCGCCGAGCACGGCCCGCCCGAGTTCGGCGAACTGGGCGCTGCGGTGATCGATCACGGGCATGTCCATGGCGCGGAGAACGCGGTCTGGGACCGGGCTTGGCCCTGGAATCTGCAGAAAATGCCGTCCTTGCCGCATGGCAACCTCCCAAAGAGCGCTTTGAGCATTATTTTGCATTCATTTTTTGTCTTTTCAACCTATTTTTGGTATTCAATCTAGATCGTCGACGCCGCAGATTCCGCAAACTACTGTTATGCAAATGAAATCCACGATTCCCGAAGCCGGGGTGCCGATCGTCCAGTCCGACCGCCAAGAGGCCTCACTTCACGGCGAAATCCTGCTGCGGCTTCGCGATTACGTCGTCGAAGGCAACATTCCAGAGGGTGCACGTGTTCCGGAACGGCAGCTCTGCGAGATGCTTGGAATCTCCAGGACACCGCTGCGCGAGGCGCTCAAGGTCCTGGCTGCGGAGGGCTTGATCGAACTCCTGCCCAACCGCGGCGCGCGCGTGCGCCAGCTTAGTGAGCGGGATCTGGAGGAGCTTTTCGACGTGATGGCCGGCCTGGAAAGCCTCGCCGGACGCCTTGCCTGCGAGGCCATCACGGACGAGGAAATCGCCGCGATCGAGCGGCTGCACTATGAGATGTACGGCCATTACCTCAATAGCGACATGCACGGCTATTTTCAGGTCAATCAGCGCATCCACGAGAGCATCGTTGCGGCCGCACGCAACGAGACCCTGCGCGCGGCCTACGCCAGTATTGCCGGCCGGATCCGCCGCGTCCGCTATTCCGCCAATTTCGCGCGCCAGCGGCAGCGCTGGGGCGAAGCCATGCGCGAGCACGAGGCGATCCTGGATGCGCTGCGCCGCCGCGCCGCAAGCGAGCTGAGCGACATCCTGTTCCAGCACTTGCGCAACAAGCGAACCGCAGCCATTGAACATCTGGCCGTGGCGCGGGATGCCACGACGGCCGCAGGCAACTAGCTTGCCCATTATGAATTCATAATGCAATTCGTCCTGGAAAAAGTGCATAATCCCGTTGAGGGGTTACAACAGCCCTCTTGGATCGCCTTGGATTTGGGATGAAAAACGCCTCAACGCTCGAGCGACGCCTGCGGTCAGATCTGACCGGCGACGTCCTTTTCAACGCCTTCGACCGCGGTCGCTATGCCACCGATGCCTCGTTCTATCAGATCGTGCCGGCGGGCGTGGTGGTGCCCCGGAGCATGGACGAGGCCCTCAAGGCGCTCGCCATTTGCCGGGACGAGGGCCGGATCATCACCCCGCGCGGCGGTGGTACTTCGCAATGCGGCCAGACCGTCAACGAGGGAATCGTCGTCGATTTCTCCAAGCACCTGAACCGGGTGCTTTCGCTCGACGTCGAAAACCGCATTTGTGTGGTCGAGCCCGGCATC
This sequence comes from Bradyrhizobium sp. AZCC 1719, assembly GCF_036924525.1. NCBI lineage: Bacteria > Pseudomonadati > Pseudomonadota > Alphaproteobacteria > Hyphomicrobiales > Nitrobacteraceae > Bradyrhizobium > Bradyrhizobium sp. AZCC 1719. The sequence continues at coordinate 3,887,782 of NZ_JAZHRU010000001.1, read as the reverse complement.
GTGCTCGATGATCTCAACCGCCAGCTCAAGAAGCACGGGCTCTGGTTTCCGGTCGACGTCTCGACCGCCTCGCGCGCCACCATCGGCGGCATGGCCGGCAACAATTCCTGCGGCGGCCGTTCGCTGCGTTACGGCACCATGCGCGACAACACGCTGTCGATGGATGCGGCGCTGGCCGACGGCACGCTCCTGCATTTCGGCGAGGTGCCGCGGGATCTCGCGCGGGTGAATTCGCCCCAGAGCGGGCTTGCGCTGTTCCGCGACATGCTCGATCTCGGCGAGCGCGAGGCTACCGAGATATCCGAGCGGTTTCCAAAGGTGCAGCGCCGCGTCGGCGGCTACAATCTCGATGCGCTGGTGCCGCGCAACGCGCCCAACAACATGGCGCACCTGTTGGTCGGCTCCGAGGGCACGCTTGCCTTCACAACGCAGGTCGAGCTCAAGCTGTGGCCTGTGATCCGCAACAAGGTGCTCGGCGTATGCCATTTCGGCAGCTTCTATGAAGCGATGGACGCCGCCCAGCATCTCGTGAAGCTACGGCCGATCGCTGTCGAATTGGTCGACCGCACCATGATTGCGCTCGGCCGCGAGATCGCGATGTTCCAGCCGATCATCGCCACGGCCGTGCGCGGCGATCCCGATGCGGTGCTGGTCGTCGAATTCGCCGAGGAAGATCAGGCCGAGAATTTGCAACGACTGAAGCAACTCGGCGAACTGATGGCCGATCTCGGGTTTGGCTGGGACAAGCCGCAGCGCAAATGGGGCGGCGTGGTCGAGATCACCGAGCCAAGCTTGCAGACCGGCATCGCCGATTTCCGCGCCGCCGGCCTTAACGTGATGATGTCGATGAAGCAGGAGGGCAAGCCGGTCTCCTTCGTCGAGGATTGCGCCGTGCCACTGCCGCACCTCGCCGACTACACCGAGCGACTCAACGCCATCTTCGCCAAGCATGGCACGCGGGGCACCATGTATGCGCATGCCTCCGAAGGTTGTCTGCATGTGCGGCCCGTCCTCAATTTGAAGCTGGAAAAGGACGTCAAGGCGATGCGCGCCATCGCCGAAGAGACGTTCGAGATGGTGCGCGAATACAAAGGTTCGCACTCCGGCGAGCATGGCGACGGACTGGTTCGCTCCGAATTTCATGAAGCGATGTTCGGTTCGCGGATCGTTGCCGATTTCAGGGAGGTCAAGCAGCGCTTCGATCCGGACAATCTGCTCAATCCCGGCAAGATCGTCGATCCGCCGAAGATGGACGACCGTTCGCTGTTCCGTTATCGGCCGGACTATCGCGTCACCGAGCTGAAGACCGTGCTCGACTGGTCGGCTTATCCCGGCGCCGGCGGCGGCTTTCAGGGCGCGGTCGAGATGTGCAACAACAACGGCGCCTGCCGGAAGCTCGAAGGCGGCGTGATGTGCCCGTCCTATCGCGCGACCCGCAACGAGAAGGACGTCACGCGAGGCCGCGCCAATACGCTGCGACTGGCGATCTCGGGACAGTTGGGTCCTGACGCGCTGGCTTCAGATGAAATGATGGAGACGCTGAAACTCTGCGTGTCCTGCAAGGCATGCCGTCATGAATGCCCGACCGGCGTCGACATGGCCAAGATGAAGATCGAGGTGCTGGCCGCACGCGCGGAGAAACACGGCCTTTCCCTGCGCGACCGGCTGGTCGGCTATCTGCCGCGTTATGCGGATCTCGCCTCCCGCTTTGCCCCGCTGGCCAACTGGCGCAACAGCAGTCCGCTGTTGCGTGCCCTGTTCGAGCAGTTTGCCGGCATCAGCGCGAAGCGCGCCCTGCCCGCATTCCGCCGCGACGTATTCAGGCCGGAAGCCGAAGTCTTCGGCCCGGCAGATGGCCACGAGGTCGTGCTGTTCGCCGACACGTTTAATCGTGCTTACGAGCGGGAGAATCTCGACGCCGCGCTACGCGTTCTGGTCGAAGCCGGATACCGCGTCCACTTGCCGAGACCGACGGATCGCGCCCGGCCGCTGTGCTGCGGACGGACCTTCCTTTCGGCGGGTCTGGTCGATCAGGCGCGCAACGAATTGAACCGGCTGGTCGCCACCTATGCGCCTTTCGCCGCACGCGGCGTGCCGATCGTCGGGCTGGAGCCGAGTTGCCTGCTGACGCTCCGTGACGAATTGCTCTCGCTACGCTCGGACGATGACGCCAAGCGCATCAGCACGCACGCATTGCTGTTCGAGGAGTTTCTGGTTCGTGAGGCGGAGGCCGGCCGCCTCAAGCTGCCGCTTGGCGCCATGCCGGCGAAAGCGTTGGTGCACGGCCACTGCCACCAAAAATCATTCGGCGCGTTCAAACCGGTCGAGAAGGTGCTGCGTCTCATTCCCGACCTCGGCGTCGAAACCATCGAGTCCAGTTGCTGCGGCATGGCTGGCGCCTTCGGCTACGGCGCCGATACCTATCAGGCTTCGATGGAGATGGCTGAGCTGTCGCTGCTACCGGCGGTGCGCCGCGCCGATACCGCCACGCTGATCGTTGCCGACGGCACCTCATGCCGCCATCAGATCAAGGATGGCACAAACCGTGCACCGCTTCACGTCGCCCGTGTGCTTGCGATGAGCCTCGACAGCGCGCAATCCAACCGTTAATCCTGCCTAATCGCAAAGGAATTCATTTATGGCTGAACTCACTCTCGACGTCGCCCGCAAGATTCTCGATGCCGCGCTTGCCAAAGGCGTCGAGAAGAAACTGAAGCCGCTGGTGATCACCATTCTGGACGCCCGCGGCTGCGTGAAGGTCACTGCGGCGCAGGACGGCACCAGCCTGATGCGGGCGGAGATCGCGCACGGCAAGGCCTATGGCGCGCTCGCGATGGGCATGGGATCACGGGCGCTGTTCCAGCGCGCGCAGGAGCAGGCTTACTTCGTCGGAGCCGTGAATGCGCTGGCACAAGGTCGCCTGGTGCCGGTGCCGGGCGGCGTGCTGATCCAAGGTGACGGCGGTCTGCTTGGCGCCGTCGGCGTCAGCGGCGACACCTCCGACAATGACGAGATCTGCGCGGTCGCCGGCATCGAGGCTGCAGGACTGAAGGCCAGCGTAGGCTGATTACCGGCCCGGCCACGACGGCTTGCGCTTCTCACTGAACGCCTTGAGGCCTTCCTTGGCGTCTTCCGTCATCGCCAACAGCGCGATCTGGCTTTCGGTATAGGCGATGCTTTCGTCGAACGACATCGAGGCGATGGCGCGCATCGCATATTTGCCGCGGCGGATCGCCGTCGGCGACTTGTCGACAATGCGGCTGACCAGCCAGTCGACCTTGGCGTCGAGCTCGGCCGCCGGCACCACGTAGTTCAGGAGCCCGGCAGCCTGTGCCGCGTGCGCATCAAACGGCTCACCGGTCAGCGACCACTCGCTGACCAGCCGCCTCGGCGCAATCGACTGCAGCAGGCTCAGCACCTGCATCGGGAACACGCCGACCTTCACCTCCGGCAAACCGAAAATCACGTGATCGGCGGCGACCGCCATGTCGGTCATGCACAACAGGCCCATTCCGCCGGCCATGCAGACGCCCCCCACCCGCGCGATTGCAGGCTTAGTGGCGTTTTGCGACAGCCGCAGCAGATCGGCGTAGTCGACATTCGGTCGCGAATAATCCATCGCGAAGGCAGCACCGCTGTTCTGCAGATCGGCGCCGGCGCAAAACGCCTTGTCGCCTGCCCCCGTCAGCACGATGACGCGGACGTCCTTGTCGTCATGCGCGTCGCGATAGCCGCGGGCGATGCCGGCGACCACGTCGGCATTGATGGCGTTGCGCTTGTCCGGGCGGTTAATGGTGATCCAGAACGCCTGCCCGCGCTTGTCGCAGATTACGCTTTTGTGGTCGGTCATTGTCCCGCTCGCCTTTTCGTCAAATGCTGGGAAGCATTTGCGGCAGGATGACGGTGGACTGCAAGAGCGATCTAACTCTTGCGCCCACTGGCTGAGGTCACCTTTTTCACCCAGACCTTGTTGTCATGAAACGCCGCGCCACCGACGGGCGCGACGGCTTCGGCACCAGTCAGCATATTGATGCCGCGGCCACCGATATGGGCCTTGTTGGGATGAATGGATTCCGCGACCAGCACGCCACGGCGCAGGCCGTCGAATAGCCGCGCCGTCAACGTCGTTTCGCCGCGCGTGTTGCCGAGCGCGACGGCATCGCCGTCGGCAATCCCGAGTGACGCCGCGTCCTCGGGATGGATCATGACGGTCGGACTGCCCTCGCGCGCGATCGACGACGGGGTTTCGTTGAAGCTGGTATTGAGGAAGCTGCGCGACGGACTGGTGGCGAGCCGGAACGGATGCGCCTCATCCGCCTCCTCGATGACCGTCCAGTGGTCCGGCAGCGACGGCATCTGCTCCCACGGACCTAGGCCAGGCTTACCGGACGGAGGGTGCGCCCAATCGGCCTTGAAGTGGAACTTCTTGTCCGGGTGCGCAAAACCGTCGAGATAATGGGAGGTTCGAAAATCCGGCTGGATATCGCGCCACAGATCCGCTTCCAGCGTTTCGATGTCGCCGTGACCGCTCTTCTTCAGCGTCGCATCGATCAGTTCGCGCGGCGTCATCTCAAAGCCGGGATGCACGGCATTGAGGCGACGGCCGAGGCCTTGCAGCACCTCATGGTTGGAACGGCACTCGCCGGGCGGATCGATCAGCTTCGCGCCCACCGAAATATGCTGGTGGCCGCCGCCGTAATAGAGATCGTCATGTTCCATGAACATGGTGGCTGGAAGCACGATGTCGGCCATGACCGCCGTCTCAGTCATGAACTGCTCATGCACCGCGACGAACAGGTCCTCGCGCGCAAAGCCCCGGCGCACCAGTGCCTGTTCGGGGGCGACCGTCACCGGATTGGTGTTCTGGATCAACATTGCCTTGACGGGACCGCCGCCCTTCAAGGCGTCGGCATCGCCGGTCAGGATGCGCCCGATTTTTGATTGGTCGAGCCAGCGGGTCGTCTGATCGATCGCGTCGTGGCCCTCGATGATCGATTCGTCGAAATTCCAGATCCCCGCATTGTTGAAGAATGCGCCACCGCCTTCATACTGCCAGGCACCGGTCACCGCCGGGATGCACAGCGCCGCATGCATCTGCGTTGCACCGTTGCGGCTGCGCGTAAAGCCGTAGCCGAGGCGGAAGAACGTACGCTTGGTCTGGCCGACCAGGCGCGCGAACGCCTCGATCTCCTCGACCGGCACGCCCGAGATCTTCGAAGCCCATTCCGGCGTGCGGGTCGCCAGATGCGTCTCGAGTTCGTCGGGGCAGTCGGTATATCGATCCATATAGGCGCGATCCGCGTACCCTTCGCGGAACAGCACGTGCATGACGCCGCAGGCGAACGCGCCGTCGGTGCCGGGCCGGAGCAGTATCTTGATGTCGGCCTGCTTCATGGTGTCGTTGTTGTAGACGTCGATCGCCGCGATCTTCGCGCCACGCTCCTTGCGGGCGCGCGAGGCATGCGTCATCACGTTGACCTGGGTGTTCACCGGATTGGTGCCCCAGATCACGACGAGATCGGAGACGCCCATCTCGCGCGGATCGACGCCGGCGATCTTGCCGGTGCCGATGGCGAAGCCGACGCGCGCGATGTTGGCGCAGATCGTCGAGTAGAAGCGCGAATATTTCTTTACATGCGCCAGGCGATTGATGCCGTCGCGCATGACGAGCCCCATGGTGCCGGCATAGTAATAGGGCCAGACCGACTCAGCGCCGAATTCACGCTCGGCCTGATCGAACCGCGCCGCGATTTCGTCCAGCGCCTCATCCCAGGAAATCCGCGCAAACTGACCGGAGCCTTTCGCTCCGGTCCGGCGCATCGGATACAGCAGCCGCTCGGGATGATGAATGCGCTCGGCGTAGCGCGCCACCTTGGCGCAGACGACGCCTGCCGTATAGGTCTGCAGCTTGGAGCCTCGGACCCGTCCGATCGAACGCCCGTCGATCACCTCGATGTCAAGCGCGCAGGCCGACGGACAATCGTGCGGACAGGTGGAGTGGCGGATATCGACCTTGGCATGCTGGTTCATGCGTTTCTAGGTAACATCAAACGCCGCGGTCGCCGAGAGGCTTTGCTCGGCAGTACGTCTGCAAAAACGGCCTTTAGCCATGCATCAGGCGCCCAAATAGGCGCCGCCATTGGTATGGATCGCCTGCCCGTTGATGTAGCGGGCGCCGGGCCCGCACAGGAAACGCACGGTTGCGGCGACGTCTTCCGGCAGTCCCCGATTGCCGGTGATAGTCTGATGCGTCAAATGATGCGCCGGCTCCGGTCTATCCTTCGGCCGGGGTGTGCCGATCAGGCCGGGAACCACGCAGTTCACGGTGATCCCGTCGTCAGCGAGGTCGTGCGCCAGCGCGCGGGTCAGGCCGATGATGCCAGCCTTCGCCGTCACCACATGCGCGCGATTTTTTGCCCCCGTGTGCGCGCTAAGGCCGCCGATATTGACGATAGTCCCCGCGCCGGACTTTCGCAGCGCCGGCAGACAGGCCTTCACGCAGTGGAACGCGCCATCGAGGGTCACGTCGAGGATTTCGCGCCACGCTGCATGGTCTATTTCGGCGAATGGCTTTTCGCGCCGCAACGCGGCGTTGTTGACGAGGATATCGATACGGCCGAATTGCTTCACGGCAGCATCGGCCATGGCCTGCACTGCGTTAGCATCAGCGACGTCGCCGATATGAACCACCGCCTTGCTGCCGGCGGCTTCGATCTCCTGCGCGACTGCCTCCGCTTCGGCGCGGTTGCTGCGCGCGTTCACCACGACGAACGCGCCGCCTTCCGCCAGCGTCAGCGCGATCGCGCGGCCGATATTGCGGCCTGCGCCGGTGACAATGGCGACTTTGCCGGCGAGTTCTTTGGTCATGAGCCGCTACCCGCGCAATGAGGAAAGATCGATGCGGCCATTATACAGCCCCGCCAACAGCTTCAACGCCGCGTCGCTTTGTATGGCGCTCCAGCCGCCATGCTCGGCGTTGAGCCTGAATTTGTCGATCACGTCCTGCCGCGTCAACGGCTCCTGCGCACCGCCGCGCAGATATGGCTGTCGCTCTTCCACCACGCTGCCGTCGCGGAGCGTGGCGCGGATGCGACCGGTGTAATTGTTCGGATAGGGATTGTCCGGGTCGATCACGAATTTCACCTTGACGGCGAGCGCCAGCACTTGCTGATCGCGGATCGCGCTTTCGGTGAACGCGGCAAGCCCGACCCCGCCATGCACGAAGCCGGTGGCCAGCAGATAAGGCACGGCGAATTTTGCGGCATAGCCGTTGCGCGGACGCTGCTTGTCGGCCAATGGCTCCCACAGCCGATGCACCGTTCCCTCCGCCACCTCGCAGACGATCTCGGTCACGTCTTCTGGTTTGATGCCGCGAGCGGCCAACCGGCGCGCGCAATCGATATAGGGCTGCGCCATCGTTCCGCATGGATAGGGCTTGAACGCCAGCGTGTCCGTCACCCAGCGTGTGCCGAAATCGCCGATCAGCGCGCCATAATCGCCATCGGTGGTGTGTGCGAAGGCATGAAACAAGCCGTGTACCCCCTCGAATACCGTGCGCGGCCCGACGAACCCTCCCCGCGCCAACAGCGCCGCGCGGATGCCTGATTGCGCCGCCCATCCGGCATGCAGCCGCTTGGTCCAGGCGCCTTCGGCAAGATATTCGATGATGCCCCCGGCCATGCTGCCGGCAATGCCGAGCGCATCGACGATCTGCCTGGCGTTGAGGCCAAGGGCGGCACCGACACCCGCGGCCGCGCCCATCGCGCCGAAGACCGCAGTCGGGTGAAAGCCCGCCTTGTGAACCGCCTTCGGCACCACGAGACTCAACCGGCACAGCACTTCGGTGCCGACCGCAATCCCGATCAGCGCCATTCGACCATCCGGATTATGCCGCTCGCAGGCGGCAAGCAGTGCCGGGACAATCACGGCGCCGGCATGCACCGGACCACCCTCAAAAGTGTCGTCGAAGTCCTCGCCATGCGCGGCAGTGCCGTTGACGAAGGCGGCACCGGCCGCGCTCAGCGTGCGCTTGTGCCCGATCGCCGTGCAGGGACCGTCATCGTCGCAACCGGCCAGCGCGCTTCCGACATAGTCCTCGTTGCGCGCGGTGACGCATAGGCCGACCACATCGATCAGCAGATCTTCGCATTTGCGGACGGTTTCAGCCGGTAACGCGCCAGGTCTGAGTGCGGCGATCCTTTCGGCAAGCGTTTCGGCGACCGAAATCCTTGGCAGTCCGGAGGCCATCCCGGTCAAATGCGAAAGATCTTGGTATAGCGCGCCTTGATGGCCTCGCTTTCCTTCTCGACTGCTGCGGCGTCGTCCTTCATGGTCTTGATGTCCTTGAGCGGCTTGCGCCCTGCCTTCTCGACGGTTTGAGAATGCACCGAGCGCAGGCCACCGACATCGATGATCAATTGCTGGGCCTCCCGGCTGAGACTGAACGACTGGAACAGTCTGGCCGCGTTGGGATTGGGTGCATCCTTGAAGACGCCGTTCGGCCCGATAATCAGCGGCGAGCCCTCCGTGGCATAAATTGGCTCGACCGGACGACCTGCCTCCCTCATCTGGAAGATGTTGTATTCGTTGCCGTCGGCCATCACCGCGCGCTCGCCGAGATCGAGTTTTTTCGGCGGATCGGCCGACGACTGCACCTGCATGATGTTCTGCCTGGCGAGCTTCTCGAAAAAGCTCCAGCCGAGATCGCGCTGCATCTGGTAGGTCGCCGTCATGATGGTGCCGCTATAGCCCGGGTGCGCCTTGACGATCTTGCCCTTCCATTTGGGATCGAGCAGATCGGCAAAACTCTTCGGCGCGTCCTCCGCTTTCACCAGATTTGTGTTGTAGGCAATGATGCTGAGCCAGACGCGGAAGCTCGCAAACTGGCCGTCCGGATCCTTGTGTTCGGCCGGATAGAATTTTGCGACATCCTCCGTCACGTAAGGCGCCAGAATGCCGTCACGCTTCCAGACGATGAAATGCGCGGCATCGGACGAGTTCACCACGTCGACGGCATGGATGTTGCTGGAATATTCCTGGCCGATACGCTGAAACAAGCGCTCCGCGCCGGTGCGCTCGACACGCACCGCAATGCCCGGATATTTCGCCTCGAATGCCTTGGCCAGCTTCTCCGCGACCGGCAAGTCGGTCGAGGTGTAATAGATGACCTTGCCTTCCTTCTTCGCCGCTTCGATCAGCGCGGGTGTGACCGCTTCCGGCGGCGGCGCAGCCGCCATCACGCGCGTGGAAAATGCTGCGCCTGCGAGAACGGCTGCGGCCCCCTGGAGCACATTGCGTCGCGAGATCGAGTTCTTCATTGGGCGCTCCCAATTGTCTTTCGAGCCTTCTCATTGGGCTCGCTCCAGTGCGATACACCCGAGATTATCTTTTATTCCAAGGGCGCGCAGCCAGTCTTTCGTCGACAGCCCGTTCCGATTGCAGCTAAGCTTGGGGCAAGAAACAAAACAAGCGTCAGGGGATGGGAAATGACGGGTCCAAGGATTGCATTGGCTCTGGCTGCAACTCTGCTCGCGACATCGCCAACTGGTGCACAGGCGCAGGACTATCCGTCGCGGCAGGTGAAGGTGATTGTTCCCTTCGGCGCCGGAGGGCCTGCCGACGTCACCGCCCGGCAGATCGGCGCCATCCTGCAGGAAAGCTTTGGGCAGGCCTTCGTGATCGAGAACCGCACCGGCGCCGGCGGCGTGATCGGCACGCAGGACGTCGTCAAGTCGCCGCCGGACGGCTACACGCTGCTGATGATGTCGAACACCCAAACGGCGAATGAATCGTTGGTGCCGCAGCGCAAATACGACCTGATGCGTGATCTCGCGCCGATCGCGCCGGTCAACTCTTCCGACCTCGTCATCGTGGTTCACCCTTCCGTGCAGGCGAAGACGCTGCAGGAATTCATCGCGCTCGCCAAATCGCAGCCCGGCAAACTGAACTACGCTTCCTCCGGCCAGGGCACGCCGTACCATATGGCAGGCGAGCTGTTCAAAGCCATGGCCGGCATTGACCTCGTGCATGTGCCTTACCGTAACAGCGGCGAGGCGCGCAGCGGCGTGATCGGCGGCCAGGTTCAGATGATGATCGACGCAGTTCCGGCGATGGCCCCGAACGTCGCGGAAAACCAGGTCCGCGCGCTGGCGACGACCGGCAAGACGCGCTCGACCGTCCTTCCCAATGCGCCGACGGTGATCGAGGCCGGCATATCCGGTTATGAGGCCACCATCTGGCTCGGCTTGATGGCGCCCGCAGGCACGCCAAAGCCGATCATCGACAAACTCAATACGGCGGTGAACTCGGTCGTGAAACGGCCCGATATCGTCAAGCTCTGGACCCAGCAGGGTGCGGTCCCGATGTCGATGACGCCTGAAGAGTTCGACAAATTCCTGCGCGGCGATATCGTGAAATGGGCGGAAGTGGTCAAGAAATTCGATAAGCCGCCGCAATAAGAAGCTGCGAGAGAAGGTTCGATGCCGAGCGTTCGATTTCGCCTCAACGGCGCTGAGACAGAGGTTGACTCCGATCCGGACCGGTCATTGCTGGACATTCTGCGCGGCAAGCTCGGTATGACCGGACCGCATTTCGGCTGCGGCGCCGGCGAATGCGGCGCCTGCAACGTCATCGTCGGTGATCGCGCGATATCGGCCTGCGACACGCCGCTCTGGTCGGTGGCGGACAAGGATGTCACGACGATCGAAGGGCTGGGAACGAGCGAGCGGCCGCATCCGCTGCAGCGCGCCTTCATCGCTGAGCAGGCGCTGCAATGCGGCTATTGCGTTTCCGGCATTCTGATGAGCGCGGCGGCGCTGCTGAGGCGAAATCCGTCGCCGACAAGCAGGGAGGTGAAGGAAGCGCTCGACCGCAATCTCTGCCGCTGCGGTTCACATAATCGCATGGTGCGGGCGGTGCTCCGCGCGGCCGAAGAAATGGCGGCAGGATGAACCAGCCAGCGCCCGCTCCCTCCGCGCCCGCCTTGCCGGTAAGCCTTGCGGCTAACCCGAAATTATCGTCGTGGCTGACGTTCTCGAGCAGCGGACAGGTGACGGTCTCGCCGGGCAAGGTGGAGATCGGACAAGGCATCGTGACGGCGCTGGCGCAGATCGCCGCCGACGAACTCGATGTCGAGGTGTCACGTGTGCAGATGATCCGGGCGTCGACTGCCGTCAGCCCCAACGAGGGCGTCACATCGGGGAGCCTTTCCATCCAGCAATCGGGCCGTGCGCTGCGTCATGCCTGCGCCGAGGTTCGCCATATCTTCCTTCAGCAGGCGGCCGAACGGTTGGGCGTTGGCATCGACGCCCTCCATATCGAGGACGGCATCATTTCGGGCCCAGGCAACGTCAGGACCAGCTATTGGGAACTTGCCGATGAGGTCTCGCTCGATCGCAACGCCACACCCGGCGTAACGTCCAAGATCGCAACGAGCCGGACGCTGGCCGGGCATTCGGTCCAACGGATCGACATTCCGGACAAGGTTCTTGGCCGGCCGCGATTCATCCACGACCACGCGCTGGCGGGAATGCTGCACGGGCGCGTGCTGCGTCCGGAGCATGCGCGAGCGAAACTCAGGGACCTGAACGAGGTTGGCGCCCGTGCGGTGGCCGGTCTCGTTGCCATCGTGCGCGACGGCAGTTTTGCAGGCGTCGTCAGCGAGACCGAGCATGGCGCCGAGGCAGCCCTCAATGCGTTGCGCAAGGGCGCGATCTGGTCCGATGGCGAGATGCTGCCAGACGAAAACGATCTCGCAAGCTTCCTCAAGGCGCAACCGTCCGAATCCACCGTAATCGGCAAGAAAACTGCCGCATCACCCGGCACGGTGGCGCAGACCATCCGGCGGCAGTATACCCGCCCCTATGTTGCTCACGCGTCGATCGCCCCGTCCTGTGCGATCGCGCAGTGGGACGGCGATCGCGTTCATGTCTGGACGCACAGCCAGGGCGTCTATCTCTTGCGTGCCGATCTGGCGCTGGTTCTCAATCTCCCGGTCGAGAACATCACCGTTGAGCACCTGGAAGGCGCGGGCTGCTACGGCCACAACGCCGCCGACGACGTCGCGCTCGATGCCGTACTGCTCGCCAAATCGGCCGGCGGCCGGCCGGTCCGGGCCCAATGGTCGCGCCAGGGCGAAATGTCGGATGCGCCGTTTGGCGCAGCGATGGCGATCGAGATCGAGGCCGACCTTGATGCGCGGGGTGAAATTATCGACTGGCGACATTCCATCTGGAGCAACGGGCATGCGGCGCGACCGGGGCGCGCGGCTCAGCCCGCCTTGCTGGCAGCGTTCGAACTGGAGAGCCCGTTTCCACGCATGGTCTCGACCAATCCGCCGCAGGCCAACGGCGGGGGTGGCGATCGCAACTCGATCCCGCTCTATGATTTTCCATCCTGGCACATCGAAAGCCACCGCCTGACAACCATGCCGATACGCACCTCCGCGCTGCGGACGCTCGGTGGGCAGGGCAATGTGTTTGCAATTGAATCCATCCTCGATGAAATCGCAGCCGAGCGCGGCGAGGACCCGGTCGCGTTCCGGCTGCGCCATTTGCGGGATGAGCGGGCCAAGGACGTCATTCGCGCCGTGGCGGCGCGCGCGGGGTGGAAGCCCGAGAAGCAGCCCGGCATTGGGCACGGCATAGGCTTTGGCCGCTACAAGAACACCGGCGCCTATTGCGCTGCGATCGCCGAGATCGAGGGCGCCGAGGAGATCAGCGTCAGGAAGCTGACGCTGGCTGTCGACGTCGGCGAAGCTATCAATCCGGATGGCGTCATCAACCAGATTGAAGGTGGTGCCATTCAAGCCACGAGCTGGGTGTTGAAAGAGAGAGTGCGCTTTGACCGAGAACGCATCACCAGCACGAGCTGGACGGAGTATCCGATCCTGCGCTTCAGCGAAGTGCCCGATGTCGAGGTGGAGGTCATCCAGCGGCCTGATATTGATCCGGTCGGTGCCGGCGAGGCCGCCCACGGCCCGGTTACAGCGGCCATTGCCAACGCCGTGTTCGACGCACTCGGCGTGCGGGTGCGCGATTTGCCCATCACGCGTGACAGGATCATCGCAGCGATGGACTTAAGCTGATGAGCAGCCTGAACCTCCTGAGCGGCGGCGGCGCACAGGGCCTGGTCGGAAGCCTGGTGCCAACCTTCAAGGCTAACACCGGATTCGATATCGCGGGCGAGTTCGGCGCGGTCGGCGTGATGGCCGACAAATTGCGCAAGGGCACACCGGCCGACATCGTCATCCTGACCGCGGCACTCCTCGCCAAACTGGTGCAGGAGAAGCTGGTTGTTGCCGCTTCGATAGCCGATATCGGCCCGGTCGAAACCGCCCTCGCCGTTCGCGCCGGCGATCCCCCGACCGTAGCCAAGGATGCCGCCAGCTTGCGCGAGGTTTTGCTCGCCTCCGATGCGATCTTCGTGCCGGATACCAAAGCCTCGACGGCCGGAATTCACGTTGCAAATGTCCTTCGGCAGCTCGGCATCGCCGATGAGCTCGCCGCCCGACTCAGGATTTTTCCGAATGGCGCGACGGCGATGCGCGAGCTAGCGGCGTCCAAGGCACGGCGCCCGATCGGATGCACGCAATCGACCGAGATCATCAGCACCAAAGGCGCAACCTTATCCGGCTCACTGCCAGCAGGTTGCGAACTTGCGACGATGTACACGGCAGGCATCACCACTGCCGCCGCCCACCCGCAACAAGCCCAGCATCTGATCGACTTGTTGATCGGCGACGGACAACGTGAACTGCGGAAGCGCGCTGGCTTCATCAGCGGGTAGAACGAGACCCGCTCGGCTGTGGATGGGCCCGCATCCAGCCGCAAACCGGTGCGCGGCACGATTTTTAGTTTGTCAAAGCAAATTCATATACTAATATATCAATCGAGAAAGCAGCCATGCCCGCCCGCGCATCGAAAAAGACTGATCCAAAGGTTCGCCGAATTGCTGCCGGCACGCGCCGAAGCGGCAGACCGCGTGCGGCGACGGCGGCATCCAGGATCTATTCCGATCTTCGAGGCGAACTGGTGTCGCTGCAGCGCCGGCCCGGGGAAGCGGTCTCGGAGGCGCAGATCGCGCTCTCCTACGGGGTGAGCCGCACCCCCGTTCGCGAGGCGATCCTCAAATTATCGGATGAAGGGCTGCTGGAGATCTATCCCCAATCCGGCATCTTCGTTTCGCGCATTCCGGTCGCAGCACTCCCCGAGGCCATCATCATCCGCAAGGCGCTGGAGGAAACCACCGCCAGGCTCGCGGCGGAACGTGCGACGTCGAGCCAGAAACTGGCGCTACGGTCGATCCTGGAGCGACAGCGCGAGGCCAGCACGGCCGGAGACAGCGAGACGTTTCATCAGGCCGATGAAGCGTTTCATGCTACAGTCGCCGATGTCGCCGGCTATCCCGGAATCTGGAAATATATCCAGCAGGTGAAGGTTCACGTCGATCGCTATCGTCGGCTAACGCTGCCCCAGCGCGGGAGGATCGCAAAGGTCATCGTCGAACACGAGGCCATCCTGACCGCGATCGAGGCGCATGACGCGGAGGGCGCAAGGCGGGCAATGGAAATCCATCTCGAAAGCCTTCTCGAGAACATCTCGGCTACTCAACATATCAATCCGGAGTACTTCGACGAACGACCTTAGAGTTCGAAAAGTCCATAAACGATAAACAAACATCAGGAGGAACAACATGAAACGCCGCGACTTCATCAAGTTGAGCGCAGGACTCGGGGCTACCATGGCGACCGCGACGCCGCTTTCATCGGCATTTGCGCAAACGAAAATGGTGCTGAAAGCATCGGACGTTCATCCGCTCGGCTATCCGACAGTCGAAGCCGTCATCCGGATGGGCAAGAAGCTGGAAGCTGCCACCAATGGCCGGCTGACCATCCAGATGTTTCCCTCGATGCAGCTCGGCGGCGAAAAGGAAATGATCGAGCAGGCCCAGCTCGGCGCGCTGCAGTTCGCCCGTATTTCGGTCGGTGCCGTCGGCCCTGTCGTGGACGACGTCAACGTCTTCAACATGCCGTTCGTCTTCCGCAACTCCAAACACATGGAGAAGGTGATCGACGGCGAGATCGGCGACGAATTGCTGGCGAAGATTTCCGCGAACGAAAAGACCGGCCTGATCGCGCTGTGCTGGATGAATGCCGGCTCACGCAACGTCTATAACAACAAGCGGCCGATCCGGACCATGGCCGACCTCAAGGGCCTCAAGGTTCGCATGATGGGCAATCCGCTCGTTCGTCGACACCATGAATGCGCTGGGCGGCAACGGCGTCGCGTTGGGCTTCGATCAGGTTTTCAGCTCGATGCAGACAGGCGTGGTAGACGGCGCGGAGAACAATCCGCCATCGTTCATCGCGCAAAACCATTATCAGGTGGCCAAGTATTTCACGATGACCGAGCACTTGATTATTCCAGAGCTTCTGGTGTTCTCGCGCATCTCCTGGCAGAAGCTTTCGCCCGAAGATCAGGCGCTGATCAAGAAATTTGCGAAGGAAGCGCAGCAAGAGCAGCGCGTGCTCTGGTATGAAGCGGAGAATGCGGCCATCGAGAAAATGAAAGCGGCCGGCACCGAGATCATCACCGATATCGACAAGAAACCCTTCCAGGATGCGGTGAAGCCGGTCTGGGACAAGTACGGCGCGAAGTACGCCGCGATGGTCAAGCGTATCGAAGCGGTCCAATAGGTACGGCTCGCGGGCGGCGGGTGGCCGGGCGACCTCCGTTCCGACCACTCCTCCGAGCTACAGAGACGATTCGAAGCGCCGCTACTCTCCGAGGTCAAAATGTCCAATTCTGCGGCCGGAATTTTCCGGCGTGTGAACGATACGGTTTACTGGACCGGCGCCGTGGTCGCGTGCGTCGCACTCGTGCTGGTCTCGGCGGTGATTCCGTGGGCCGTCTACACCCGCTACGTTCTCAACAGCGCTTCATCATGGCCCGAGCCGATGGCCGTACTGCTCACCGTCGGCATCACCTTCATCGGCTCGGCGAACTGCTATCGCCAGCGCATCCACATGAATATGACTGTTGGTACCGACCTGCTGCCGCCACTGCTGCGCCGCGCCTCACTTTTCCTCAGCGAAATATTGATGGGCGTGATTGCAATCTTCATGGTCGTTTGGGGACTGCGGCTGGTCCGTACCACCTGGGATAATTCGGTGGATGAGTTTCCATGGCTCTCGGTCGGCATCACCTATCTTCCGATCGTAGTCAGCGGCGCCATGATGCTCCTGTTCGTCATCGAACGCCTGACAATTGGCCCGCCGCCACGCGATGGCGCTGACGCCCACGTACCGGTCGAGTAATTGCCATGGATATCGCCGTTCTGCTTCTCAGCATGTGCTTGTTCTTCGCGATCGGCATGCCGATCGCCTACGCGCTGGCACTGTCTTCGCTCGTCGGTGCGCTCTGGATCGATTTGCCGGTTGGCGCGGTCATGCAGCAATTTGCCAGCGGCGTCGGAAAGGTCTCGATGCTGACCATCCCCTTCTTCGTGCTGGCGGGCGCCATCATGGCCGAGGGGGGCATGGCCAGGCGGCTGGTCGACTTTGCAGCCGTGGTCGTCGGGTTCACCCGAATACGGGGCGGCCTCTCGCAGGTTAATATCCTTGCGACCACGATCATGAGCGGCATCTCCGGATCGTCGGTCGCCGACACCTCCGCGATCGGCTCGGTGATGATTCCCCAGATGGCCGACAAAGGCTATCCGCGAGTCTTCGCAACCAACGTCACCATCAGCGCCTCGCTACAAGCCATTATCGTCCCACCGAGCCACAATTCGGTGATTTATTCGCTGGCGACCGGCGGCGTGGTGTCGATCACCAGCCTGTTCCTGGCCGGCGTGCTCCCTGGCCTACTGCTCGGCTTCTCGCTGATGGTGCTCTGTCTGTTCTACGCATATCGCGACAAACACCCGAAGGGTGAGCCTGTACCGATCCGCCAAGCCCTCAAGATGCTCGGCGACGCCATGTGGGGAATCGTAACGTTGGCCATCGTGCTGGGCGGCATCCTTACCGGCGTCTTCACACCGATCGAAGCGGGCGCGGTCGCCTGCGTCTGGGCGTTCTTCGTCACCATGTTCATCTATCGCGACTACAAATGGTCGGAGTTGCCGCTATTGGTCTACAAGACGCTGCAAACCGTGGCCATGGTCCTGACCCTGGTCGCAACCGCGTCGTGCTTCGGCTACGTCGCCGCGCTGATGCAGATGCCGGCCAAGATGACCGAGTTCTTCGTCGCCATATCGAGCAACAAATACGTGCTGCTGATGTGGCTGAACATCATGCTGCTGGTTCTGGGGACGGCGCTCGATCTTGCCCCCCTGCTGCTGATCTGCACCCCGATTCTGCTGCCGGTGGTGAAAAGCTTCGGCATCGATCCCGTACATTTCGGAATCGTCATGCTGCTCAATCTCGGCATCGGCCTGCTGACGCCGCCGGTAGGGACGACGCTGTTCGTCGGGTGCGCCATAGGCAAGGTTTCGGTCGACGAGGTGATGCGCGGCATCTGGCCGTTCTACTACGTGATGTTTGCGGTGCTGATGATCGTGACCTATGTGCCCTGGCTGTCGCTGGCGCTGCCGAGGGCGTTCGGGTTCTAGAACAGACGCAGTTCGCGTCATGGAGACTCCGCGTGAAGATCGTCGACCTCAGCCGAGAGCTCTATCACCGCACGCCGAGCTATCCCGGCCATCCTCCCGTCATGCACGGCGTCTGGAAAACCCACGAAGAATCCTTCGCCGAATCAGGCAATGTGCACGGGTTGGCGTCGATGTTCATCTCCATGGTGGACCACGCCGGTACCCACATCGACGCGCCCCGACATTTCGGCAAGAGCGGCATATCAATCGATGAATATCCGCTGGAAAAATGTATCGTGCCGGGTATCTGCATCGACCTGCGCCACATCGCGCCGCGGGCCGAGATTACGCCTGCCGACCTGGAGGCGGCGGTGGCAAAGGCCGGCGTGCCGGTGCCGAGGGGCGGTACCGTCCTGCTCTGCACCGGTCACCACGAACGGACATTCCCCCACAAGGAATATTCGACCGACAATTCCGGCGTGAACGTCGCCGCCACCGAATGGCTGGCGCAGCAGGGCGTCGTGCATTTCGGTATCGATTCGATGCGGCCGGGACCCGAGGGCAAGGTGAATGCCCTCGTCCACAAGGCCTGTCTCGAGCTCGACATCACGCACATCGAGAGCCTGTGCAATCTCGAAGCGCTGTTGGGGTGCGGCCAGTTCACGTTCATCGGCCTGCCGATGAAGTGGCGCGGCGGGACAGCATCGCCGATCCGCGCGGTTGCGGTGTTCGACCTGTGAAGGAAAATGAGAGGCCTATTCGCCTTCGCTTCCGGATCCGGCTTCGGCCAGATCACGAAGCATCTCGGCATTCAACACAACGATGGCGCCATGCTCGAGGCGTACCCAGTCGCGGGCCGCCCAGGCGCGCAACTGCTTGTTGATGCTTTCCCGGGTCATGCCGACCATCTCGCTGATCTCCTGCTGGGTTATCGCGATGGTTCGACCCTGCGGCGCAGACGTGTGCTTTTCGGACAGGCGAAGCAGCGCGCTGGCCAGCCGTCCGGGCAGATTCTGCAGGATAATCTGCTCGACCTGATCGCTGGTCGATCGCAACCGCTCACAGAGCAATTCGATGAATTTCATTGCCAACGCCGGTTGAGCCTTCACAAAGGGGATGAATTCGCGTCGGTCGATGACGAAGAGTTCGCAATTGCTGTTTGCGATGGCATCGGTCGAGCGGGCTTGTCCGTCGAGCAGCGCGATCTCGCCGAAAATTTCCCCAGGTCCAATGATATTCAGGATCGCGTTGCGGCCGTCGGGCGAAGAAATGCTCATCTTCACCGTGCCTGAAATGACCGCATACAGGCTGTTGCCGGGATCCCCCTTGGAGAACAGCGTGGCCCCCCGCTTCAGCGTGGAGTGTTTGGCGTAACGGCAGAGCTGGTCAAAAGCCTCTGGCTCGAGGTCGGCAAAAATCGGGTGCTTACGCAAGACCGACAGTTTGCCGTTCGAAAATCCGTGAGCTTCACCCGTCCTTCGTTGAGGCACGTCAGTCAAACTCCAGAGAAAGCTGCAGGGGATGCAACCCTTCCGTAATCAACGCCGGTCAGCTTTTCAACCGGAAAGCATCAAAACACGTCGATTTGGCGGCCGGAATGCGAAAACGATGCCCAGCGTTAGCGCTCCAATAACCGTGGAACCTGCGACAAGATAGTACAGCCATTCGGGCCGAGGCGCGTGCTGCTGCAGCATCCATCCGCCGGCCAATACGATAGCAAACCTCAAAAGGCTGACAAGCAGCGGAGCCGTCGCCTGTCCCCATCCCTGGTAGGCGGAAAACGGCATCACAAATGCGGCCATGAACCCGTAAACCAGGCCCGGCGCGTAGAAATGGCCGGATGCCGCAACAACAACTTCTTCGACATATGTAAGAAGACCTGCGATCGATCTTCCCGAAAACGCAACGCCGAGTCCGATTGCACCGGCGACCACCAGCTACGCAGTCAGATTCGCGGTGCTTATGCGTGGGGAGCCGGTCCCTGTGCGATGGCGCCGACTACTATGTCGGCCGCAACGGCCGCCGTTACGCCTGCTATTGATTACAAAATAGGCTGCCGACCCTGGCGCCGTGGCGCATCGGTCGGCGACTATTCCTTGGCGATTCCCGTTTCCCTGATCACGCGCTCATACTTCGCGAGCTGATCGCGCGTCATGGCGCGCAGCTCTTCCGCTGAACTGCCGTACACGGCGAAACCCAGCTCTTCAAGCTTGCGGCGCACGTCAGGATCGCCAACCGCCTTCAGCACCTCGGCATTCAGGCGGGCAACAATATCCTTCGGGGTACGGGCGGGAGCAAGAATTGCGAACCATGAATTGAAGAAGAAGCCGGGCAGACCGGATTCCGAGACGGTCGGCACATCGGGAAATTGCGACAATCTCCTCTCGGTGGTTACCCCGATCAGCTTCAGTCGGCCGCCGCGCACGAGCGTTGCGACCGTGCCCAGGCCCTGGAAACCTACGGGAATTTGGCCGGCGGCGATGTCGGTTGCAGCCTGGGTGGCGCCCTTGTAGGGCACATGCGTCAGCGATACGCCGGCGGCCGACGCGAACATCGCCATCGCCAGATGCTGCGGACTGCCCGGCCCGCCCGAACCATAGTCGATCTTGCCGGGCGTCGCCTTCGCGGCCGCGATCAGATCTGCTGCGTTCTTGAAGCTGGCCTGATTGTTGGCTACCAGCCCCCACTCCACCGTCGCGACCAGCGACACCGGCTCGAAGTCCTTCAGGATGTCCCAGCGCATCTTGGACTGCAGGTTCGGCACCATTGTCATGATGCTGTCATTGAACCCGCCAATCGTGTAGCCATCCGGCTCGGCGCGGGCGACGGCCTCCGCCCCGATCAGGCCCGAAGCGCCCGGCTGGTTCAGGATCACGATTTGCTGGCGCATATTGTCGGCCATCTTTTGGGTGACGATCCGCGCCGCGACGTCGACCGCACTTGCCGCAGCCAGCGGCACGATCATCTTGATGGGCCGGTCCGGATAGCTCCCCTGCGCCATCGCATGATGGCTTAGGAGCAAGGCAAGCGTTGGAAGCACCAGATGAAGCGGCCGCATCATCTCCCCCCAATATGAGCGGCACAAACCTTAGGATTGCGGCCGCTATTTTGGGAAAGATTGCGCCCGATCTTCGGCTTATGCAATCGGTCCGGCCAAGGAATGCCGCACGGCTACAGCAGCTTCCCATCTGGCCCAAAAAACGGATGCGGGCCGTCGAACGTACCTATCGGGACTTGATGGGTAACGACCGTGCCGAATCCCTCACCCGGAAACCAGCTATGGAGATGGAAGGCCGGCGGCTCCACCTTGAACGAAGGTTCGCGTAGTTCGGCCAGATCGAGATCAACAGCATGGTTGGGGGCGGGACAGATCGTGGTCGGCACGCCCGCAAACATGGTCAGTGCCGCGCGATGGACATGCCCCGTTGCGATCAACTGCACGCGGGGATGACGGCGCACGATGGGCGCGAGTTCGCTTGCGTTGAGGAGATTCTGGCGATCCATGTGCCAAATGCCGGCCTTGAACGGCGGATGGTGCATAAACAGCAGCGCCGGCCGGTCGGGCGACGAAGCCAGCATCCCGTCAAGCCATTGCAACGTCGGGCCATCGAGTTCGCCATGCGGCTTTCGTTGTACGCTTGAATCCAGCAACAGCAGATCGAGCCCGGCAACCTCGATCTTCTGATTGAGCGGCCCTGATACGAAGGCATAGGACGCGGAAGGAAATGCGGTACGCATCAATTCGCGCGAGTCGTGATTGCCGGGAATGCCGGCGAACGGAAGCTTGAGCGGCGCCAACAGCCGATTGAGATATTGATACTCCTCGGCCGTCGGCGTGTCCGCCAGATCACCGGAGATCACTACAAAATCGGGCGCAGGCCTGAATTCGTTCAGGGCAGCAATGCAACGTTCGAGCGCCTTTGCAGTATCCACCTTGCCATAGGCAAGTGCTCCCGGCGGCTTGATGTGCAGATCAGAAATCTGGCCAACATGAACCGGCATCATCGACCTTCTCAGCTTTCGGGCGGCAACAGACGAACGGCATCCGGCGAAATCGATAATCCGATCCGTTCTCCGGACTTGG